>JAZSAD010000062.1:0-12569 GCA_045601715.1 Faecousia sp.
AACCACGTTTTCCTGGTTCAGGTAGTTACCGGCCATGGGAATGCCGTGACGCATGGTGACTTCGTTGGAGGTACAGCAGATACCGGAAACGGTGATGCCCTTGGCGCCCATGCTCTTTGCGTAAGCGATCATTTCGGGATCGTTGGCAAAGTAAACGACCATTTCGGACAGAGAGGGGTCATGGCCGTGAACAACGATGTTGACGTTGTCCTTTTCCATAACGCCGATGTTAGCCTCGGTGTCGATGGGGTGGGGAGTGCCGAACATAACGTCGGAGAATTCGGTACCCATCATGGAACCGCCCCAACCGTCGGACAGACCTGCACGCAGGGACTGACGGATCAGAGCTTCAGCCAGGGAAGAACAACCCATATGGGTCATATGCATGGACTGAGAAACTTCGCGGTCGATAGCACGGGGGGTGATGTCAGCAGCAGCCCACAGATCCTTGGTGTGCTGAGGGGGACGCTCTGCAAACTTCTGGGTGCCGAAGGGCTTGCCGTACTCCATCAGGCCAACTTCAGCCATCTCGTGAGCCAGCTCATAAATGTCCTTACCCTCGGTCTCTACGCCCCACTCCTTGGCGATGCGGATCAGCTTTTCAGGATCCTTGACCTGATAGTTGCCGCCTTCCTTGGTCTGGTGCAGGGTGTGCATGATTTCACGGCCGTGGTCGGAGTGCGTAGCAGCGCCGCCGGCGGTGAAGATCAAATAGTTACGCGCGACGATGCCGTGCACGTCACAGCCACAGATACCTCTGGGGCTCTTGGGGGTGATACGGCAGGGACCCATGGAGCAGATACGGCAGCAGGTACCTGCTTCGCCGAAGCCACAGTGGGGAGTCTGGTCCTTGACTCGCTTCTGCCAGGTGTCAGCGCCAACCTTGTTTGCGGTTTCCAGCAACTCGTTGGTGGCAGCTTCCATCTCTTCGACAGTCGTTAAGAATGCCCAATCCTTCAATGTGATTTCCTCCTATATACAAGATTCTTGCGCCGATTTTTTCGGAGCATAGTATATCAGTCTTATTTTACTCTCTTTGCCCCTAAAAGTCAATGACAATTTGCCTATAAATCGACTGAAAATTCTATCCCCCGGGAGGGGATATTGTAATTCATTATAAAAGTATTCGCCGCTGGGAAAAGCTTTTCTTCACAGCGGCGAAAAAATTACAGCAGGGAACAGATAAGCGGGAAAATCAATGCAGTAAAAATACCCGCAATTACCAGCGACAAACTGCCCGTTGCCCCGGCGAGGGGATTCATTTCCGAAGCGCGGGAGGTGCCGACGATGTGGGAGGCGGTACCAAAGGCAACGCCCTGGCTGACGGGGTCAGTCAGTTGGAGCAGCTTGCATAAGGAAGACCCTATGGCGTTGCCCAAAATTCCGGTAATCAGAATAATCACAGAGGTCAGCGAGCCGATACCACCGCAGTTTTCCGATAGGACAATGCCCATAGCTGCGGTAATGGATTTAGGCAACAGGGAGATAGAAAGCTGTTTGTCCAATGCGAATATTCCGCATAAAAGGAATATAACCGCGAGACTGGTTAGTGAGCCGGATACCACACCGATCAGTATGGCGGGCAGGTTCTTTTTCAATAGCTTCAGCTGTCGATACAGGGGGACGGCAAGACATACAGTGGCAGGGGTAAGCAGCCAGGAAAGGCCTGCGTTGCCTGTTGCATATACCTCCGGGTCAATGCCTGTAAGCAGAAGAACACCGACCACCAATGCTGCGCCGATCAATATGGGATTACATAGCGCGGATTTGGTTTTTTTCTGACACCATAAGCCAACCTGAAATGCGCTGAAGGTCAGTCCCAGACAGAGCAGGGGAAGGGAACATAAGAAATCAGCCATTGTTTCTGCGCTCCTTTCTGCCAATGATCAACTTGGTTACCAGACCGCTGACAGTAAATACCACCACAGTAGATATGGCGGTGATGATGCAGATAGCGGCAATGTGGGGTGAGATCAACTCCCAGTACTGCAGAAGCTTGGCTGCAGGCGCAACAAACAGGATAGGCATATAGCGAATGAAGAAATCGGAAGTTTCTGCAATTTTTTCTTCTTTCAACAGTCCTGTGGACAGGGCAATCAGCATTAGGCACAGACCGTAAATGGCGGCAGGAATGGGCAGGGGAATGACTGCCTGCAGCGCCTCTCCCAACAGGGAAAACAGCAGAATATACAGCACTTGCGTAATATATTTCATCTCTATCTACCTCTTGGGTTATATTTCTTCCAGCAGTGCAGCAATTTCTTTTGCAATGGTACAGTTGGGGGTGTGAATGCAGTTTTCATAGCAGCAATCCACCTCTGTAAGCTTACTGTTCTCTACCTCAATGGTGACGGTTCGGCTCTGATCGGTGGTGCGGCAGTAGCCGGTGAGAAAATACTCTTTTTCCATACTTATTCCTCCATAACACAGTAGCCCATAGGGTCAAGCTTGTCTGTCAGGTTGTTTGCGTACAGTACCTTGCCGGCAGGGATGGCCCAGGGCATGTCGCTGCGGTTTACATAAATCTTAAATTCTTTTCCCTCGAAAGTGCGGGAAAAGCCTAATTTCCCATCTTCGGCGCAGAAGAAACGGATATCACCCAACCGCAGAGCGGTATGGTTTTGGTGGAGTCTTCCCAAACCCTTGAAATAGGCAAGCAGCTCCGTATCTTCTTTTCCCCAAGGGTAGGCGCGGCGGTTAAAAGGGTCCTTGTGACCCTCCACGCCTGCCTCATCGCCATAGTAAATGCTGGGACTTCCCGGCAGGGTGTACTGTAAAAAGGCAGACAGCATAAACAGCTTTTTCGCCTGCGCTTGCTGGTGGGCGGAGAGTCTGCGATTGGCATATTCCGCCCGACTGCCCGCAAAATCGTCAACCAGCGCCGTGAGAATCCGGGGGGTATCGTGGCTGGAGAGCAGATTCATATTGCACAGCAATACTTGCATCGGATAGTTCTCGGCAATGGTCATTATAGTTTCTTTAAAACCCTTTCCATCGTCAATGCCTTTGGCAAAGTTCAAAATTGCGGTGCGGAAAGGGTAGTTCATACAGCTATCCAGTTCCCCATCGGCAAAGTACCGCCGCCGGATATTGTAGGAAATTTTGTTGGATGCGTCTTCCCAAACTTCACCTAACAAAAGCGCATCGGGTTTTATTTGCCGAATCCGCTTTTTCAGTCGCAGCACAAATGCGTCCGGCAGCTCATCCACCACATCCAGCCGGAAGCCGTCAGCCCCCAGCTTTAACCAATGGGAAACTACGGAATCGTCAGCGTCAATGATATAGTCCATAAAAGCAGGATCTGTTTTGTTGACTGTAGGCAGGGTATCAAATCCCCACCAGCTGTTGTACGTATGGGGATATTGATAAAAAGTGTACCAGGAAGAGTAGGGGGAATCGGGGGATTCGCAAGCAGATTCAAAATAGGTGCTGCGGGAGCCAGTGTGGGAATACACCCCGTCCAGAATTACTTTGATACCCCTTTTGTGGGCGGCATCACACATCGCCTTAAAATCATCCAAAGTACCCAGCATGGGGTCGGGGGTTTTATAATCTCCGGTATCATAGCGGTGATTGGAAAAGCTCTTGCTGATGGGATTGAGGTACAGAATTGTCGTACCAAAAGAGGCAATATAGTCCATTTTTTCGGCAATTCCTCGGAAATTACCACCGAAAAAGTCGTTATTTAGGATTTTTCCGTTTTCGTCAGCTTGCCATTGTACGTCCTCATACCAATCTTCGTGAACGGTGTAAGGCTGCATTTTACCCGTCAAATCCGGATTGCCGGACTTGCAGAACCGGTCGGGGAAAATTTGATAGATAATCGCGCCCTTTGCCCAGTCTGGGGTGGTGAAATCGTCGGGTGTGCAGGTTAGCTGCCACGGGTCACCTGCCTCCATATTGGTAGTATCACCTTGCTTAAACAGACGGAACGACCCGTCAGGCTTATAGATACGAAAGTAATAAAAATAGAGTCCCGGTACAGACAGGGAAAAACTGCCTGCAAAAATGTCATAAAGACCCTCTGTGGATTCTTTTTCCAAGGCAGCCACGCAGCTGTCAGAGCCGTCGTGCAGGGTCACAATACACGCTGCCTTCACCGCGCCTACAGAGCTGGGAATATGGATATGCAATGCGCATTCCTGTCCTTGGGACAGCGTACCAAAGGGCGTTTTGAACTTAGGTTGCTGAGAATCAAATAAAATCCGCATAGGGTTCGCTCCTGTGTCAAAAGTTACTTATAGAATACGGCAAAAATACCAAAAGGTCAAGGAAAAACCGAGGTGTTGCCACCTCGGTTTGATGGGTTATCCCAACATTTTGGAAAACAGTTCCATATACCGTCCTGCCGGCTTGTCCCAACTGAAATCCTGAGACATACATTTATGCTGCAGGGCGCGAAAATTCTCGGGATTCTGCCGATATAAATGCAGACTCCGCTTGATACAATGGGCAAAATCGTGGGCGTTGTAGCTTTGGAATGTAAAACCCAAACCACCCTCACCGTTGCTGTCCACAGGGGGGACGGTGTCCTTCAGTCCGCCGGTAGCGTGTACCACAGGAATGGTGCCGTAGCGCATAGCGTTCATCTGACTCAGACCGCAAGGCTCACTCTTGGAGGGCATCAAATAGATGTCGCCGCCGGCATAAATACGGGAAGCCAGACCCAAATCAAAGGTGATTTTGGTGGCAACCTGCTGGGGAAATTCCTTCTGCAGCTCCAGGAAGAAGGATTCAAAATGCCCCTCTCCTGTGCCTAAGATCAGCAGCTGGCAATCCTCTTCATTTAGAAGGTTGCGGGCAATATGACATAGTAAATCCAGTCCCTTGTGACCGGCAAGCCGAGTGACCATTACCATCAGCGGCACGTCTGCCCGCACCGGCAGTCCTACTTCCTTTTGCAGCTTTTCTTTACACACTGCTTTACCACTTGTAAAAGTATCTGCGTTGTAGCGGGCGGGCAGGGCGGGGTCAGTCTCCGGATTGAAGGTGTTCACATCAATGCCGTTGGTGATGCCGGTAAGCTTGCCTGCGTTGCCGGCAAGGACGGAATCCATTCCGTGGGAATAGTAGGGATACATCAGTTCTTTTGCATAGCTTTCCGACACGGTAGTCACCAAATCGGCGGTCTCAATGGCGGCCTTCATACAGTTGACTCTGCCACTCATTTCCAGACGCTGACGGTAGCTTTCCGGCAGCGCCAGAACATCATCAAAGAAGTAACTGTCCGCCCAGCCCTGATATTCTATATTGTGAATGGTGAACATCACCCGGGTGTTGGGGAACTGATCGCGGTACTGGGCTTTTAGAAATACCGGCGTAAGAGAGGTCTGCCAGTCATTGCACTGGATCACGTCGGGGATAAAACCGATTTCCGTCAGCACCTCCAGGCAGGCTTTGCTGAAATAGGCAAACCGTTCGCCGTCGTCCCAATCTCCGTAAATGCTACCGGGACGGGCGCCGAAATAATACAGATTGTCAATAAAATAGACCTGCACACCGTCTGTCCGGTTTTTCAGCCGGTGGATACCCACATATTGCTGTCGCCATCCCAGATACACCTGCAACTTGCCTACAAGCTGGGTTTCATAAGCCGGATTGTCCAAAATCTTTTTATAGTAGGGAAGCAGAAGCACAACCTCGTTGCCGGGAATCCGAGCCAGCGCAGAGGGCAGCGCCTCCATCACATCACCCAAACCGCCGGATTTTACATACGGCGCGCCTTCAGATGCCAATATGGCAATTTTCATACGGTTTCTCCTCGTTTAATGATAATGGGATTGGCGGGTGTGCCGATCATCTTTGTGCCGGGACGAACAGTTACGTCCTTGTCGAGAATCACATACTTCAGTTCGCAATTTTCTCCCACCACGGTATCATTCATAATCAGGCAGCTGTCGATTTTACAGCCTTCCTTGACGGTAACCTGACGGAACAGAACGCTGGTACTTACATTTCCGTCCAATACGCAGCCGTCAGCTACAATGCAGTTGCCGATGTTGGAGTTTTCCCCGTAGTAGCTGGGCACCCGATCGCGGACCTTGGTGTAAACCGGGTGGTTATAGTAGAACAGGTCGTGGCGGACAGAGCTGTCAAGCAACGACAGGGAGTTGCGGAAATATTCCTCAATGTTCTCGTTGAACATAGCAAGACCGGGGAACTGGTATACATGGATGGTAACCTTGCCTGCCTGCCAGGAGCCGAGGACCAAATCCCGATCCATATGATACAGATTCCGGGCAATGCACTCATTAATCAGGGCCTTCAGTAATCCCTTGGACAACACAAACAGGTCCATAGAAGCTAAGTAGTCCGCAGGCGCCACATAGTCCACCGCTATATCGGCGATGTCACCGTCTTTGTCTAGTTTAATAGCCAAATCCAACTGCTTTTTGCCGTTGGCGATGCCGGTTTTGGTAACAACTGTGATGTCCTTGCCGCTGGCAACATGGGAATTCAGCACGCTGTTCAGGTCGATATTGCACAGAATGGCGGAATCCGCCATAATTACATACTCGTCGTCAGGGCCGTAATTCAGGAAATTCATAGCGGAATACAGAACTTCCAGCTTGCCCCGATAGCTGTGATAGGTACTCATGGCATAGGGAGTCAAAAATTCCATACCGCCCTCTTCCAGCTCCAGGCCCCATTCTTCACCGGAGCCGATGTGGTTCATCAGGCTCTGGTAATTCTGTCTGGAGATAATACCCACGTGGCGGATACCGGCAGCGGCCATATTGGAAAGGTGAAAGTCAATTTGACGGTAACGGCCGCCGAAGGGGATACTGCCCATGGTACGCTTGTCGCTGAGTCCGCCCATATTGGCGTCATTAGCAAAAATAATGCCCATTACGTTCATCGCAGTTTCCTCCTTTACTTCATTTCACCGGGCAGCAGCACGGTGTTGGCTTCGATTACAGCGCCCTTGGCGGCAACACTGATTTTCTTGCTGTCACCGGATTTGAATACACCGCCGACGACAGCATTTTGGCAAACCCTTGCGTTCTCCCCCAGAATGGCGTGCCGGACAATGGCGCCGGATTCGATGACCACACCGGGCATAATCATGGAATCCTCCACCAAAGCGCCCTGACCGATCATACAGCCGGTGGAGATGACGCTGTGATTTACCGTGCCGTAAACTTCAGAGCCTTCTGCAATAAAGGAGTTGGAGATTTTTGCCTGAGGGTCAATGTAAGAGGAGGGCAGGGCATTGTTCCGGGCGTAGATTTTAAACCGCTCGTCACCACGAATATTGAATTCCGGCTCCTTACCCAGCAGCTCCATATTGGCCTCCCATAGGGAGTCAATCGTACCCACGTCCTTCCAGTAGCCGTCAAAATTATATGCCATCATCTTGTGGCCGGCGTTGAGCAGTCCGGGAATGATGTTCTTACCAAAGTCGTTGGAGGAGTCGGGGTCGGCTTCGTCGGCAACCAGCGCCTCCCGAAGCACGTCCCAGTTGAACACATAAATGCCCATGGAGGCATTGGTGGATTTAGGCTTTGCAGGCTTTTCTTCAAATTCGTAAATGGAGTTGTCCGGATTGGTGTTGAGGATACCAAACCGGCTGGCTTCGCTCAGAGGAACTTCCCGGACGGCGATGGTGCAGGAAGCACCGCTCTTTTCATGGAACTCCACCATGGCGTTGTAATCCATCTTATAGATGTGGTCACCGGAGAGAATTACCACATAATCCGGTTGAAAACGTTCAATAAAATCGATGTTTTGATAAATGGCGTTGGCTGTACCCTTGTACCAGCCACTCTTCTTGTCGTGTCGTTCGTAGGGGGGCAGCACCTGGGCGCAGCTGTGGGTTTTGTTCAGACCCCAAGGCTGTCCGTTGCCGATGTACTCGTTCAGCTCCAACGGCTGATACTGGGTCAAAATGCCCACGGTATCAATGCCGGAATTGACACAGTTGCTCAACGGAAAGTCAATAATTCGGTATTTGCCGCCGAAGGGTACGGCAGGCTTTGCGGTCTTCTCTGTCAAGACCTTCAGCCGGCTGCCTTGTCCACCGGCCAGCAGCATAGCAATACAGCGCTTCTTCTGAAAATGCATACTCACAGCTCCTTAAATGTATTCGTCAGGAATGTAAAAAGGCAAATACTCCCCACATTCTATGTTTTCATAAATAACATATCACATTTTGCTCCGTAAAGAAAGGGGAAATTTCTATAAAAATACAAGTGCTTTTCTGTTAAAATTAACAAAATATGGAAGTGATCGCATTGCTGCTATGTTGAAAATTGACGAAACTTGATAAAAAAATATACAATACAAGAGAATGAAATCCGTCGGGCGGGTTGCTATTTGCTTTCGGTCGTGGTATCATAAAACAAGACGATGCAGAGAGAAGGCGCAATGCTTGGAATATAACGATATTTATGATAAGGACAGACATCTGACCGGCCGCACCCACAGACGGGGCAGCCGCTGGCAGCCGGGGGAGTATGGACTCGTGGTGTGTGTCTGGGTGTATGACGGCGAGGGCAATCTGCTCCTGACCCGGAGAGCCAAGGAAAAGTCCTTCCCCGGTACCTGGGAGAATTCCGGCGGCGCCGTGAAAGCAGGGGAGACCAGCCGGCAGGCCATTGCCCGGGAGTTGTTTGAGGAAACCGGCATTCGCGCTGAAGAAGGGGAGTTTGAACTGCTGGAGACCGGTCGTGACAGAACCTTTCACTATGATTATTACTGTATCAAGCGGAAAGTCCCTCTTTCAGAAATTGTTCTGCTTCCGGGGGAGACAGACGGCGCCCAGTGGGCAAGCTTTGACCAGGTACACAAGCTGATTGACGAGAAGAAAATGTGTAAAGTGATTGCCCGCCAGTTCCGGAAACAGGAGCCAATGCTCCGAAGCAGGCAAAATACCCAAAAATTGCCATAAATTTTTGGCAAGGGTGGCAAACACGTTTTGCTTGTAATTTCATAAAATCTGCGATACAATGAAAAAAAGCGTTTTTTCATTGTCCGGCGAAGAACGCTTCTGCCGGATAATGGAAAACGCTTTTTCTTTTTCTAAAACACATAGGGAGGAAATGAAAATGATTGAATTAAAGAAATTACCTATCAGCCGTGGAAATGTAGAACTGCGCTATGCAAAGGGTCACTTTGCCACCAACCATAGCCATATCAACTATTATATTGATATTACCTTCCAAAAGACCCGCTTGAGCGAGGCTAAGGATACTGCTCGCCAGCTGGTGTCTCATTTTATTAATAATACCCCTGTGGATACCATTTTGTGCCTGGACGGCACTGCTGTGCTGGGCACCTGCGTTGCCCAGGAGCTGACCAAGAGCGGCTTCCGTACCATCAACCAGCATCAGACCATCTATGTGGTGGAGCCGGAATACAGCGGCAGCTCCCAAATGATCTTCCGGGATAATATCAAGGCAATGATCCAGGGGAAATGGGTTTTGGTGCTGATGGCCTCTGTTACCACCGGCTATACGGCAAAACGCAGTATTGAAGCCATCGAATACTATGGTGGTAAGGTGGCAGGTGTTGCGGCTATTTACCGTACTGTGGACAATATCGGCGAATACCCCGTCCGCTCTATTTATGATACCAAGGACCTGCCCGACTACGAAAGCTATGACTACCGGGAATGCCCCTACTGCAAGGAAGGCCAGCCCATCGACGCGCTGGTCAACAGCTTCGGCTACTCTGCCCTCTAAGGAAACGTCACTCGTTTATTCCCCCGTATCCCCCCCTGAAAGGAGTGCGCGATATGACAAAATACAGGATATTTGCATTGATACTGGTAATTGTTTTGCTGCTGACAGGGTGCAAAGGTGTTGCGCCGGATAGTACAGAGCCTCCGGAAACCACCGAACCCAAACCGAAGCCTCAAATTTTGTCCGCGTGGACCGGTGAATTTTCCAAGGAGAAACTGGAGCAGGCGATCAAGGAGTATCAGCAGAATTACACGCCCATTGTTTCTGACGGAGAAAATGTTTCAGCAGTGTCCTTTGAACCGGGTTTTGATATAGCGGAGTTTACGGTTTCCCGCCTTTCCAAAGTGGACGACCGGGATATCAACGTGGAAATGAAAGGCTATATTGATTTGTACATCGACAAGAAGTGCGATGGTAAAAAAATAACCATAGCTACCGATTGGTGGTACGGATTGGGCAGCAACACAAAAGCTTATCCGGTTTGGTCCTATCTGGTTCCGGTAAAAGACACGGCGGGCGAGGTGCACTATTATTATTTTAGAGTGAAATATTCCACACCGCAAACCGACACGGAGTCTTGATACATTATAAATAGAGTTCCCCCTGCTCTCTGGAGCAGGGGGGGGATTTTTACAATAAAAAAATACCCGAGAAAGATTCTCAGGCAAAAAGTGGAAATTCTATATTGACATTGAAGCGAATCTGTGATAAAATGACTTTCCATACTGTGGGAGTATACGGATTTTTCCGATTCTTCCCAACATGGACATTGTAACATAAGCCGGTTTGGCTGTCAAGTGTAATTCGTTACAAACTAACAACTGCTCCGTGCGTATCAAAATGTAATTAACACAACATTCCGGTACACAAACCGAAAGAAAGGCTGTGATGAAACGTATGGCAATGGTCAAAGACCAGATGTTCGGCAAAACCGAGCGTAAGTCTTACGCAAAGTATCAGGAAATCCTGGAAATGCCCAATATGTTGAAGATCCAGAAGGACTCTTATCAGTGGTTCCTGGACGAAGGCTTGCGGGAAGTTTTCAAGGATGTGGGCGTGATCGAGGACTTCTCCGGCAAGCTGGAGTTGAGCTTCCTGGATTACTCCATGGACGACAAGCCCAAGTACACCATCGAGGAATGCAAGGAGCGGGATGCTACCTATGCAAAGCCTATTAAGGTACGGGTGCGTCTGCGCAATACCGAGACTGACGAAATCAAAGAGCAGGAAATCTTCATGGGTGATTTCCCCATTATGACAAACGGCGGCACCTTTGTGATTAACGGCGCTGAGCGTGTCATTGTTTCCCAGATCGTCCGCAGCCCCGGTATGTACTATACCCACGATGTGGACAAGGCTGACCAGCACACCTACACCGCTACTGTAATTCCTTACCGTGGCGCATGGCTGGAGTATGAAACTGACCTGTCCGATATTTTCTGGGTTCGTATCGACAAGAACCGTAAGCTGCCCATCACCTGCCTGATCCGTGCGCTGGGTGTGGACACCGACGAGAAGATCAAGGACTTGTTCGGCAATGATCCCAGAATCCTTGCCACTTTGGAAAAGGATACCTGCAAGACCCGGGAAGAGGGCCTGCTGGAGATCTACCGCCGTCTGCGTCCCGGCGAGCCTCCCACGGTGGAGACTGCCGCTGCTCACCTGGAGGGTCTGCTGTTTGATGCCCACCGCTACGATGTGAGCGCTGTTGGCCGTTATAAGTTCAATAAGAAGATGGACATCTGGAGCCGTCTGTCCGGACAGGAGGCTGCAGAGCCTATCGCTGATCCCATGACCGGTGAGATTCTGGTTATGCCCGGCGAGATCATCTCCCGCGCAAAGGCTCACGAGCTGTCTGACCTGGGCGTTTCCGAGGCAGTTGTGAAGATCGGCGACCAGAACGTGAAGGTGTTCTCTAACCGTATGGTGGATATGTCCCGTTTCGTGGACTTCGATCCCAAGCAGTACGGCATTAAGGAGCGCGTCCGCTTCAGCGTTCTGAAGGAAATGCTGGAAACTCCCGATATTGACTGGGAGACCGCTATCGCTGAGAAGATCGATCAGCTGGTGCCCAAGCATATTATTGTAGACGACATTATGGCGTCTATTAACTATCTGAACTGCGTGGCTATGGGCATCGGCACTCCCGATGACATCGACCACCTGGGCAACCGTCGTCTGCGTTGCGTAGGCGAGCTGCTGCAGAACCAGTTCCGTATCGGCTTCTCCCGTCTGGACCGTGTCATCCGCGAGCGTATGACCGTTCAGGATCTGGATGCTGTCACGCCCCAGAGCCTGATCAACATCCGCCCCGTTACCGCTGTCATCAAGGAATTCTTCGGCAGCTCTCCTCTGTCCCAGTTCATGGACCAGAATAACCCTTTGTCCGAGCTGACCCACAAGAGAAGACTGTCCGCACTGGGCCCCGGCGGTCTGAGCCGTGACCGTGCATCCTTCGATGTCCGAGACATTCACTATACCCACTATGGCCGTATGTGCCCCATCGAGACCCCCGAAGGTCCCAACATCGGCCTGATCAACTATCTGGCAACCTTTGCCAAGATCAATGAGTACGGCTTCGTGGAAGCACCCTACCGCAAGGTGGACAAGGCTACCGGCTTCGTGACCAAGGACGTGGAATACATGACCGCCGACGTGGAAGACGATTTCTACATCGGTCAGGCCAATGAGCCCCTGGACGAGAACGGCTGCCTGGCAAACAAGCGTATCACCTGCCGTCACCGCAACGAGATCATCGAAGTGGACAGCACCATGATCGACTATATCGACGTGTCTCCCAGAATGATGATCTCCATCGCAACCTCTTTCATTCCCTTCCTGCAGAACGACGACGCAAACCGTGCACTGATGGGTGCCAACATGCAG
>JAZSAD010000063.1:0-2484 GCA_045601715.1 Faecousia sp.
AATCCCCACCAGCAGGGAAAGCTGCCCCTCTCCAATGCCGTGAAACCAGGAAAGAAAGGTCCACCAGTGCACATAGGGCAGCGCCCGAATCTCCTGACAAGCCACCTTGTTTACCTCGGCCACGATAACCCCGGCATCCTGCTCCCAATCCAACAGCTTGGGGGCAGGCTTTTCCGTATCCTGCCTGCCGCCTTTCAGGAATTCCGCAAGAAATTCCATCGCCGCTTGCAGGTGTTCTATTGGGATTTCTCCCTCATAGAACAGCGCCAGCGCAATCCGCCACTTGAGCTGCTCCGTCAGGTCCGGGTCTTCAAAGTAGGAGAAAATCTCTAAGATGTCCCGATAATCCGAATGAATGGGATAGGTAACGCCGCCGAACACCGCCTGTTGGGGCAGTTGCCAAGGGGTCACAGTGCTTCACCTCGGCGAGCTTTGGCTTTCTGCACCGCGGCATCCACCTTTTCCTTGGCGCACCGCTCTGCGCCAGCAACCAGTATAGGTTGCAGCGCCTCTAATAGATTGGTCACCACCCGTTGACCGTTGTCTGCCACCGCCAACAGATTCACACCGCCGAGGATTTTATTAAAATCATTCTCCTCGCCGAATACCCAGCCCAGCACCTGCTTCATTTCCTTATCCGCCCGGCTCAGCAGCTGCACCACACCGGCGCCGTCCGCCTGGGATAGTTTCTTGGCTTCCTCCACCAAAGCGTTTTCCACATCCTGCAGCCTCTCCGCCGCCTCTAAAAAACGGGCGTATACATTGGGGTCACCGGGGTTGAAACGCAGCACGCCGGTGCCGTTGATTTTGTAGCTTTTTACGCCGCTGTCAAATAAAATTTTCTCCATAATCCGTTCCTTTCTTTGTTGCGGGGAGAGGTCTCCCCCCTCCCCTTTGTGATTAGGCTTCGGTAAAGGTCTTGGAGGCTACATCGAAATATCCGTGGACCTTTGCGCCGGTATAGTGCAGGGTAAAGGGAATCTGATAGCCGGTAACGTCACCGCCGTAGCTGGTGACCTCAATGTAGGCCTCTTCCTTGCTGGCAGGATATCCGCCGTCCTCCTTCTGCTCCCACAGCTTGACCTCCACCACGTCGGTCTTCAGATCGTCAAGGATCAAATTGTGATCGATAATCTCCTGCAGACGGGCAAACAGGGCAGAGCCCTCTTCTGCATAGAAGGGCTCCACAGAGGCTGTCTTCTCATAGCCGGAAATCAGGATAGAACTCTCACCCAGAATATTCTTCTTGGTTTCCACCTGCGCTGCCAGCTCGGGACTGAACTCCTCCAGGTCCTTGCCCAGCCGCTCGTATTGCTCCTCACCGATCGGAGCGATGTTGATAAAATGCGCCAAATACTTTCGTTCAATTTTTCCCATTATGCATTCTCCTTATATAATTTCATAAAATCTATGACCAATGTCACAGTATAGGTTACCATTTGCGTCCCGGGCGTGTAGCCGGCTTTTTCAGTCCGTATTCTCTCCTGGGCGGGCATATCACCGAATTGCGGAGCAGCGCTGGAAGCGCCTTGAAACTGCACCCATTGGATAAATTTCAGCAGTCTCTCCGCATTTTCCGCTTCATCGGACAGAGCTTCCACCTCCCACAATAGGTTTACGTAACATCTGTTGCCTACCAACGTGTTACCCAATATATCCTCCTGACGGGAGATTTCCTCCATCCCCTTGGGCAGCAAACAGATATTTGCCGGACAGGCTTCCCAGCGGGGATAGGTCGACAGCCAATTTTGCAGTTTCTCTAAAACGGATACAGGCATCATCCCACCCCCCGGTAGATATCCAGATAAATGCAGGCCTTCTCGTAAAGCTCTCTACGCAGAGCTTTTCTGTCGGTTTCATACCGCACAGACACGCTGCCAATATTGGCAGCGGTCAAGCCCTTATTTCGGTTCTGCCACAGACTTTCCGCCATGGCGCAGATAGCCATAGACTCCGCCTGCTGTCCGGAGGACTCCACCCGGTAGGTCTGCTTCAACCGATTCAGCACCTGTTCTGCCTGGGATGCCACACCGGAAAAGGCTTTTTCCGGTATAGCGCTACCCAGGTATTGGTTTACATAAAATTCGTATCTTACCATAAGCAAGGCTTTACTCAGCTGCGATGGCGATGTCCTTCAGCACAGCGGCCTTCAGGGTGTTCTTCAAAACCACACCTGCTACCAGCTCCACCTCGCCGGTCTTTACAGCGCCGGGGGCGTTCAGGTCAGGCAGGTAGGACTGGACCACGCCGTCACCCATGGGGGAGATGCCGTGGAAACCGTCCAGACCCAAAGATACCGCGTAAATAGCAGTCTTGCCGCCCTCGGTGGCCACCACATCTTCGATGGCAGCGCCGTTGTAGTACTGACCCATATCCACCATAGGCACGCCGGCGTAGGTCTCTACGGTACGACCAAAATCGTCCTGAGAACGCTCGTAGTAACCGGCGCGACGGGCGATGGAGCGGAGCTTCACCAGCATTGCT
>JAZSAD010000064.1:0-7197 GCA_045601715.1 Faecousia sp.
AAGCTGCCCGCTTTCGTGCAAAGCTATTTTGGTCTGACCGACCGGCAGATGCGGGAATACGGCTTCCCGGTGGGAGGTTAGTGTAATGCAGCGACACGAAGAAAAATACCTCATCGACTACCGGCAGTATGCCATCTTAAAAAGTCGCGCGTTGGAAATTCTGACACCGGATACCCACGGTGGCAGCTATACCGTTACATCGTTGTATTTTGATGATGCAATGGATACGGCGCTCTTAGAAAAACAAGACGGCTTAGCCAGACACACCAAATTCCGTGTCCGCACCTATGACGGCGACGACGGCTTTGTCAAACTGGAGCGAAAAGTAAAACAGGGCATTCTTACGGAAAAGCAGACCGCCGCCATAACCCGGGAGCAAATTCCTTTTTTGGGCTGCAATGCGGACTGTTTTGATGGAACTGCCAAAGATTTGGCTGTGCAGATGTTGGCAGGCAACCTGCGACCGGTTACCACAGTGCGCTACCAGCGGGATGCGTTCTATTTTCAGGGCACAGACCTGCGGCTGACCTTTGATACAGATTTGCGGATTCTACCACCGTCAGTGGAGAGCCTGTTTAGTAAAAACATTCCGGGCATCCCGGCGCTGAACAAGAACACCGTCATTATGGAGATCAAATACGGCAGCTACCTGCCCGCATTTATCCGCAATCTGACGGCTGTGCCAGCTACCCAACTATCCGTGTCCAAATATGCCCTTTGTCGGGAAATTTTTAAATAAAGGAGAAGCGTTATGAGTATTTTTGATGCCATTAAAAACAGTGTTTTGCAAGGCTTTGATACCAATATCACAGCCATGGATATTCTGCTGGGTCTTGGTGTATCCCTCCTTGCCGGACTGTTTATTCTGCTGATTTATAAAAACGCCCGAAAGGGAACGGCCCTTGCCGGTGACTTCTGCGTGACATTGCTGCTGATTACTGCCATTAGCGCAATGATCGTTCTGACCATTACCTCCAATCTGGCGCTGTCGTTGGGTATGGTAGGCGCTCTGTCCATTGTGCGATTCCGTACCGCCATCAAGGATTCCATTGATACCGCATTTCTGTTCTGGGCGGTGGCGGCAGGCATTACCGCCGGCGCAGGCTTTTATCTCATTACCCTCATCGGCTGCCTGTTTATTGGCGCCATGTGCCTTGTGTGTATGATGACTTTGGAGAAAACCGCAAAGGCATTTTTGCTGGTTGTCCGGGCGGAAAATACCGCCGCAACCGACAAGGTAGAGGATGCTTTGAAATCCGGTAACATATCCTATAAGCTGACGGCTTTGACCCAAACGGCAGAGTATGCCGAGGGTATTTATGAACTGGTTTACACCGAGAAAAACAAGAAAACAGTAACAGCTATTCAAAATATCCCCGGCGTAAAGAAAGTCTCTCTTGTAGACTGCCGCAAGAACTAAAAACATCCCCGGATGCATCGCATCCGGGGGATTTTTATGAAACCGAAACGTTATACTGCACTGAAATAGAAGGGCCTGGGGGATACCAAAGGGGCACGGCGTCTCGAGCGGGAGCTCGAGTGATCCCCTTTGGCCGGTTCTTTGGTAACTTTCTTGCCGGAACAAGAAAGTTACCCGCCGGAGGCAATACATCAAACAGTGCGGAAAACTGTAAACCAGGAAGAGAAAGTGTTTCTGATTTTTGTTTTTAAATGCTCTTTTTGTTCGTTGGTTAGAAACGCCGCATCTGCGCCGTTGCAGGCTAGCTGGATTAACACTTCTTCAGAAAGACCGAAAGCCTTTTGTAATGCTTTGTATTCTTTCTTTAAATCCGTACCGGACACGGTCATATTGTCCGTATTGACCGTCACCGCAAGTCCCTGAGTCAAAAAAGTCTGCAAGGGATAATTTTCCGCATTTTTTACCGCTTTGGTCTGCAAATTGCTGGTAAAGCAGGTTTCCAGGGGTATTTTCTTTTCTCCGAGAGTCGCCACCAAAGCAGCATCCTCTGCAGAGCGGATACCGTGACCGATCCGCTTTGCCCCCAGCTTAAGCGCCTGCCACACGCTTCCCGGGCCGGCAGCCTCGCCTGCGTGAATGATAAACGGCACGTCCAATTCTTTGGCAAGGGCAAAAATATCCGTGAAATTCTCCGTGGGGAAGGCGGCCTCTGCCCCCGCCAAATCCACCGCGCAGACACCCTTACCTAAAAACGCCTTGCCTACGCGGACGGTTTCTTCATTTTCCAGTTTGTTGTCTGCCATTCGCATACAGCACAGAATCAGCTGGGCAGGCATTTGAAACGCAGCAACTGCTTTGTTCAGTCCCTCCACAGCGGCGGTGACCACCTGCTGCTGGGTCAGTCCCTTTTGCAGATGCAGTTGGGGCGCAAACCGGATCTCTCCGTACACAAGTCCGTCCTCTGCTAACCGCTTTACCAGGAGGAATACCGCTAGGCTGATTGTTTCCGCTGTCTGCAAAACCTGCAATGGCAGGTCAAACTTCTCCAAATACTCTGCAAGACTTTTGCAATCCGCCTCCGCCTGTAAAAGAGGGCGCAGAGAATCTGCGTCAGTATAGGGCAGAGCAGCACCGGAAAGCTTTGCCAAGCTGAGAATATCCTCCGGTGTCAGCGAGCCATCTAAATGCAAATGTAAATCGATCATAGAAATTCACATCCTTTGTTTTCCAGTATAGCGGAAAATTTGGGAAATTGCAAGTTGCAAAGACCCAGCCGATACAGTATACTGTAAGCAGAAATCAACAGGGAGGTAGCACCTATGAAACAGCTGCATTACGGTATCCTAAGTACATCTTCCATTGCTCCCCGATTCGTTGCGGCAGTCCGCACCTCCGGCACAGGAGAGATTGACGCAATTTCCTCCCGCACCTTGGAAAAGGCTCGGGAAAAGGCTGCCCAGTGGGACATTCCCAAGGCTTACGGCTCCCATAAGGAACTGCTGGAGGACGAAAGTATCAATATTGTATACATATCCGCAGTCAATGCCCAGCATTACCCCCTGGCCAAAATGGCTTTGCAGTACGGTAAGCACGTGGTATGTGAAAAACCCTGCACCACTGCCTCCAAACACACCCGGGAACTGTTCGCTCTGGCAAAGGAGAAGAATCTCTTCTTTATGGAGGCGGAAAAAATGCTGTTCCTGCCGGCGATTTTAGAGGTAAAAAAGCGGATTGAGGCAGGCGAACTGGGGGAAATCCATATGGCGGAATTAAGTCATAGCTTTTCCGCTACCTATAACTCCTGGCTGTTTGATAAGTCCGTGGGCGGAGGCACATTGCTCTCCAGCGGTATCTACGCAGTCCAGCTGCTACTGTGGCTGTTCGGACCCATTAAGAAAATTCAGGGTTTTAAATCCGCTTTGGATACCGGCGCGGAGTGGCAATATGTGCTGGCGGGGGAGATGGCAGAGGGTGTTCTGTTCAATATCAAAAACAGTACCAAGGCTATGCTGGATAACACCGCCAGAATTTACGGAACAAAGGGCTATGTGGAAATTCCTGAATACTGGAAAGCCCGGAAAGCAATTTTCTGTATCAAGGACCAAGAGCCGGAGGAAATCAATTTCCCCTGCGAGTATGAGCTGATTTATGAAGCAAAGCACATCTATAAGTGTATGCAGGAGGAGAAACTTACCAGCCCTGTGGTGACAGAGGATTTATCCGTTGCCGGCATCACCGCATTGGAGGCGGTGGAGAACAGCTGGTCGTAATTTTGCCGTTGACAGAGCTTGGAAACCAAGCTAAAATGATCATAGAAATAAATGCAGGAGGAAATACTATGCGTCAAATTAAAGTCGAAAACCTTACCCACGAAGCATTTGCCCCCTTCGGTCAGTTCTACAATATGGAAAAGCCTGAGGGCCACGCCCTTTGCGGTGAGCTCCACGCCTTCTTCCCCGACCGAATCAATGCCGACAGCACCCATCGGGTAGGCTATTCTCCCATTTTGGTGAAGAAGCCCGCCAAGATGGTCATCACCCAGCAGGAGTACCATACCACCACTTGGGAAATGATTCTGCCTATGAATGACGATATGATTCTCCACGTGGCTCCTGCCTCCGCCGGCACTCCTGTCACCGAGCAGGCTAAGGCGTTCCTGGTACCCAAGCACACCTTGGTAAAGATGAATGCTGCCATCTGGCATCTGGCACCTCTGCCTGCAAATGTGGACCAGCTGGCTGCAATGATCATTCTGCCCGAGTGTACTTATGCCAATGACTGTACCGTAGTTGACCTGACAGCCGACCAGCAGTTCGAAATTGTAAAATAAAACAATATCCCGCAGGAGTTTTCTCCTGCGGGACTTTTTTGCAGATAACAAAGAAGTAGCCCTTAACTGATTCCTTAGTCTCATCAGTTAAGGGCTACTTCTGTGCTATCTTGATATCTAACATCTTTGGTTAACCTCTCTTTCTGCAGATTTGACAGATCATTTCATCCCTTACGAAATCCATTCCGAAACACCATATCATTTGACTTTTCCATCACACTCTAAGCGAGTAACCTTTTGTGCTGGAACATTTCCCAAATGAAATATTCTGTCTTAGGGTTTATTACTTAGTACATTGGTATCACCCTTTCTGACTATAAGATAACATAAGAAAATGCCTTTTGCAAGATGGAAAACTGTACAAAATAAACAATATAAACTTATGCAACACATAGAAATTGTTGACAATAACCAAAAAATTATTGACAAACCGGAAACGGTTATGCTATGATAAACCTGTTGGGGCGCAAAAAAGCAGCGGTCAAAAGACCGCTACTTTTGCTTTACACATTAAACAGGAAGTTGACGATGTCGCCGTCCTTCATCACATATTCCTTGCCCTCACTGCGCACCAAACCCTTGGCCTTGGCATTTGCCATCGTGCCCTGCGCTTTCATATCCTCAAAGGCAATGACCTCGGCGCGGATAAAGCCCCGCTCGAAGTCGGTGTGCATCTTACCGGCAGCCTGGGGCGCCTTGGTGCCCTTCTTGATGGTCCAGGCGCGGCACTCGTCGCTACCTGCGGTGAGGAAGGAGATGAGACCCAGCAATGCGTAGCTGCTCTTGATCAGCTTATCAAGGCCGGACTCGTTGACACCCAGCTCCTCCATAAACATAGCCTTTTCCTCGGGATCGTCCAGCTCAGCAATGTCTGCCTCCAGCTTGGCGCAGATGGGAATCAGCTGGCTGCCCTCGGCCTCAGCCAAAGCCTTTACTGCCATATAGTGGCGGTTAGCTTCCGGCTCGTTAATTTCACTCTCCGCCAGATTGCCAACATAAATGGTTTTCTTCAAGGTCAGCAGGTCGGAGGTGGCAATCAGCGCCATATCATCGTCACTGCCGTCAAAGGTGCGGGCCAGCTTACCCTCGTTCAGGTGCTTCAGCAGCTCTGCGAACAGCTCAGCCTCCCGGGCAAACTTCTTGTCGCCGCCCTTCATAGCTTTCTGAGCCTTGTCAATCCGGCGTTCTACCATTTCGATGTCTGCCATAACCAGTTCCAGATTGATGATATCAATGTCACGGATGGGGTCGGTGCTACCTTCTACGTGGGTCACATTGGTGTCCTCAAAACAGCGGACCACGTGGACAATGGCATCGGTGGTGCGGATATTGCTCAGGAATTTGTTGCCCAAGCCTTCACCCTTGGATGCACCCTTCACCAGACCTGCGATATCCACAAATTCAATGACCGCAGGGGTCAGCTTCTTGGGATTGTGTAACTCAGCCAGCCAATCCAAACGCTCGTCGGGAACGGAAACCACACCCACGTTAGGGTCAATGGTGCAGAATGCATAGTTGTCAGCCGGCACACCGGCATTGGTAATTGCATTAAACAGGGTAGACTTGCCCACATTGGGCAGCCCCACGATACCTAATTTCATTTTTGTTTCTTCTCCTTCAAAAGATCCTTTATTTGCGCCGGTTTAGGCTTTTGGCACTTTTGGGTTTACGCCATTTTTACGCCATTTTGGTATGGAATAGCATAGACATTTATGCCGACACCCCATTTTTCTCAAATTGCTTCACAGCTTGATCCATAGCTTCGTCCGTCACGTGAACGTACCGATCCATGGTAGTTTGGATGCTGGCATGGCCCAGCAGTTTTTGCAGTACCTTGGGCTGCATTCCGCTTTCGATGGCACGGGTCGCATAGGTGTGACGGAGCGCGTGCATGCAAAAGCGTTCAATCCCTGCTTCGTCGCAGAGCTTGTACAGATGGGCATCATAAGAGCTGTTCTTCGCTGGTGCTCCGGTGCGATAGTTGATAAAGACAAGATCACGCATGACGAGTTTGGACGTATGTCCTGTACGACGGTCCATATATTCCAAGACTTCCGATAGAATAGGGGACTCCTTGCGACCCTCACGGCTCACCCAGACGCCTTTAAGGATTTCGTAAGCCCTGTCCGTTAACGGAATGGTTCGATAACTCTGGGGCGTCTTAGGCGGTCCTGCACGCCAGGTCTGGCTGTTGTACCGAAACTCCAATGTCTTGTTTACGGTTAGGGTGCGCTTCTCAAAATCAATCGCGTCCCAAGTCAGGCCAATCAGTTCGCCTGTTCGCAGACCGGTTTCCAAAATCAACGCATACTGGTTATAGTTATGAGAACGTTTCGCTTGCTCAAGGAAGATCCGCTGCTCGTCCCGCGTCAGGAATTTAATATCATCCTTTGCACGGACGGGCTTTGTATAGCGAACGCCGTCCATGGGGTGCTTTCTGATCAAGTCATTCATTTTTGCTGCCTTGAACATGGTCCCCATGGTGATGTAGGTTTGACGGATGGTAGAGCCTGCATAATCGGCATCCATCAGAATGAACACCTTTTTACAGTGCATCGGTTTTACGTTGGACAGATACATCTTTCCCATAACAGGTTGGATGTTCCGAATGTATCGCTCTCGGTAATTGCGGATCGTGTTGGGCGCTAAGTCACCAACAATATTCTCGATCCAAAATTCAAACCATTCGTCAACGGTGGTTTCGGTCGCTATAAAAAGTTCCTCATGCTTGTCAGCGTATTTCGCATCTTCCATCCAGTTGCGTGCTTCCGGAAGTGTTTGGAAATATTTTTCGTGTCGCTTTCCAGCTTTATCAATATACCTTGCGCTGTATCGACCATCCTTTCTTTGATAGATACCCTTACCACATTCTTTGCCTTTGAGATTCTTTCCCATAGATGAACTCCTTTCCGCCTTGGCGAAAAAGAGCACACTGCTACACTATAAT
>JAZSAD010000065.1:0-17983 GCA_045601715.1 Faecousia sp.
CCTAAAAATATGATTCAGCTTCAGCGCGCAGGAAAATTTCATAACACTTCTCCCTTTAGAAGTCCTAATAAACACCTATATAGGGCAAGCTCGAGGAATTGGAACAATATCCCGAATGTTGCCCTCAAGGCAAGCTCGAGGAATTGGATTGTCAATGAATTGGCAGAAGATTTTTTCGCAAGACAAGCAGCACACCCCCAAGGAATACTTTGTGTATTTCCAGGGGTGGACTGTGCAGTATTGCGGAAAAAGATTCGCCAAGGCATGGCAAAACGATTCCGAGAGTTTGCCCAAATAAAAAGGGAGCGGGGCGAATAGCCATTCACCCCGCACGGACTCCCATTTTGCTTTTCAGCGGTGGCCTGCTATCATTCAGCTACCAATTTTCGCTTAAGCAGACAGAACCTTGCGGCCCTTAGCACGGCGACGGGCAAGAACCTTGCGGCCTTTGGAAGTAGCCATTCTCTGCCGGAAACCATGAACCTTGGAACGATGGCGACGGCTGGGCTGGTAGGTACGTTTCATCTTCTGTACACCTCCTTGAAATCACATATGCTCGACAGCCTTCCGGCTGCAGCGGAACAATGTTTATGACCATACATAGTCACGCTAACATAGTATAACCGATAAATCCACCCAGGTCAACAACTTTTTTCTTATCTTTGCCATTTTTAGCCACAAAAGGGCAAAAAAGAGGAAGGCCGAAGCCTTCCTCTCAATATCAGATATTATAAATTACTTAACCTCGATAACGGTTACATTAGCAGTGCTTGCGGGGAACTCAACCAGAGTGCCGTCGACGGTTACGGAACCGTCCTTAATCTTAGCAAACAGAGCCTCGTAGTCAGCGACCTTCCAGTTCTTCAGAGACCAGGTAGCTACGGGCAGGCCAACAGCGTTGTCCTTAGCGCCCAGAGCAGTGCCGGTGCCGCCCAGCTCAGCGAACTTACCCTCGTAGAACTTGCCCAGAGACCACTGCACGGAGTCTGCCAGACCCTTCATAGCAGAGGTGATAACAGTGGGAGACTGGCTGGACTGGTCAACGTCAACACCAACAACCTTTGCCTCTTCAGCGCCGGCAGCGGCAGCAACGGAGGTGAACATAGAACCGCCGCAGCAGAAGATCACTTCAGTGCCGCTCTGGTACCAGCCGGTAGCCATAGTCTGCAGCTCGTTGGATGCAGAGAAGGTTGCGCCGTGGAGCCAGGAGTACTTCACTTCTACCTTTACGCCCTTTGCAGCAGCGGCAGCCTCAGCGCCCTGTACAAAGCCGTAACCAAAACGCTGGCAAGCGGGGTTCGTACCGCCGCCACCGCCGGTGAAGCCCAGCTTGGTGTAGCCTTCCATAACGGTAGCGTAGCCAGCCAGATAGCCGGACTGCTCTTCCTGGAAGGAGATACCTGCAACGTTCTTCAGAATGGGGCTGTCGTTGGGCAGAGCTGCACCGTCTTCGCCGTACTCAGTTGCCTTCTCCTGGATGGGGTAACCATCGATGAAGATAAAGCTGACATCCTTGTACTGGTTAGCAGCAGCGCGCAGAGCGCCTTCCTGCATAAAGCCGGCAGCAACAACTACCTTTGCGCCGTTATCGCAAGCTGCTTTCACAGCATTGATACGGTCATCGTCGGTAGCCTGGTCGCCATTGGCGGGCATATAGTACTTATAGGTCTTGTTGTTGGCGGCAGCATACAGCTTCACGCCGTCGAAGGTGCCCTGGTTGAAGGACTTGTCCTTCAGCTGGCCCACGTCGGTGATGAAAGCGATCTCATACTTGCCGTCTTCGCTGGTCATTTCGTCAGCGATCTTGTCGGGGTTGGTCTTGTCGTCGTCAGTCTTCTTACCGCAGGCTGCGAACATACTCACAACCATCAGAACGGCCAACAACAGCGCCAGAAGTTTTTTCATGTTTCTATCCTCCATAAAATTTATTGGGTTTTTTCGCCCTTTTATTGTCGCATATTTCCACAAGGAAATCAACCGCTTTTCCCATTTTTGTTTACAATGCACAAAATTTATTGCATATGCTTGTCTGCCTGGAAGCTATAGGGTAGCAATTCTGCAAGGGTGACGGTTTTATAGGTATCCCCGTCCACCATATAGATCTGAAAATCGTCCGGGCAGAATTCCCGCAGCACCTGTCGGCACACACCGCAGGGCGGAAAAGCGCCGGTGATGTTTCCGTCCTTGCCGCCGCAGACAGCGATGGCAGCAAAATCCCGATGGCCGTCATAGACCGCCTTAAACACAGCAGTACGCTCCGCGCAGTTGGTAGGGCCATAGGCGGCATTTTCAATATTGCAGCCCTGGTATACTGTGCCGTCAGCACACAGCAGCGCTGCGCCCACCTTGTAGCCGGAATAGGGGGCATAAGCGTGGTTCATCGCCTCTTTTGCCAATTCAATCAGTTTTTCCGGTGTCATAGTGTTTCCACCTTTCGTGTTGTTTTATCATGATCCTATTATACGAAAAAAGGGCGTGTTTTGCAACACGCCCTTTTAAATTTTACTTCTTGGTGCTTCTTTGAATCAGCTTCACAGTTTCCACAACGGGGATCACCAGGAATGCCAGCGCAATGGCAATGCCGTACTCCAAAAGACCGATGGTCGTAAAGCCGAAGGCATTGGCAATAAAGGGCACTTCAATCACCAGGGTTGTCAGCAGAAGACTACCCAGCATAGCTGCCCACAGGATCTTATTGTGGCTCTTCAGACTGAACACAGATTTCCGCTGGGAACGCAGGTTGAAGGAGTGGAAAATCTCACACATACTCATAGCCAAAAATGCCATAGTCATACCGTGACCGGATTCGCCGGCTGCACGCAAGGCGGCAAAGCTTCCCACTGCAGGGTCCATAAATGCGCCAATCAGGTAGGCAATTACTGTAATCACGGTAACCAGCACGCCCTGATAGATCACGTCAAAGCCCAAACCGCCGGAGAAAATGCCGTCTTTGGAATCTCTGGGAGGACGGTTCATGGTGTCAGGCTCGGCTTCCTCCATACCCAATGCCAGTGCCGGGAAGCAGTCGGTAACCAGGTTGATGAACAGCAGGTGGACGGGATTCAGCAGCACAAAACCGAGAAGTGTTGCGCCGAACACACCCAGCACCTCACTCATATTGGAGGCAAGCAAAAACTGGATTGCCTTACGGATATTGTCGTAGATCCGGCGACCCTCGCCGACGGCGGTAACAATGGTAGCAAAGTTATCGTCCGCCAACACCATATCCGCCACATTCTTGGTAACGTCTGTGCCGGTAATGCCCATACCCACGCCGATATCGCCAGACTTAATAGAAGGAGCATCGTTGACGCCGTCGCCGGTCATTGCGGTGATGCATTGATTGTACCGCCAAGCGTTGACGATACGGGTCTTATGCTCCGGCTGCACACGGGCGTAAACGGAATATTTCTTCACAGCTTCCGGCAAGTCCTCGTCGGAGATCTCCTCCAGCTCTGCGCCGGTGATTGCCTGGGAAGCATCGGTGATAATACCCAGCTCTCTTGCGATGGCAACGGCGGTATCCTTGTGGTCGCCGGTAATCATCACCGGGCGGATACCTGCTGCAGCGCAGGCCTCAATGGCAGGCTTTACCTCAGGACGCACCGGGTCAATCATACCGGTCAGGCCCACAAAGCACAGGTCAGTTTCCAAAAACTCGGGGCTGTTGTCGGCAGGCTTTTCATCCCAAATCCGCATAGCAGCTGCCAAAACCCGGAGAGCTTTGTCAGCCAGCGCCTTGTTCTGCTCCATAATCTCAGAGCGCTTAGCCTCGGTCATAGGCTTCACTTCGCCATCTTCCAGATATGCGGTACAACGGGCCAACACTACATCTGGACCGCCCTTGGTATACTGTACGAACTTGCCGTCAGCGGCATGGACGGTGGACATCATCTTCCGTCCGGAGTCAAAGGGAGCTTCGTCCACACGGGGGGTGGCTTTTTCCAGTTCCGCTTTGTGCAGACCCACAGAATAGGCAAAGTTCACCAGCGCGCACTCAGTAGGCTCGCCCTCTGCCTGATTATTATCGTTGAGATTCGCATCGGAGCACAGAGCCATAGCGGTAGCCAGCAGCTGGGTCTGACCCATATGCTCCACCACAGTCATCTTGTTCTGGGTCAGAGTACCGGTCTTATCAGAGCAGATGACCTGGGTGCAGCCCAGGGTTTCCACGGCAGTGAGCCGACGGATCACTGCGTTGCGCTTGCTCATCTTGGTAACACCGATGGACAGCACCACAGTCACCACCGTGGCAAGGCCCTCAGGAATGGCGGCAACTGCCAGGGACACGGCCACCATAAAGGTCTCCAGTATGGAGCTTAAATCGAACTTGCCTGCCATCAGCAGGTTAAAGACAAAGATAAATACGCAGATGCCCAACACCAGGAAGGAAAGGGTTTTACCCAGGCTGTCCAGCTTCTTCTGCAAGGGCGTTTCTTCGTCCTGAGCAGCCGCCAGTGCGCCGGCAATCTTACCCATTTCGGTGTCCATACCGGTTTCGGTGATGACCGCCTTGCCACGTCCATACACCACGGTAGAGCCCATATAGCACATATTCTTCCGGTCGCCCAGAGGGACATCTTCACTCTCGCCTACCAGATTCAAAGCATCAATCATCTTATTGACGGGAACAGATTCGCCGGTGAGGGCAGCTTCCTCAATTTTCAGGCTGGCGTTCTCGATAATTCTGCCATCAGCGGGAACAGCATCGCCGGCTTCCAGCACTACGATATCGCCGGGAACCAGCTCATCGGAATGGAGGATAACCTGCTTGCCGTTTCGTATCACCTTACAGGTGGCGGCGGTCATAGTTTGCAGCGCCTCGATGGCGGCCTCCGCCTTACTCTCCTGCACAACGCCCAAAATAGCGTTCAACAGCACCACTGCAATAATGATAATGACCTCTGCCCACTCGCTCTCTCCGGACAACATGCCGGTAATAGCGGATACGGCGGCGGCAATCATCAGAATAATCAGCATGGGGTCCTTCAGCTGGGTGAAAAAGCGCTGAATCAAAGAAGGCTTTTTGCCCTCTTTCAGCTTGTTGGGGCCATACTGCTCCTGTCGCTGCTGTACCTGTTGGTCATTCAGGCCATTGGTGTCCACGCCCAGATTCTCCAAAACCTGCTGGGTGGACAGGGTGTAGGTTTTCTGCATCGATTTCCACTCCTTATTTTTGATAAAAAACACAAAAGACCCGTACACAGGCGCAAAATGCCGTGTACGAGTCTCATTCTACAAAGCATTCCGAGCTATAATAGCCGGCTTGACGAAATGCTGCAGACGGTGGTAGCCGTCCGGAACTACTCCCTCATACTGGGTCCATTATAACAAGTATAACGAAAATGTCAACCGGAATCACCTTATTTTTTCCAATTGTTAAAAAACTATACTCGGACTATCTTTTTTCATGCGGCGGGTGTATAATAGAGCAAAGCTTTACGAAAAGAGGAACATTATGAAGAAACTGATGTATCTGGAGCTGGCTGTACTGGCAATATTGGTTGTGGTTGCAATCATCGTCTGCGCCACCCTGACAAAGCCTGCCTTCTCCCCTGACAATTTGCAGGCCACCGGCAGCGCCACCACCGAATCCACGGTTACGCCTACCACGGAGACTACCGAGCCTGCCCCCACCTGGAATACCTATCCCGCTGACCGGCAACTGCTGGCCAAGCAGTATTTTGTGTACGACTGCAAGGCAAATACATTTTTGGTCTCTTCCGGAACGGAATCCGAGCGAATTTATCCCGCCAGCATTACCAAGCTGTTCACCGCCTATGTGGCGATGCAGTATGTAGACCCGGAAACAGAAATTACCGCCGGCGATGTGCTGGATCTGGTTGCCTGGGGCTCTTCCGTTGCTAAAATCAAGAAGGGCGATGTGCTCACCGCCGGACAGCTGGTGGAAGCTATGCTGCTGCCCAGCGGCAACGATGCGGCCTATATGCTTGCCTGCGAAGCAGGTCGGGCAATGAAGGGTAATCCCAATTTGAGCGCCGGCGCTGCGGTGCAGGCCTTTATGGTACAAATGAACTCCCAGGCCAAGGCGGTGGGTATGACCGGTACCAATTTCGTAAATCCCGACGGCATTCACGACAGCAAGCACTATACAACTTTTGCCGATTTGGCAATTTTGGGCAAGCTGTCTATGGAAAATAAAACCATTATGGAGCACGCGATCACCCCCAAGAAACTGGTGCAGCTCCACGGAGAAACCATCGAATGGAAGAATACTAATGCGCTGGTAAATCCCGCCACGCCTTATTACTGCCCCTACGCCGTAGGTCTAAAAACAGGACAGACCCCCTCCGCAGGCAGCTGCCTGCTGTCTGCCTTCCACAAGGACGGTCAGGAGCTGATTATCGGTGTGTTTGGCTGCCCCGAAGAAGAGGATCGATTTGACGACACCCTGCAGCTGTTCAATCAGATTGTTTTGAAATAAAGAAAAATCCGCAGTGGAAATCCACTGCGGATTTATGTTTGCCTCTTTACATTCAGTAAACCGGTTGGGGAATTATTTTACAACCTTCAGGAAAACAAGGATGGACAGGATAATGCCGATCAGTGCATACAGACCAATCACAGAGCCTACCAGACCAAAGAGAATCCCAATCAGCGGAATCTTTGCCAGCAGACCAACAACCAGACCGCAGACAAAATCAATCAGTATGTAAATAATTACAGATACCGCCAACGCTTTGCCTTCCGTTGCTTTGAATGCCCGGGGGAAAAACTTTTTCAACATTTCCATTTGAATAACTCCTTTTCTTTTTTATACATTGATATTGTAACACAGTTTTTTTCAACATGGAAGATAAAATTATGTTTTTACCGCAACTCTACTTCACCGAGAATGGTTTCGGTGATGTACGCAGGCTTCAGCTCCCGCAGGCGCGCCATATGGGGCTGGGCGATGTGGGTCTGCTGGTGCTGCTTGCTTTCCCACTGCTCAATCAGCAGCAGCTCATTGGGGTCTTTCTCCGACAGATAATAGTCATATTTGATGCAGCCGTCCTCTGCCCGGATTGCTTTCAAAATGCCGTCAGCCTTTACCTTTTCAATGAATGCCTCCCGCTTTTGGGGCAGGCAGGTAAATTTCACATAGATTGTGTACATAAAAACGCCTCCTTATTTTTGCTCATTGTAGCATACCGCCACGGACTTTACAACACCGCTGCCAGAATCAACAGAATCACTACAATCCAAATCAACACAAAGGGAATTCCGTAGTACCACTTCTCCGGTTTTCCGTTCTGCCACAACCCTTCCGCTTGCCTGCGCTTTTCTTCCAGCAAATCTTTAGGGATAAACCGGATTGTCAGCGCAACCAGCATGGGCAGCAATATCAAATCGTCCAAATAACCCAGTATGGGTATAAAATCCGGAATCAAATCTATGGGTGAAAGGGCGTAAATCACCGTAATGCCTGCAAAAAGCTTGGCAAGAACCGGGGTTTTCCGGTCTTTCAGCGTCAAAAACAATGCCGGAATATCTGTTTTTAACTTTTTTGCCCTTGTTTTTAAATCCATTTATATATCACCATCATTTTGTTGTGTGTTATAGCGCCTGTATAGAAATAGGCTCCCGGGGCGGGGTGTCCCAAGTGTTCAGGTCCTTTTCCATCCAGACCGTGCCGTACCAGGAGCCGAATTTATAGCCGCAATCGGGCATGGTTGCCGTATGGCGGTAACCTACCGCCCGGTGGAAGGCGACAGATGCTTCGTTGGCGGTGGTGATGACTGCATAAACCTTCCGGTATCCTTGTTTTTGCAACAGCTGTTCCAACGCGGCATAGAGCTGTTTGCCGATGCCTTTGCCGCAAGCTTCGGGACACAGGTAGATGGACGCGGATGCGTTCCACTGATAGGCTGCCCGTTCAAAGGGCAGACTGCCATAGGCATAGCCAAGAACTGCGCCGTCCTCCTCCCAGACCAGCCAGGGAAATTGGGCAGTGATCCCCAGAAATCTCTGGGTAAACGCCTCCAGTGTGGGGACGGTGTACTCAAAGCTGATGGCAGTATTTTCCACATAGGGTGCGTAAATTTCCAAAATTCGGGGCACATCCTGCAAGTTGGCCATTCGAATGGACATAAAACCACTTCCTCAATACGAGATACCGTCATTGTACGACAGATCTATCCTGCCGTCAACAGATATGTAGCCGGATGAAAAACCCCGCCGGAAAACCGGCGGGGTTTGTTTTACTCTTTGTCCCGTGTTTTGATAATGAAGAAGATGCCGGCAGCAGAGCCCAAAAGTACTACAACCGCAAGAATGATCATCAACACAGACTTTACCGAAGTGGTTCCTATCTGTCGGGTGGCGGGAATTGGTTCTTCCTTTACCGTGTTGCAAATTTCACAGGTCTTTCTTCGCAGGCCCAATTCATCCTCCGTGGGCTCTTTTACAACAACGGAATGGAATTTATGGCCGGGGGCTTTGAGAACAGTGATTTTCTCCTGACCGCACAAAGTACACTTGACAACATCCTTTCCGTCCTCTGTGCAGGTAGGCTGTTTGGAAGTTCCGGTGGGGATATAATTATGCTCCAAAGCAACGAGAAAATCCGTTTCTTTATGGCCGCACATGGCGCATTCTCTGACAATCTCACCCTTTACCTCGCAGGCAGCTTCTTTGGTAATTACCCACTGACCCATAGCGTGCAGCAGCGCGGGAATCACGGTGTCGGGATTCCTTATTTCACTGCAATGGGTGCACTGCTCATATTTGGAACCCTCTGTGGCGCAGGTAGGCTCCACCGTCGTCACCCAGCGGAAATTGTGGCCGGCTTCTCTGGTCTGGTTGCACACATTACAGCTGGAATCCTCCGGATTATCATACACATGGTTGCCGTTTGCCGGCAGCTTGGTGTTTTTGTTCTGCATTATATGGCAGAAGGAACATTCCTCGTGCTGCAAGCCGTCATCGCCGCAGGTTCCCGGCACATCCGCAATCCAGACAAAATCGTGTTCCGCTCCCGCAGGACAAGCATCATAATGCCACTGGGCATTGACCACGGCGTCATTGCCCTCCTTGATCTGCAGCTTACCCCGGTCTTCTTCGCTGCCAATATACCACACGTCAAAAAGATTTGCATTTCCAAAAAACGCCCGCTCTTCAATGGTTTCTAATTTATTGTGCAGCGCCACCTCATTTATGGTCGCGCACATCCAAAACGCATTTTTGCTGATAGTTGTAACGCTTTCCGGGATAACCACCTTGGTTAACGGCTCGCCGTTCAGATATAATTCCGCGCCGGAGCTAAAGATACTTTCCCCGCCTTCCAGCTGCACAGCACACCAAGCAGCAATATCGGCTATTTCGATTGTTTGCAGGTTAGGAGAAGCGCTCAACACATAACTGCCAATCCGGTTTACGCCTTTGCCTATGGTCACGCTCTCGAGGGCATTGCTTTCGCACAGATTTCTCATCCCAATCGCGGTCACATTTTCCCCGATTATCACATTTTTCAGGTTTTCGCATTTGCGAATAGCGCCGTCAGCGATGGTTATGACAGAAACAGGAATTGTATAACTCACATCCGTCTTACCCGCAGGATAATGGAGCAGCTGTGTTCCATCCTTGTTAAACAACACGCCCTCAGAAGCGCTGAATTGTGTATTGGATGTATCAACAAAAATTTGCGCAAGCCCTGCAGCGCCGGTGAAAGCCGCAGCGCCAATCTCTGTCACAGTAGCAGGAAGGTTCAGAGCTTGAATGCCTTTGAAACCCCAAAATGCATAATCATTGATTTTGGTTGTCCCCTGGGGAACATCCAGCAGACCGCTCAGCTCGGTATTATTCACATACAGCTTTTCCGCGTAAGTCAGAGGATTGGCATTTTCGCCGGCAAAATTGGTCTCGCACCAGGCTTTCAAATCCTGAATGTAGACGGCCTTTACATTTTCGCAGCCGGAAAAATCCATACTTTTGACCTGGTTATGAACGGTTACGCTTTTCAGGTGGGTATAACCGGTAAATTTAACCTCTGTCACAGTTTCCGGAATCACCAATTCTTCCAGCAGAGCGCCGTTTACATACAGCTCCCTACCGCCGGTCAGCAGATTGCCGGCAAATTGGGTTTCAAACCAAAAGGCAATATCGGGAATGTAAATACGTTTTAAATTGGCGCAGTTATCCAGGAGACTCTTTACCTGTTTAACAGATGCAGGAAGCGTGATGCTCTCCAGGGTGGCATTTCCGGAAAAGGCTGTCTCCCCAATTGCAGTAACCGGATAGGTGTCAATGGTCTCAGGAATGACCACATTTACCTCGCTACCCACATAACCGGTGATTGTAACCGCTCCGTCGGCAACCTCATATGTAAATCCATTGAACTCCAGCGCTGATCCGACAGTGAAGGTAGACAACACCACGGCAAGCACCAGTATTGCAAGCAAAACCGATATTTTTTTCATACACTTTCCCCTTATCTAAATCCACGCAAAGGTTGTCCGTAACAGACCTTGCGGCGTCTGCGGTCGTATACCTTTACAGTATAGCATTGCGAGGCGGAAATTGCAATCAAAATCCCCGCCGGTTCTCCGGCGGGGATTCATGCTAGGGGAATTGCTTTATGCCTCTTCGTTTTCCTCTTTCTCGCCAAAGAATGCAGTGACAGTGAACACGCCGCCGCTGATAAACAGAAGGGTCATCCACAGGTTCAGGTTGGCGGTATCGCCGGTCTTGGGATTCTCCTTGTCGGCAGGAGGTGTGGGCTGGGTAGGCTCGGTGGGAGTTGTCTGCGCCACGGTGAAGTTGGTGACTACCTTGGTTTCGTAATCATTGGTGCCGTCGGTGGCGGTCGCCTTGTTTTCGATGGTTACCGCGCCTACATCACCGTTCACGGTGACCTTGAAGCTAACGGTCACGGTCTGCCATGCAGGAACATCCTTCAGCTCCCAAACCAGCTTTCCATTCTTCAGCGCGCCGCCATTGTCGGCAGAGCCGGCTACATAGGTGGTATTTACAGGAATCTGATCGGTGATGGTAATATCCACTTCCTTGGCAGATGCGTTGGTGAAGCTGATGGTATAGAGCAGCTCGTCACCCTCGGAGACCTGCTGGCCGTTGATGCTGGTGGTGGGATCGGCAGCGGCAAATACATCCTTGGTCAGTTCCTTTTCTACGGTGTGGTTTACTACCTCATTGGTGTAGTAGGTGTTCACGCCGTCACGAACCACAGCGGTATTGGCCACGATGACCTCGGTCTGGTCTACCTTAACCTGGAAGGAAACGGTAGCGCTTTCCCCTGCCGCCACGTTGACAATCCAGTTGAGGTGGGTACCGGCATAGGTGCCGCCCAGGGTCGCAGAGCCTTCCACGTAAGAAGTGTGCTGGGGAACGATATCCATAATGTCTGCCACAACTGTTTCACCGGTATAGTTGGTGTAGGTAATGAAGTAGGTAAGGATATCGCCGGCATTGACCTTCTGACCGTCAATCTGGGTGGTGGCATTGCCTTCTTTGTAAACTTCCTTCTCGGTTACTTCGTGGAAGGTTGCATTCACGAAGGACAGGTTGGTGGCTGCAGATGCAGCACCGGAGGTAGTAACACCGGTATCCACATCGGTGATAGCAGCCTTCAGCTGTCCGTCGCCGATATCGCTGACCCGGACCATAAATTTATGGTGGGTGCGGTCATAGACAACCTCTTCCACAGGATTGGAAGCATCCTCCATAACCACAAAGTAGTAAGTGCCGGTGGTAGCCAGAGTTTCCTGGAAGGCGAATTTGCCGCCTACATTCTGGGCAGTCTCCAGCAGCTGTGCGTCCTTTCCTGCGATATCAAAGGTGTTATCGGTCAGGTAAAGCTTAAATGCGAAGGCATTGTCTGCCAAGTTGCCGCCCTGGAATTTCTTAGTGCCGTTGAAGGTAACCTGGGCAGGCTTGGGGGTGTAGGTATTCTCAAAGGCGATGTTTGCGTTTTCTACATTGGCCTTGGCGCTGAGAACACCGTTGATGTCGGTAACGGTGACAGTCACGGTAACCGGTGCGTTCACACCTTCGTAACGGACACCGGGAACAGATCCGGCAGCTTCCTTGATGGTGTAGGTGTAAGTACCAGCCTGGGTGTAGGTAACAGTGCGGAACACAAACGTGCCGTCAGCCTTATTGGTCACGGTTTCCAGCAGCTTCTCGCCCTCGTACAGCTGGAAGGAGAACTCGCCGTCTCTGGGGGCTCTGCCGTGGAGGACCTTGTGGCCACCAAGGGTATAAGTAGTAGCGGTGGCCTTGTATCCGTTGACAAACACCACATTTCCGGTGGTATCACTGTTATGGCCGATCTTGTTGACAACCACCTGCTTGGTCAGATTCTCTCCGTCAACGCCCACAGTTACGGTAATATGATAGTGGGTGGTGTCGTAGCTAACACCGCGAACATTGGTGTCCAGCTCCTTGACGGAGTAGTAGTAGGTTCCCACCTTGTCGTAGGTGATAGCGGAGAAGGAGAAGGCATTTCCGCTGTTGGCTACGGTTTCCTTTGCTGCTCCGGAGATGGTGAAGGAGGAATCGGTCTCGTAGAGAGCAAATCTGAACTCTCCGTCCACGGGCGCTCTGCCCTCCAGCTTCTTGGTGCCGGAGATGATGTGAGTGGTGGCAGCCAGTTTATATTCATTTGTGAAAGTAACTGCGTTGGTAGCCTTTCCGTCTATTGCAACAGCGGCTGTCAGAACGCCACCATTCTCGGTAACTGTCACGGTAACGCTGCGGGGGGTAGCATCGTAGGTCATACCCGCCAGTGTGCCGATTTCCTCAGTCAGAGTGTAGGTGTACTCGCCCACAGCAAGCTCAGGAATACGGATGGTTGCTTTACCGGAAGCATCGGTGGTGACCCGATAGGTTTCGGTGGCATTATTGTTATTCACCAGGGTGAAGTGGAAGCTGTTCAAGGGAATGGCAACACCGGTATGGTTGATCAGCTCCTTGGTGATCTGGATATCGGCATGGGTTCTCTGCACATCGTAGATGTTGGTAAAGTTCTTGGTAACGGTAGTACCTGCCACAGTAGTGTTGGCGGTGTTTTCTACCTGATATTCCAGCGCGCCGTCAGCATTCGTGTCGGTAACATGCACCACAAACAGGCCTCTGGAGGGGTCATAGGTCATACCATTGGTGGCACCGGTCTCCTCGGTGATTCGGAAATAGTGGTCGCCCAGTCCCAGCGTATCGGTAAGCAAGGCATCCAGCTTAAACTCGTAGCTTTCACCTGCCTTGGCTGTGGCTTTTGCCAATTCCACATAGCTGCTTCCGTTGTACCGGCTCAGCACGAAGGTAAAGTCCTCATTGCCTGTGTAGGTATTGTGGACATCGTCCAAAATCTTTGTGCCGGTCACGGTAACCTGGGGCTTAATGGGGGTAACTGCGTAGGCGTTAATAAAATGGGCATCGTGGTCGCCGCCGGGAGCAATGGTACCGCTGACTTCGCCGGTGGTGTTTGTATAACCGGCTGCATTGGAGATCTCGGTGACCGTATAGGCAATGCCCTGGGGCAGGTTCATAACAGTAATGGACTCGTTGTCCTTCAGCGCAACCGTAAAGCTGCCATCCTGGCCTACGGTGATCTCAGTTCCGGCAAACGCGGAGGCATTGGCCTTATCTACCTGATAGGTCCTACCTGCCAGTTCGGCGGACAGCTGAACCTTAAACTGGAATACCTTATTGGCCATTTCGGCAGGAATATCGGCCAGATTGTGGTCAATATCCTTGATAACGGTCAGGTTGCCGTACTTATGGGGGGCATTGGTGACTACGGCGGGAACAAACTGCTCGACAGGGTTGGTGGCATCCAGTACCTGGGTCAGTGTGGGAACAGTCACAGCGGTGGTGGACTGGGCATCGACCTTATAGTAGTCGCCGTCAACGATCTCGCCGATCTGGCACTGAGTACCACCGGGGATACCGCTGATATAGACGGTCTGGCCAGCCTTCACCGGCACAGTCAGCACATTGTTCTCATAGGTGGCGGCAACGGAATTGCCTTCTGCATCCAACACCACAGGGTTCGCGGTGACACCTGCGGGGACAGTCACAGTGAGATCATAGGTATCATCGGGGGCACCGATCGCCTCGGTAACGGCCTTGGTCAGGGCAATGCCGGTATCGATTTCCAGAGTCACGACGCCGTTGTTGCCCAGCCAAACTACCACATCGTTGCCGTTGTGGTCACTGGCGGTCTCGTAGGTATATTCGGGCGTGTAGCGTTCCACTGCGGTCTGGGTGACATTCTGCTCCTTATTCACCATCATATTGTGCAGGCGGCTGGTACGCAGGGAACCTACGCCCAGCACCGCATAAATTTCCGCATTGGGATTGCTGCGCATATAGGCATCCACTACAGCGGCAACCTGATCCATAGGAATGGCCTTGCCGTCGTTCAGGTAGGTTTCGGCAGCTGCATCATAGAAGGTTACAGACTCTCTCAGGTCGCTCCAGTTGGTATAGACCAGGTAGCTGACCTCTTCCGCTGCGCTTGCAGAGTCGGTTGTGTCGATGGTGGGACGGGTGAATTTTACATAGGTGTAAACCTGGTGGTCGATACTGCCTTTGGGGTTGTCATAGTCTGCGTTGTATTCCAGGTAGGTAGCATAGTCGATGTCAGTCAGGTTGAAGGCTCCGTCCTTGTAAGCGACACCGTACAGACCGTCTTCCCAAGCAATCGGCTCACCGTCAGTTCTGGAAACGGCAGAGAAAATTCTCTGGTTGGCCTGGTGGTAGTAGTATCTGTTTTCTGCAGAGGGCTTGAAGCCTACATGGCTATCGCCCTTCAGTACAGTACCGCTGCCGTCAGCAGGATTCTCCTCGCCGAATTGGCCTGCATAGAAGGAGACGGTGCCGTTGGTATCGTCAATATTCTGATAGCCCTGGATCTTGGAAACATCGATCTGACCGTTGGGCAGGAGAACATCGCTGTCCACACCCACGGTATAGAACACACGCAAAGGCTCCTGAACCAGCTCGGTGATTGTAGAGGTGGTCACATTGCCCACAGTTTCGGAAACCACCTGCTCCATAATAATGGGCAGAATTTCCTGGTCCACACGGATCTCCAGCTTTTGGGTACCGTCAGCCTCCTCACTGATGGTAAACTGAATGTCCTCAGCGGTATTCCAACGCTCGTTGGTGGTGGGGTTTATGCCAGTGGCTTCGGTGACGGTGTAGGTGCCGTTGGTATTCTTAACCACACCGTAGGATGAGCCAAACAGGGTGATTGCCTGAATCTCCTTGATCTCCATGTACTGACCGATGTAATCCACATAGATCAGAGGGGTATGCTCCACGCCGATGCCGCCGGCAGTAGTGGTGGAGCTGGAGATGGGATTGAAGGCGCCGGAGACCAGTTCCTCGTAAATCCGATCAAAGGCGGTTTCCAGATTGGCGTTGGTCACATCGTAGTAGGAATCCACATAGAGGATATTGGCTGCAATCTTGGCATCGGTGATGGCGCCGTTCCAATTGGGATAGTTGTGATCAAAGGTCCAATCGGAATTGCTGCCCCAACCGCCACTGTTGGTAACGGTATTACCCCTTGCCCAGGACTGGAAGTCACTGTAGGCATCAGAGGCGGCGCTGTTTCTGCTGTTGAAACCGTAGGAAGCATCGGCGGGATTCATCAGCAGGCGGGCAGTGGTATTGTCGCCCAGGTCAACGCCTACGCCGTAGACCATATGGGCGGTGCCGTAGTTCTCTTCCACCTTGGTCTTGTTGTAGGCGGCGTTCAGCAGGGTGCTCAGGTACAGGTTAGTGCCGGAGGCGCTGTCGGAGCCGGTGATGTTGTAGAAGCTGGCTCTGTTGACACGGTTAGCCTGGCCGTCAGTAAGCACGATGGAAACGGGAACGCGGCCCTCTGTATCGGAGGCATTTGCCAGAATATTAAAGCCTCTGTCGATGCCGGCCTGCAGGTTGGTTCCCATCGTGTAGCCGCTGTCCTTGCCCAGCTGGTTATGGTTGTCGTCGTAAGCATAAACAACACCGGCGTCCGTTCTGTTGTTGTTATAGTAGTTGTTGACGACCAGATTGATGCCGCCCGTGTAGGAAGCCAGAGGCAGGACAGTCTCACTGTCGTAGTTATAAGTAACGATGGCAATACGCACATCGGGAATGGTGAGCAGGTCATCCAGCAGCGCATTGGCTGCGGTAATGGTCCGCTCCAGGCGGGTCACGCGCTGCTGATCCTCGTCATCCATGGAGGTGGAGGTGTCCAGCACCAAAACCACATCCATAGGGCCGGTGGAGGTTACGGTACTCTTGGAGGTCATGGTAGAGCCAAGGGCGGAAAAGATAACCTGAAATGCCTCATTGTCCTCCAGAGAGACCCGGAAAGAAGAACCTTCCTCGCCTCTGGTATTCAGCAGGGCTGTGTCCCCATTTTTATACAGGGATTTATCCACCCAGACACGACCGGCGTACCGGTTACCGTCTGCGTCGGTACCCATCATAGTCTCCCAGGTATGAGCAGTACCGGCATCGCCCACTATATCCGCCACAACGGATTTTGCCACGGGGGTTTCTGCGGTGGCCAGCAACGGAATATAGTTTGCAATCAGAGCCACACAAATCAGCAGGCTCACAAGTTTCTTGGAAAAGGTTGTCTTCATCTTATATGTCCTCCTTAGGGTTGTTTTGGTAGTCGGTATATTGGTTTGGATTCTATTCACTTTGCAGCCCTCCCATATTCCTTATATTCATAGGGCAGGTGCAAATTCCCAGCAGTTCTTCGCCGTGCTTATAGAAGCCGCATTCCTCACAGGTACTGTTGGCATCCCGTTCCCCACTGAAGTGGTCGCAGGGATTTTGGATGGCTGTTATAAAAGGAATGCCCTCATCGGTGTACTGGGGATCCTTCAAAAAATCCGGGTATATTTCTATAGGCTCTGCGAAGCCGTTATTCCGGTCGCATTCCTCATAAAATCCGTACCGTATTTCAAAAGTCTTACCGTGTAACTCAACGACCTTAAACAGGTCTCCTTCTTTCGGCGGTTGTATGTGGGCGAACATAGAGTATCTCCTTTCTGCATATTAAAAATCTGCTATACTGTTATCGGCTTGACAACAGTATAGCAGATAGGTTTTTTTCCGGGTATTCCCTTGGAAGGCAAAAAAAGTGCAAAGATTTTCCTTGCCTTTATAACTTTAGGATACGTGTTGGGATATCGCCACATATCTTTTGGGGAGCAGATAGGATATATTGTTTTACAAAATCGCGGCAAAGTCATCCCGTTCCAGACCGCTCTTTTGCTTGATGGTACGAATGGCCTGCTTTACACCGGAAACGGACATATGCAGCCTTGCGCCAATCTCCGCATCGGACAGCTTGAAGGCAGCCAAACGGGCAACCTCCCGCTGCTGTTTGGACAGATTGGCGATGACCTGTCGGCCTGTAATCTGGCTGCCCAGCCTGGACCAGTTTTCAATATAGCGCTTGAACAGCAGACTTACCTCTCCCCAGGCGTCTTCGTCCGCAGCCTTCAGCCGCTGCTCCAGCAGGCTGCCAATGGTGCGGCAATATTCCGCCAGAATGCCATATAATTTATCCGGCAACGCCAGGGCAATCGCCCGGTCAATATGGCGAATGGCCTGGTCGGTATTCTTGGTAAAATGGTAGGTAACCGCGCAGGTCAGGCGCAAATAAATCTCCGCAATCACAGTATTATCCGCCATGGCCTGAGAGATCATCGGCTCGATGGTGGCGGGCAGAAGGCCCATGAGGGCAAGTCCGGAAACGCCATCCATCTGGACGGTGTTGGAGGCAATGCCATGCCCGGCTGCGTAAAGGTACCTGGCATAGTACACCTTGGCGGCGGGCAGGGAATCCTTGTGCAGCAGCTCGAAGCAGCCGATCTTAAACCATTCGGGGAAATCCTTCACCGCGTAAAGCATGCTGTCCACAGCGCACAGACAAAGGGTGATGATCTCCCGTTCCACATCGTCCGTGGCATCGGCTTCGGCAATATGGATCTTTGCCTTGCGCCACATGTTT
>JAZSAD010000066.1:0-13065 GCA_045601715.1 Faecousia sp.
ATTGGTGAAACCGGTCCCGCTGGTCCTCAGGGTCCTGCCGGTGTTGCCGGACCTGTTGGTCCCCAGGGTCCTATTGGTGAAACCGGTCCCGCTGGTCCTCAGGGTCCTGCCGGTGAAACCGGTCCCGCTGGTCCTCAGGGCCCCGCAGGTGAAACCGGACCAGTTGGTCCGCAAGGTCCTATCGGTGAAACTGGCCCCATCGGCCCTCAGGGACCAGCCGGTGGTATTCTGAACTATGCAGATTTCTTCGCGCTAATGCCGCCGGATAACTCTGCAACAGTTGCACCTGGTACGGATGTTAGCTTCCCGCAGGATGGACCCAACAGCGGCTCCGGGATTGCTCGATCTGGGCCCAGTTCTTTTACTTTAGCAGAGATCGGCACCTATCTGGTACTGTTCCAGGTAAGCGTGACCGAGGCCGGACAGCTAATTCTAACCTTAAATGGCGAGGATTTGGCATATACAGTAGTGGGACGCGCAACAGGAACCTCACAAATCGTTGGAACGGCGATTGTGGAAACAACTGTTACAGGCTCCGTTCTGACAGTGCGAAATCCGGACGGAACCGCTGCAGCACTGACGATTACACCTCTGGCAGGTGGAACCCGGCCCGTTTCCGCTCACTTGGTAATTATGCAGATACAGTAACGTATAGATGACCGCAGCACCATTCCAAACCGGAATGGTGCTGCATTTTACGAAATATATGTAATCCTACGAAAAAACGGCTAAGAATTATCTGGACTATTTTAGAATTACATATTCTATACAACTTTTGTATACCTTTTTGACATTGAGATACATGAAGTTTCGCGAAGATACATTTTAGTCGGGATCCCGAAAGTCCTTGTACCATAATGGTTTATCGGGATTTTATAGATTTATAAGGCGTTATAAAAATAGGTTGCTGAGCAACAATGCTTGATTTCATACGTGAATCTCCTTTGGATATTTCTGCAAAATCTCTACCCGTTATAACCCATTTTCCCATTCCGCAAGACTTTCAGGAATATTTCTAAAGGAAAAGGCGGCACATTTTCGTGCCGCCTTATTTATACATCAAATCGATTATAGCTTTCGTAGCAGTCAAGGCACAACTTTTTGCTATCTGCCAGCCGAATCCAGTTAGCGCCGGTGGTTTCACCGCAGCAGTCGCATACATAGGAGTCAAACAGTCTTGCCTTCTCTGGCAGGGAAATGGTGGTGTCCTTTACCTCAAACATCTCCTCAGGTTTGCAACCTTGATAATATGCAAAGGACTCCTCCTTGGTCATACCCGCAGGACGGGGTTTCAGCACCAAACGGACAGATTTGCCGTTCTTGCGGTTATAAAAACTGTATGCAGATTTGCCTCGCATATGGAACAGTAGATTGCCCTTGCCGATGCTGCAGCCCAGCATGACCTGAATGGCATCCACACCGCAGGCATCATTTTCGGAAATACATACCACCTGCTCGTCGTCGGAGAATTCCAGTCCCAACAGCTGGGCGGCATACAAACTTGCCTTATAGCCGATGGTCAGACCACCGCATTCATGGCCGTGAAAATGAACGCAATCTTGCCAAGTTTTCATACTTATTCCTCCACCAGCACTATGTGCCGTCCTTCTATTTCTACGACCTTTGCATCTACTCCGTAGACCGCTTTCAGCGCCTCGCAGTCCAGAATGCTCCGGTCTCCGTAGCGGTAGACCTGCCCGTCCTTCATCAGCAGAAATTTGTCGCAGAACCGCAGCGCCAGATTCAAATCGTGAATGACCACCACGGCAATCATATTGTCCTTGTGGCAGATGTCCCGAACCATCTTCAGTACCCCGTACTGATTCTGAATGTCCAGGGCGCTGGTAGGTTCGTCCAGCAGCAGCGCTTTTGGCTGCTGCGCCAACGCCCGGGCCAGCATTACCTTCTGTTTTTCACCGCCGGAGAGCTGATTCAGGAAACGACCTCGCATATCCTCCACATCCAACCGGTGCATAGCATCGTGAACAATATGGTGGTCCTCCTCTGTAAAGCCCCATTTCATATAGGGTCTGCGACCCAGCATCACCACATCGTGGACAGTCATCTGGGTATTGGGAACACTTTGGGAAACAAATGCCACCTGTTTTGCCACCTCACGGGTGGGCTTTTTCAGCAGGTTTTCCCCGTCCAGCAGTACCTCGCCGCTGTCCGGCTTCAAAATGTGGTTAAAGCATTTTAAAAGGGTACTTTTGCCCACACCGTTATTGCCCAAAATGGCAAGGAACTTGCCCGGCTCAATATCAAAGGAAACGTCCTTCAATACTTCCGGACTGCCCTTATAGTGATAGCTTAAGTTTTTGATCTGCATCATTGCTTTTTACCTCCTTTGAACAGGAGATACAAAAACAGCGGACCGCCCAGGAAGGAGGTGATTGCGCCGATAGGCAGAATCACAGGGCTGATCACTGTTCTTGCGAACAAATCACCCAGCAAAAGCAATGTTGCGCCACCTAAAATAGAGCCGGGAATCAGGTACACATGGTTGTTGCCCACCACCATTCTGACGATATGGGGCGCAACCAGTCCGATAAAGCTAATCAGACCCACATTGGACACCACCACGGAACTTGTCAGGCAGCACAGTACCATACCCACAAGGGTCAGTCGCTTCACGTTGATACCAAGGCTGATGGCGGTCTCCTCACCGCTCAAGAGGGCGTTGTAATCCCACCGGTGCATTACGCAGTACACGCACAGCACGGCAACCACAATACCTATCGCGCCCAAATCCTGCCAGTCGGCATTGCCCAAGTCGCCAAAAGTCCAGAATACCAAAGTGGATAGCTGTACCTCGTCGGCAAAATACTGGATCAGGGTAGTCGCGCCTGTGAACATAGAACTAATGGCAACGCCTGCCAGCACAATGCCCTCCGGGGATACCTGCCGGAACTTGGATAGTCCCAAAATCACCAGCGCAACGGCAATAGAGCCAATAAACGCGCACAGAGGAATACCAAACCGGTCGGTAGCGCCCAAACCCAGCACCACAATGGCAAAGGCTGCGCCAAATGTGGCGCCTTGGGATACACCCAAGGTGGAAGAGGATGCCAGAGGATTCCTTAACACCGCCTGCAAAATACAGCCGGCAAGGCCCAAACCGCCGCCGGCCAGTATGGCAGTTAAAATCCGGGGCAGACGGTTGTTCTGGACAATCAGATTGATTTTCTTATCAGCGGACTTGCCGAAAATGCCTTTTACCAGCTCTCCGATAGGTGTCTCATAAGAGCCTGCCCGCAGGCTCAGCAGAATAGTCACCACCAGCAAAATACTGAGGACGATGAGAAATCCAATGCTTTTTATTTGATTTTTCCTGTAAAGAGAATCAATGTGATTACTCTCCAATTTTAATGGGACGGAATGCATAACCGGCCTCCTGAAGCTTGTCGTAGGGATTTGTTCCCAATAGTTTTTCAAAAATCTCTCCTGTTTTTACAACAGGATCAATGTCTTTAAATTGCTCCGGATAAATCACACAAGCGGCATAGTAGGCATCTGCCAGCGCAGTCTCCAGATTGGACGCATTGGAGCGGAAAGAGATTTGGGAGTAGACCTTTCCGTTTTTGACTGCAGACAATGCGTTGTAGTAACCGGGATTCTTTGCGTAATCCTCGTTAATCAGCTTCATGCCGTTGAAGTCCACGAAAATTACATCCGGGTCCCAGCTAAGCACCTGCTCCAAATCAATATTGAATGCGCCGGACTGCCCGGTGGTGTCCGCCAAATTTTTTGCGCCAATCAGAGCGAAAGGACCGTAGCCGGCCTCTGTACCTTCAAAGCCGTGGTGACCTTTAAAAGATACACCGCCCACATACACAGAGGGCTTATTCTCCTGGGGGATATCCTTGGTTCTATCCGCCAGATCCTTCTGAATATCCTTTAAGTAAGCGGTCAGCTCTGTTGCCCGGGTCTGCTTGCCGTAAAGCTCGCCTAAAATGCGGATCGTCTCAAAGCAATCCTTATCCAGGGTCGTGTCACTTCCGGGAACAACCACCACCGGTGTTCCGGTTTTGTTCTGCAAATCGTCTGCCTCCACAGATGCGGACTTGCTCATTACGATCACATCGGGGGCAAGCTTGATAATCTCCTCGGGATAGGGGTTGCCGTTGGTGCCAATAATAGGCAGATTCTGAAACTTTTCAATATTTACAAAGTTATATAGCCGGGAGATGACTGCCTCTCTCTCGCAGTCCTCTACGCCGATAACCAAATCCTCCGCGTCCATATAGCAGGTATACCGCAGCGCGCCCACACCCACACAGACAATGGATTCTACCTTGCCGGGAATTTCTACCGTTCTGCCCTTAGAGTCGGTAATTGTGCGGGTCTGGTCAGGGTTGCCGGTGGTGTTGTCGTTTTGTGGCGCGTTTCCGCAGGCCACCATGGAAACGACCATCAAAACAGCCAGCAGCAGTATAAAAATTTTCTTCATTTTTAAATTCGTCCTTTCTTTTTTCGGCAGGACAGTGTATAATGGGTGTGCCTGCCTTGGCTTTTTGAGATTGGGGTTGGCAACGCCCCGGTGTAGTGCCAGCTATGCCGGGGCATCTTCTTTGCACATTATATCGGTGCGCAGAACGACCCACAAGCCCCCTGGGGGGATGTTTTTTAGGGGAAAACCAGGAAAAATTCCCCTTTTGGGAATATCGCTTGCGAAAAAAGTCGAACTGTGCTATAATGCAACAGATAATCGTATTTTGGGAGGCAATACCCTTGACTGTAAAAACCAAACGAATCATAGCCCTTGTGGCGGCATGCATCGCGCTTCTCGGCGCGGTTTACTGTCTGCTGCGCTTTGGGTTTTCTATAGATATCTTCGACAGAAGCGGCTGGCATGAGAAAAACGGAGTGACCCAGTATCGGGACTACTTCGGCAGACCCCATATCGGTTGGCAGTATATAGACGGAAAGCTCTATTATTTTGAACCGGATACCGGCGCAATGGCCGCCGGCTGGCAGGAAGTAGAGGGCGAACGTTACTATTTCGGCGCTGACGGTGTCCGCGCCACCGGTTGGCAGAATGTTGACGACGCTACCTACTATCTGGGCGAGGACGGCAAAACCGTTACCGGCTGGCAGCAGATTGACGGTAAGAGCTACCTGTTTGCCGACACCGGCGCAATGGCCACCGGCTGGCAGATGATTGACGGAAACCGCAGCTATTTCTCCAAAGAGGGTATGGCCCTCACCGGCTGGCAGACCCTGGACGGAAAGCTCTATTATTTTACTGACAAAGGCTATACCCTGTCCGGTACAGTAGAACTGGAGGGTATTCGCTATCAGTTTACCGACGAGGGCGCAGTCCTCACCGGTTGGTTTGCTGATGAAACCGGTAAATACTACTTAAACGAAAAAGGTCAGCCCCATACCGGTTGGCTGGAGCTGGACGGAAAGCGGTACTATTTCGGTGAAAACGGTGTGCAGGTCCTCGGCTGGCTGAACGACGGCAATGACCGCTATTATCTGTACGAGGACGGTACCTTTGCCATCGGCCGTGTGGAAATTGACGGCGCAGCCCACTTCTTTTCTTCTAAGGGTAAATGGGTGCTGTTCTGCAATCCCTGGAATCCTGTCCCCACGGACTTTGTAACGAAGCTGGTTTCAATCGAGGGTTTCCGGTTTGACAGCGTAGGTCGTGACTCCTTGCAGGCTATGATGGATGCCTGCCGGGCAGCGGGTCTTACCATCACCATCAACAATACCTACCGTTCCAAGGCGACCCAGCAATATATGTGGAACAAGAGCGTGAATCAGTATATGGCTGCGGGTATGACCAGAGCAGAGGCAGAAACCGAAACCGGCAAATCCACCGCGATCCCCGGTCACAGCGAACACCAGACCGGTCTTGCCGCCGACCTGAACGGCTCGGAGGAAACCTATGCCTGGCTGGCTAAAAACTGCTGGGATTATGGTTTCATTCTCCGCTATCCCGATGAAAAAATTGATATCACCGGCATTATCTACGAGCCATGGCACTTCCGTTATGTCGGCACAGATCTTTCCCTGGAACTGAAGGAACTGGGTATTACCCTGGAAGAATATTTTGACCAATTGACCCCCAAACAAGAGGCTGCGCCCGCAGCCTCTTGATTCTTTTTGCCCGTTTGTGGTATGCTAATGAAAAAGGAAAGGGGATAAGGGCATGAAACAAAGAATATTGGCAATCACCCAAGCTGTGCTGATTGCCTTGACGGTGTTTTCCGGAGCAGTTGCGCTGCCCCTTCTGTTCCGACCGTTTTTCTACTGGCATATCGGGCCTCTTCGCCTGCCGGAATTGGTGGAGCTGACTGTCCCGGAAATCAAAACCGCATACAATGAAGTAATGAACTACTGTATCGGCCTAACAGACACCTTTTCTGTCGGCAGTCTGCCCTTTTCTGATGCCGGCGCAGAACACTTTGCTGATGTACAGAAATTGTTTGTTCTGGATTTGCGGGCGTTGGTGGCATCAGCAATTTTGCTGATTGGAATACGGATTGCATTCCGAAAGGAAAGGTTGCGGCTGCTGGACCATACCCCCGGTTTTTGGGGCGCTGTGGGATTGGGATTTGGCATTTCTGCTGTGGGCGCTTTGGCGGCGCTGGATTTTGATAAGGCATTTATGGTGTTCCACAAGCTGTTCTTCCCCGGTAAAGATAACTGGCTGTTTGACCCACGGACTGACCCGATTATTCTAATGTTGCCTGCGGAATTTTTCCGCAACTGCGCCATCTTGATTTTCGCAACAATCCTGCTTAGTTGTACCGGACTGCTCCTTTGGGATTGGCGTGTCCGCCATAAGAAATAAAAAAATGTCCCTGCTTGATAGCAAGCAGGGACGTTGTTGCGTATATTAATTAATAATTCTCCTTGCGGACCTCGAAAAACGCCTGAGGATGGTTGCACACAGGGCAAACCTCGGGAGCCTTGGTGCCTGTGACCAGGTGACCGCAGTTGCGGCACTCCCACATCACAATACCGGCCTTTTCAAATACGGCCTTGGTCTCTACGTTGTGGAGCAATGCGCGATAACGCTCCTCGTGGGACTTTTCGATGGCGGCTACACCACGGAACTGAGCAGCCAAAGCGGTGAAACCCTCTTCCTCAGCTTCCTTGGCCATGCGGTCATACATATCGGTCCACTCATAGTGCTCACCCTGAGCAGCCTCTACCAGATTCTCGGCAGTATTGCCCAGCTCACCCAGCGCCTTGAACCACAGCTTGGCGTGCTCCTTTTCGTTCTCGGCAGTCTGCAGGAACAGAGCAGCGATCTGCTCGTAGCCTGCCTTCTTGGCAACAGATGCAAAGTAGGTGTACTTGTTCCGGGCCTGGGATTCGCCGGCAAAGGCCTCCCACAGGTTTTTCTCAGTTTTTGTACCGGCATAAGGATTTTTCTTTTCCATAAAAACAACCTCCGTTTTGTTGTGTTTTTTTGCACATCTTCAGTATAGCAGAAGAATTGCAAATGTCAAAGAAAATATTGACTTTAAACAGGCAATGTGGTATAAAAAAGTGTGGAATAAATGGTTATTTCGCTGAATTATAGGAAAAATAATGGGGATAAGGAAACGGGAAAACCACATCATCAGTTTGTTGAAAAACCTGTGAACGATGCACGGGTAATTACCTATGGTTCTGAATCAAATACCCTAATATGACATTCTAATAAAGGTGGACAGTATATGTATTTAATTTCTGAAATGTACGATTTGTCCCATACGATGGCAGATAAATACCTGCAGAACTTCTCCTATCCCTGGGAGGCGCTGAAAGGCATCAAGGATATGATTATCGCCTTGGGAGAAACCCTGGGTGAGGAATATACTCAGGTAGCCCATCAGGTGTGGGTGCATAATACCGCAAAAGTAGCCCCTACCGCCTATCTGGGTGCCCCCTGTATCATCGGCGCCAATACCGAGGTGCGGCATTGCGCCTTTATCCGCGGCTCTGCGCTGGTGGGTGAGAATTGCGTGGTGGGCAACTCTGTGGAACTGAAAAATGTTATTCTGTTCGACAATGTCCAGACCCCCCACTACAATTACGTGGGCGACAGCATTCTGGGCTATAAATCCCATATGGGCGCCGGCTCTATCACCTCCAATGTAAAATCCGATAAGACCCTGGTGGTCATTCACGGAGAAACCAAAATGGAAACCGGACAGAAGAAGGTCGGCGCATTGCTTGGCGATTTTGTGGAGGTTGGCTGCAACAGCGTGTTGAATCCCGGTACGGTGGTGGGCAGAAATTCCAATGTGTATCCTTTGTCCTGTGTGCGTGGCGTTGTGCCTGCAAACAGCATCTATAAAACCGGCGGTGTAATCATCGCTAAAAAGGAGAACTAAATTATGGGTAAATATTTTGGCACTGACGGCTTCCGTGGCGAAGCCAACGTAGACCTGACCGCTGACCACGCCTATAAGGTAGGCCGTTTCTTAGGCTGGTACTATAACATCAAGCGTCCCGCAGGCTGCACCGAGCCTGCCCGTATTCTGATTGGTAAGGACACCCGCCGGTCTTCTTATATGTTTGAGTATACCCTGGCAGCCGGTATTACCGCTTCCGGCGCGGATGCTTATCTGCTCCACGTTACCACCACACCTTCCGTGGCCTATGTGACCCGGACAGACGAATTTGACTGCGGCGTGATGATTTCCGCCTCCCACAATCCCTATTACGACAACGGCATTAAGCTGCTGAACTCCCAGGGCGAGAAGATGGACGAAGAGACCATCTCCTATGTAGAGGCTTATCTGGACGGAAATCTGGAGCTGTTCGGCACCAGCTATTCGGAGATTCCCTTTGCTACCAAGGAGAAAATCGGTCGCACCGTGGACTATATCTCCGGTAGAAACCGCTATATCGGCTACCTGATTTCCCTGGGCCTGTTCTCCTTCAAGAATGTGAAGGTGGGTCTGGACTGCGCCAACGGCGCTTCCTGGAATATTGCCAAGTCTGTGTTTGACGCTTTGGGCGCAAAGACCTATGTGATCAACGCAGAGCCGGACGGTACCAATATCAACCGGGATGCCGGTTCTACCCACATTGAAGTGCTGCAGAAGTTCGTGGTGGATAACGGCCTGGACGTAGGCTTTGCCTATGACGGCGATGCTGACCGCTGCCTGTGCGTGGATGAAAAGGGTCAGATCGTCAATGGCGATCATATTCTGTATATTCTGGGTAACTATATGCAGGAACGGGGTCAGCTGGACAACAACACCGTGGTAACCACCGTAATGTCCAACTTCGGCCTGTATAAGGCACTGGATGAAAAGGGTATCGACTATGCTAAGACTGCCGTAGGCGATAAGTATGTCTACGAATATATGTCTGCCAACGGCTGCCGTTTGGGCGGTGAGCAGTCCGGTCACATTATCATCTCCAAGTACGCCACCACCGGCGACGGTATCCTCACCAGTATCAAGCTGATGGAGGTTATGCTGGCAAAGAAGAAGACTCTGAGCCAGTTGTGCGAGGGGTTGACTATCTATCCTCAGGTACTGAAGAATGTCCGGGTAAAATCCAAGCCCGAGGCCCAGAACGACCCTGCTGTGCAGGTAGCGGTGCAGACGGTAGCAGACCGCTTGGGGGAGACCGGTCGTATTCTGGTCCGGGAATCCGGCACAGAGCCTGTGATCCGGGTTATGGTGGAAGCCCCCAGCAAGGCAGTTTGCCAGGAATGTGTGGACCAGGTGGTAGATGTGATCTGCGCCCAGGGCCACGCAAGAGTTTAAAACAGATAAATCCGCTGAACTTTCGTTCAGCGGATTTTTTGATATATAGCCCGCACCCGAAGGCATATACTTGCCTGTATGACGGATACGGAGGGGCGCTGGCATGAAAAAACAGACTTCTTATTGGCAAATGACAGGATTTGTATTCACAGGTGTGGCAGGAACGTTGTTGCATTTTCTCTTTGACTGGACTGACGGTAATGTGGTAACAGCATTGTTTTCCCCGGTCAACGAGTCAATTTGGGAGCATCTGAAACTGTTGTTCTATCCGATGGTGGCGTTTGCATTGTTGGAATACAGCAGTTGGGGTAAAGAAACGGACAGCTTTTGGCACATCAAACTCTTGGGAATTCTGTTCGGCCTTGCATGCATTCCGGTGGCATACTATACCTACACAGGGGCGCTTGGTATCAAGGCAGATTGGGTAAATGTTGCTATGTTTTTTGTTGCTGCGGCTCTGGTTTATTGGCTGGAAACGAATCTGTTTCAAAAGAGATTTACCTGCCGACTACCTGCAAAAGCAGCGATTGCTGCGATATGTTTGATTGGTGTTGCTTTTACAGCATTTACCTTTTACCCGCCCCATATCCCTCTCTTCGCAGACCCTATCACAGATACCTACGGGTTTTGGCAGAAGCTGTAGAACAAAGGTCCAAGCAGGGGAGTAAAAGGGACGGGCAGTGGCGAATACCCTTTCACCATGGAGGTGAGGCGATGTACGCCGCCGCATGGTTGATACTCAGCAGCTTACTATGCTCTTTGCAACTGTCAGCAGGGAGCTTTCCAAAACCCCTGTCCGCAGAGGAAGAGGCTCACTACCTGAAACTCTCCGCCCAGGGAGATCTGAACGCCCGAAATATCCTCATTGAGCGAAATTTGCGCCTTGTAGCTCACATTATGAAGAAATACTATGCCCAAACCGCCGACCAGGAGGACTTGATTTCCATCGGCACCATCGGACTCATCAAGGGAATCACAACCTTTGACCCGGATAAGGGCGCAAGACTGGCCACCTACGCCGCTCGCTGTGTGGAAAATGAAATTTTGATGCACTTCCGCGCCCAGCGAAAATCAAGCAATGATGTGTCTCTGTCCGATTATATCGATACCGGCAACGATGGAACGGCGCTTTCCCTGATGGATGTGGTAGGGGAGGACGAGGATTTGTCCGAGCAGTTAAGCAACCGGGAGCAGCTGCAGCAGGTGCGAAAATTGGTAGATGCCTGCCTGACAGAGCAGGAACGGCAGGTGATTGTTTTGCGTTACGGTTTGCAGGACAACAAACCCCAACGCCAGCGGGAAGTGGCGAAAATTGTGGGCATTAGTCGCAGCTATGTATCCCGTATCGAAAAACGGGCGCTGGAGAAATTACGAAAGGCATTAGAAAAGCCTTGACATTGTGGGTGGGGGGTGTTATAATAACCCGGCGATGGTGTTCAGGCACCTCAAGATTTACGGGCCCTTAGCTCAGTTGGTTAGAGCCTCCGGCTCATAACCGGATAGTCCCGGGTTCGAATCCCTGAGGGCCCACCAGCTAACAAGACTACGGTCTTTTATATAAATAGGGGTATAGCTCAATTGGTAGAGCGGCGGTCTCCAAAACCGTAGGCTCAGGGTTCAAGTCCTTGTGCCCCTGCCAAGAAACAGTCAGTAAATCTTGCGATTACTGACTGTTTTCTTTTGTTTTCCGAACTTTTTGAGCTAATTTGTTCCAAAAACGGAAGTTCGATAAAGGTTTTTCCCTTATTTTTCCCTTATTGAGCATTTTCGGAACTTAATTGTTCGTAGAATTTCTGCATCCGATTTGCGCTTTCCTGACGCATCTTTTGGGTCACGTGGCCGTACACATCCAGAGTGAATTGCACGGTTGCGTGGCCTAAATTTGCCTGCACAGTTTTGATGTCATCACCGGCATACAGAGAGGAAACAGCGAAGCTGTGGCGCAGATCGTGAAAACGGGCATCATCAGAAATTCCGGCTCGTTGGGAAATCTTTTTGAAATGCTTGTCCACCGTGCGGCGGACAAGATATTTTCCCAAAGCATCGGTGAATACCAGATTAAATTGGTTGTCCCACATTTTGCCTGCCTGCTCTTGTTCTTTTCGTTGCCGCTCCAGCTGATTACGGAGGGCATCCATAACGATGGGCGCAGGAAGGATCGTGCGGTTCTTACCGCTTTTTGGCGTTTCCAAAAAGTAGTTGCCGTCTTTGCACTGCAGCTGCTGCTTGACCGTGATGATGCCGGATTTGAAATCCACGCACTTCCAAGCCAGGCCCAGCAGTTCGCCTTGACGCATACCGGTGAACATAGCAACGATGAACAGATTGCAATAATCATCCTGCTCTGCCTCTTTCAGTAGGCGGGCGATCTCTACCGGTTCTAAGGGCTTGATCTCTGGCTTGGTGACCTTTGGTAGCTTGCATGCATCTGCGGGGTTGCGAGAAAGGTAATCGCAGGCAATGGCTTGCTGCAGGGCGCAGTGCAGAATTCCATGAAGGTTCTTAACTGTCTTGGGCGACAGTCCTGAAGCGGACAGAGAGTTGTAAAACCGCTGAATGGTATGGGTGTCCAATGCATCCAATCTGACTGCACCCAAAGCAGGCTTGAAGTGCTTCTGCACCTGCTTGTTATAGTTGTGCTTGGTCAGGGGTTTTACACTGTTCAGATACTCGGCAACCCAAATGTCCAGCCATTGAGCGACCGTCATCTTGCAGGGTGCTTTATAGGTGCCTGCATCGAGATCGGCCATAGCGGATCTCAACTTTTGGGCAACGACCTTTTTGGATTTATCGGTGATGCTGCGTTGGATTTGCTTTCCGGTTCCCGGATCGAAACCGGCGGTATAACGAGCTTCATAATAGGTATAGTTCTTTCCGTTGATCGTTCTGGTGATCTTCCGGATAGAACCCATACCGGAGGTGGTTCTTTTGCTTTGCGGCATAAATATTACTCCTTTCGTTGCCGCATAGCAGGTACACCTATATTATACCATACAAGCGGTCTTTCCGCAACGATCTTAGTGCTTACTCAGGTAATCAATCACCGCTTCCAGGGGAATGCGATAGTTGCGTCCCACACGGACACTATGAATGGTTCCAGAGCGAACCAACTTATACGCGGTGTTATGACTGACCACCAATATTTCGGCCACCTGCCTCACACAGAGGACAGGTGGATATTTATTTTGCAGGTTAGACGATGTCATAGTATCAACCTCCTCTGTCATCGAACCAATAGGCTTGGAAAAGGGTGCCATCGTGGAGCAGGAAACGCCCACGGGCATCCTTGGGGATTTGCTCCGATGCGGCGGTGCTATCCAGGATAATTTGTGACAGG
>JAZSAD010000067.1:0-19258 GCA_045601715.1 Faecousia sp.
CATAATACTCCACTTTGATGCAAAAATAGGCGGGAAATAGGGAATACATATACCTATTGCAATTTTAAAAACAGTTCGCTATACTATAGCAGTTAGAGAAAAATCAAACGAGGAAATGTGTATGAGTCAAGTGAAAGCTGCTCCCGATCTGCGGGAGAATAAAATGCGCACCATGCCTGTTGGAAAGCTCCTGTTTACCATGGCGCTGCCTTTGGCTATCTCCATGCTGGTGCAGGCTGTTTACAATGTGGTGGGCAGCATCTATGTGTCCAGAGTATCTGAAAGCGCAGTGACTGCCCTGTCTTTGGCCTTCCCTGTGCAGAACCTGATGATCGGCTGCGCCACCGGTGTGGGTGTGGGTATGAACGCCCTGCTGAGCAAGTCCTTGGGCGAGGGCAATCACAAGCGGGCCAATCAGGCGGCAGGCAATGGTCTGTTCCTGTCTTTGTGCTTTGTATTGGCCTTTGTCATCTTCGGATTTGTGGGCGCAAGAGCCTATTACAGCCTGCAGACCCAGGTTGCAGAAACCCTGGAAAACGGCACGGCCTATGTTTCCATCTGCTCCATTTTCTGTGTGGGTATTTTTGTGGAAATCATCGGCGAGCGTCTGCTGCAAGGCTCCGGCCGCACGGTATATACCCTGTTTACCCAGGGATTGGGCGCGGTGCTGAATATCATTTTAGACCCGATCTTCATTTTCGGTTTTGCACCTTTGGGCATCAAGCCTATGGGCATCGCCGGCGCAGCTGTTGCGACGGTGTCCGGCCAGTGGGTGGCTGCCATTATGGCGCTGATCTTTAACTTCACTCGCAACCCTGACGTACAGCTGAAGCTGAAATATATGCTCCCCCGAAAGGATATCGTGGGCAAAATCCTCACCGTGGGCATACCCTCCATCATTATGATGGCCATCGGCTCGGTGATGAATTTCGGTATGAACCAGATCCTGCTGGGCTTCAAGAGCTACGGCGAGACCGCCGCCGGTGTGTTCGGTATCTACTTTAAGCTGCAAAGCTTTGTGCTAATGCCTCTGTTCGGCCTGAACAACGCGTCCATTTCCATTATCGCCTACAACTACGGCGCCCGGCAGCCCAAGCGGATTACCAAGACGCTGAAGCTGGCGGTTGGTACGGCTATGACCATTATGCTGGTGGGCCTGACGGTATTTCAGGTGTTCCCCAACCAGCTTTTGGGGATTTTCGAGCCGTCGGACACCTTCCTTTCCCTGGGTCGCAGCGCCCTGCGGGTCATCAGCTTCCACTTCCCCCTGGCGGCGGTGGGCATTGCCCTCAGCTCCAGCTTCCAGGCTATGGGCAATGGTATTTACTCTACCATTGTCTCCCTGTGTCGGCAGCTGATTGCGTTGCTGCCGGCGGCATATCTGCTGAGTCTCACCGGGGACGTCCACGCAGTATGGTGGTCCTTCCCCATTGCCGAAGTGGTCAGTATGATTGTTTCCCTGATTTTCTTTGCCCGGATTTACAAGCAGAAAATCAAGCCCTTATCTGAATAAGATCTGTGCGTGGGAGAATTTTCCCGCGCACATTTTCTTGTGGTTTGCATTTTTTTGACCACAATATCCTGTGATATGCCAAAAATTACGCCTTTTTTTCTATAAAATCTTCCCATTCGTGCCGTTGTGCAGAAATGGAAGCTATGGTATAATACGTTTACTTATGCGATCAGAAAGGAGCAGCCTATGAACGAACTGCATATTCCCAAGGCCCACGTCCATAAGCTGCTGTGGGCAAAAAATCCTGATATCGCCCTTTTATACCTGTACATAACCGCCGGAAACGACCCCAAGCAGGCAGAACAAGATTTGCAGCTTTCCCAGTCCCGGATTTCCTGCGCCGCCGCCACACTGCGGCAGTTGGGTCTTTGGCCGGAAGAAAAGAAGGCTGTCATTCTCTCCGGGGAACGTCCCCAGTACACTGAGCGGGACGTGCTCACCGCTATGGACGGCAATAAGGATTTTCAGGCGCTGTACGGGGAGATTCAGCGGGTACTGGGCAGAACCCTAAGCACCGAGGAGCTGAAAATTCTGTTAAGTTTTACCCACTACTTAGGCTTACCCGCCGATGTGATTTCTCTGCTAGTGTGTTACTGCAAGGAGCGGGCAAGGGCCAAGGGCAATCTCCGCAATCCCAGTCTGCGTACCATAGAGAAGGAAGCCTATTTCTGGGCAGAGCAGGGCATTGACACCATGGAAGAAGCGGTTGCCTATATTCAGAATCAGAATTTAAGCCGCAGTCGACTAAGCCATTTGATGAAGCTGCTGCAAATTCGGGGCAGAAACCTCACCCCCGGAGAGGAAAAATACGCCAAAAGCTGGCTGGAAATGGGCTTTGATGACGAGGTAATTGCCCTCGCCTATGAGCGCACCTGCCTGAACACCGGCGGCTTAAGCTGGGCATATATGAACAAGATTCTCACCCGTTGGAGTGAAGCCGGCCTGTTTACCTTAAAGCAGGTAAAGGCAAACGACAAAAAACCATCCGCCCCCAAGGGCGCATCCGGCCAAATGGGACAGGCGGAATTGGACGCTATCCAGAAATTACTGAAGGAGGGATAATATGGCATACAGCAGTGACGTGGTGCGTCGCGCCCGTAACCGGCTGGAAGAAATGAAAGCCCACCGGGAATCTCTGCAAGAATCCCACTTGCAGGAAATTTACGAAAAGCTTCCCCGCATCCGGGAAATTGATAGAGAGCTCCGCAGCTCTATGGTGCTTGCTGTGCAGGCCTCCTTTGTGAAAGGTGAGGACGGCGCTGAGGCGCTGGCTCAGGTGCGTGAAGCAAATTTGGCTTTACAGGCAGAACGAAAAGAGCTGATTGCCGCCCATTTCCCTCTGGATTATTTGGACGACAGTCCTATCTGCCCTCTGTGCGGCGGAACAGGCTACATTGGCTCGACTATGTGCCGTTGTTTGAATGACCTGTGCCGGCAGGAGCAGAAAAAGGAAATTTCCCTTTTATCCTGCGGCGAGCATCGGTTCTCCGATTTCCGTTTGGATTTCTATTCTGCCGAGAAAGACCCCACCTACGGCGCCAGCCCCCGGGCCATTATGACCCACACTCTGGAGGTCTGCCGGAAATACGCAGAGAATTTCACCAAAAACAGCGGCAATCTGCTGTTTAACGGCTCAACAGGCTTGGGTAAAACCCTGCTTTCCGCCTGTATCGCCTGTGAGGTAGCGGAAAAGGGATATTCCGTAGCCTACGAAAGCGCTCCCCATATGTTCTCTAAGCTGGAAAAGAATCGCTTCCACCCCAGTGAGGAGAGCGCCGGGGCTGTTGCCAAATTGGAAAACAGCGATCTGCTGATCATCGACGATTTGGGCACGGAGCTGCCCGGTCAGTTTGTGGTAGCCAGCCTGTATACCTTGGTCAACGACCGGCTGCTGGCAGGCAAACCCACTGTAATCTCCACCAATTTGAACATCAGCGAAATCCGTGAGCGGTACTCCCCCCAGATTGCCTCCCGGCTCCAGGGTCAGTATCAGCTGCTGCCCTTTGTGGGACAGGATATCCGCGTACTGAAGAACAGGTGAACTATGAAAACCGGAATTTTATTTGATTTAGACGGCACATTGCTGAGCACCCTGGAAGACCTCACCGATGCGGTGAACTACACCCTCCGGCATTATAACTGCCCGGAACGTACCCAGGAGGAAATTTGCAGCTTTTTGGGTTACGGCGCAAAGTGGCTGATTGCTTCCGCTCTCCCCGAGAACGGCAAAGCTTTCGATGTGGACCAGGTACTTGCCTTTTATCAGAAATATTACGCTGCCCACTCCCAAATCAAGACCCGTCCCTACGACGGCATTTTGGAAGCTTTGGCAGAAATTCGCAAGGAATTCCCCGTTGCCATCGTGTCCAACAAACCGGATATCGCCACCAAGCCTTTGTGTAAGGAGTATTTTGGCGGGGATATTTACGCCCTGGGCGAGAGCGCCAGCTGTCCCCGGAAGCCTGCGCCGGATATGGTGTATCGGGGTATGCATGCCATCGGTGTGGAGACCTGCATTTATGTAGGCGACAGCGAGGTGGATGTGCAGACCGCCAGAAACGCCGGTGTGCCCTGCCTGAGTGTGTTGTGGGGTTTCCGGGATCAGGAATATCTCCAAAAAGAGGGCGGAACCCACTTCTGTGACGACCCCAAGAAATTGGCAACCTGTCTAAAGGAAATGATTGAAAATGGCTAACGAGTTTTACGCCCTGCTGGGGCGGATGAAATACATCACCCGTTGGGGGTTGATGCGGAACACCTTTTCCGAGAATATTCAGGAGCACAGCCACCAGGTGGCGGTTTTGGCTCACGCATTGGCGCTGATTCGCCGGGATATTTTGAACCTGCCGACCCCTGATCCCGATAAATGCGCGGTAGCGGCGCTGTATCACGACGCGACGGAGATTCTCACCGGAGATATCCCCACCCCCATCAAGTACTACAATCCGGACATCAAGGACGCCTACAAGCAGGTGGAGCGGATTGCCGGGGAACGGCTGCTTAGTATGCTGCCGGAGGCGCTCCGGGAAAGCTACCGGGATTATGTGATGGAGGATGTGGGCGATATGCTCCCCATCGTCAAGGCTGCCGACAAGCTATCCGCCTACATCAAGTGCGTGGAAGAACAAAAGGCCGGCAATACGGAGTTTGACTCTGCGGAAAAGGCAACCATGGCAGCTATGCGGAAAATGAATCGTCCCGAACTGGACTGGTTCATTGACAACTGCTTAGAGCCCTTTAAGCTGAATATTGACCAGCTGTAAAAAAGCGTGTGGAAAAGCCACACGCTTTTTTGGTTTATAACTACCTATTTGGAAGATTTCCCCTTGATTATTCCAAAGTTTCGGCTATAATTAAAATGAAAAACTATGTGCTTAGGAGCGTATGTAAAATGATTACTGTCAGCAATTTGGGTATGCAGTTTGGCGGCCAGTGGCTGTTCCAACACGTAGACCTGCAATTTTTGCCCGGCAACTGCTACGGCATTATCGGCGCCAACGGCGCAGGCAAGTCCACCTTCCTGCGAATCCTCACCGGTGAGCTGGACTCCACCTCCGGCGCTATCACCATTGACCCGGACAAGCGGGTGTCCGTTCTGAAGCAGAATCAGAACGCCTACGACGAATTCACTATTATGGACACGGTGATCATGGGCAACCAGCACCTGTACGATGTGATGAAGGAAAAGGACGCCATCTATGAGAAGGAGGACTTCTCCGACGAGGACGGCATCCGTGCCGCTGAGCTGGAGGCAGAGTTTGCCGAGATGGACGGCTGGGAGGCTGAATCCGATGCATCCCGTTTGCTCCAGGGTCTGGGCATCTCCACCGATATGCACTACGACCTGATGGGCGACACCGATCCGAGACTGAAAGTGAAGGTACTGCTGGCCCAGGCGCTGTTCGGCAACCCCGATATCATTATGCTGGACGAGCCTACCAACAACCTGGACATTGAAGCCATCAACTGGCTGGAGGACTTCCTGCTGGACTTTCCCGGCATGGTCATCGCCGTGTCCCACGACCGTCACTTCCTGAACACCGTCTGCACCCACACTGTGGATATCGACTACGGCAAGATCAAGATGTATGTGGGTAACTACGACTTCTGGTACGAATCTTCCCAGATGGTGCAGGCTATGATCCGCAACAAGAACAAGAAAAATCAGGAGAAGATTGAAGAGCTGCAGCTGTTTATTCAGCGCTTCTCCGCCAACAAGTCCAAGGCCAAGCAGGCAACCGCCCGCCGGAAACTGCTGGACAAGCTGACTGTGGAAGAGATGCCCTGCTCCACCCGCCGCTACCCCTTCGTAGGCTTTATGCCGGAACGGGAGCTGGGTAAGGACGTGCTGACTGTCAACGATATTTCCGTCACCGTGGACGGCGTCAAGCTGCTGGATAAGGTGTACTTCTCTGTCAACCGCACCGACAAGATTGCCTTTGTAGGTGAAAACGAGTTGGCCCAGACCGCCCTGTTTAAAGTCCTGATGGGCGAGCTTGAGCCGGACGAGGGTAGCATTAAGTGGGGCGTTTCCACCATTCGCTCCTACCTGCCTAAGGACAACACCGAGTATTTCGAGGGCAACAAGATGGAGCTGGTGGACTGGCTGCGCCAGTACTCCGCCAAGAAGGACGATGTTTACTTGCGTGGTTTCCTGGGCCGTATGCTCTTTGGTAACGACGATGTATTTAAGCCTGTGGACGTGCTGTCCGGTGGCGAAAAGGTCCGTTGTATGCTCTCTAAAATGATGCTTTCCGGCGCCAACGTGGTGCTGCTGGACCAGCCCACTAACCACCTGGATATGGAATCCATTCAGGCTGTGAACAAGGGTCTGGAAGCCTTTGACGGTGTGGTTTTGCTTGCCTCCCACGACCACGAAATGCTCACCTCTACCTGTAACCGTGTGATTGCCTTCCAGCCGGACGGCACCATTGTGGACCGCTACGGCACTTACGACGACTACCTGGAATGGCTGGCCCAGCAGAAGGATAATCAGTAATCACCTTCCTGTCATCCTGAGCGGAGTGTCGTAGACACGAAGTCGAAGGATCTTCGCACTGACAAGGAGCATAGAAGTATGTATTATGTTTATATTCTGTCAAATTGGGACGATTCTGTGCTTTACATCGGTGTTACAGGAAATTTGCCCCGTCGGTTACATGAACACCGTAACCATTTAGTTGACGGTTTCAGTTCAAAGTACAACACTGAAAAATTAGTATATTTTGAAGAAACAACAGATGTATACAGTGCAATTTCCAGAGAGAAACAATTAAAAGGATGGACCCGGAAAAAGAAAAATGATTTGATTTCAAAAACAAATCCTGAATGGAAGGATTTATCCGCTGACTGGGATTGAAAAAATATCGCAGTGCGAAGATCCTTCGACTCCCTGCGGTCGCTCAGGATGACAACATTGTAGGAGTAAGAAACTATGAAAAAAATCTTAGATTTGATTACCGCCAAGATGGAACAGGCTTTTGCCGATGCCGGTTATGAGGCTTCCTTTGGTCGGGTAACCGTATCCAACCGCCCTGACCTGTGCGAGTATCAGTGCAACGGCGCCCTGTCTGCTGCCAAGCAGTATAAGTGCGCCCCCATTGCCATCGCCAATGCAGTGGCGGAAAAGCTGGATGCTGCCGATTTCTCTATGATTGAAGCAGTAATGCCCGGCTTTATTAACCTGAAGCTGTCTGACACCTTCCTGCAAAATTATTTGGAGGAAATGCGTACTGCCCCTGATTTTGGCATTGAGAAAATCGGTGCCGGTCAGACCATTGTGGTGGACTACGGCGGCGCCAACGTGGCAAAGCCTCTGCACATCGGCCATCTCCGCCCCGCCATTATCGGTGAGACCCTGAAGCGGCTGCACAAGTTCCTCGGCTATCACACCATCGGCGACGTGCATCTGGGTGACTGGGGTCTGCAAATGGGTCTGATTATTGCCGAGCTGTCTGAGCGGCAGCCGGATCTTCCCTATTTCGATGGGGAATTCACCGGTACGTATCCCGAAACCGCCCCCTTTACCGTGGACGAGTTGGAGGAGATCTACCCCACTGCGTCCAGCAAAAAAGCGGATCCGGAATTCTCCGCTAAGGCTCACCAGGCAACCTTTGAACTGCAGCAGGGTTGCCGTGGCTATCGGGCGCTGTGGCAGCACATTATGAACGTGTCCGTCACTGACCTGAAGAAGAACTACGACAATCTGGAAGTCTACTTCGAAAAGTGGCTTGGCGAAAGCGATGCCGACCCCTACATCCCCGCTATGGTGGCAGATATGAAAAAACGGGGTATCGCGGTGCTCTCCGAGGGCGCATGGGTCATTCCCGTTGCCGAAGAGGGAGACAAAAAGGAGATGCCTCCCTGTATTTTGGTAAAATCCGACGGCTCTTCCATTTACGCTACCACCGACCTGGCCACTATGGTGCAGCGGATGGAGGACTGGCAGCCAAACAAGATGCTCTATGTCACCGACAAGCGGCAGAATCTGCACTTTGAGCAGGTATTCCGCGCCGCCCGGAAGGCCGGAATTGTAAAGCCTGAAACCCAGCTGGAGCACGTTGGCTTCGGTACTATGAACGGCGCTGACGGTAAACCCTTCAAAACCCGTGACGGCGGCGTTCTCCGGTTGGAACAGCTGATTGGGGATATGACCGATTTCGTTCGCGCCAAGGTTGTGGAAAACCAAATCGTGGACGACAGTGAGGTGGAGGCCACTACTGCTAAAATTGCTATGGCAGCGCTGAAATACGGTGACCTGAGCAACCAGCCCACCAAGGACTACAATTTCGACATGGAGCGATTTGCCGCCTTTGAGGGCAACACCGGTCCGTATATCCTCTACACCATCGTCCGGATTAAATCTATTCTGGCAAAGTACGGCCCTTGGGAGAATCTGCCTATTCAAGCGCCTGCCAATATTTACGCCAAGGATTTGATGCTGGCCATCACCAAGGTTGGTCCCGCCCTGGAGAGCGCTCTGAAAACCTCCTGCCCCAACCTGATTTGCGCCTATATCTATGAGCTTGCCGGCGCGGTCAATAAATTCTACCACGAGACCCGCATCCTCACCGAAGAGGATAAGGCATTGCAGGCAGGCTACATCAGCCTGATTGCTTTGGCCAAGAACATTTTGGAAACCTGTATCGATATTTTAGGATTCTCCGCACCGGAGAAAATGTAAGGAGGACGCATGATGAAACGAATTTTTTGCTTACTGTTGACCCTTTTGACGCTCCTGAGCCTTTGCGCCTGCGGCACTCCCGATAACGCAAATACCACCCCCTCTACCACCGTTTCCACCGAGCCTACCGAGGCTCCCAGAGAGGACCTGCAGAAGCTGCTCACCGGTCGTCAAGTGCCCCAGCTGAAGACCCGGGATGAAATGCTGGATATCTTGCAGAAAGAAGTCTACGGCTATATGCCCCCCGAGCCTACCGAGCTGACCTTCGAGACCCAGTATGATGTGGTTTCCACCTATGCCGCCGGCAAGGCCAAAATTCGGGAAGTCACCGCAACCTGTAAGGTGAACGGCAAACCCTTCTCCTTTAAGTTCCGGGGTGTGATTCCCAATTCCGCGGATAAAGTTCCCTTCATTATCCATATCGGTATGGCTTTGGGTGAACACCGCTATCAGCCCAACGAAGAGATTGTAGACAACGGCTTTGCGGTATTTAACTTCAGCTACACCTCCATTGCCACCGACGACAAGGACTTTACCACAGGCCTTGCTGCCTGCCTGTACGAAAACGGCGAACGGGGCGATACCGATGCCGGTAAGATTGCTATGTGGGCATGGGCTGCAAGCCGTGTGATGGACTACTGCGTACAGGAACTGGACCACAAACTGGACTACTCCCGCAGCGGTGTTGCCGGTCATTCCCGTTGCGCTAAGGCTGCGCTCCTGGCTGGCGCTATGGACACCCGCTTCCAGTTCGTATACTCCAACAATTCCGGCTCCACCGGCGCCGCTATCTCCCGGCTGAAGTCCGGCGAAGATGTGAAGCGGATTACCGGCCTCTTCCCCTACTGGTTCTGCAAGAATTACAAGCAGTATGCCCAGAAGGAAATGGAAATGCCCTTTGACCAGCACTATCTGCTGGCTTCCATCGCCCCCAGACATGTGCTGGTAGGCAGCGCTGTTCAGGATGACAATGCCGATCCCGTTTCCGAGCAGTTGGGCTGCCTGGCCGCTTCTCCCGCCTTTGAAAACGGCTTTGTCTGCGACGGAGTTGCCCGGGTAGGCGATGAGTTCTTCCAGGGTGATATCGGCTACCATCTGCGCGCCGGCAAGCACTATTTCAGCCGTGAGGACTGGCAAAAGCTGATTAAGTTTATCAACATCCATTCTACCCCCGCAAAATAATATACGCGAACAATAAGGGCAGCCATTGGCTGCCCTTAAAAAGGCCCCCTTGTGTAAAGGGGGCTGGATTTTTGCTTGCAAAAAGACTGGGGGATTGGCTTACAACCCCCTCCGGCTTCGCTAATGCTCAGCCACCTCCCCTTACACAGGGGAGGCTATTTTTATCGAAAGCGTCTTGCATAGCCGCAGCGGCGGCAGAGGGGTTCTACCGCCTGCCGGGCGGTAAAGCCATCGTAAATGGCCTTTGCCCGGGGGCTTTCCAATATTTCGTCCATATTTTGGGTGAATAGATTGCCTAAGGCGATGTCTCCCTCATGGTCTAAACAACAGGGTACTACTGTGCCATCCCACAGGACACCTAATTGGTCACGTAAGCCGTAGCAGAACAGGCTGTCTGTATCTTCCTCTGCCTGTAGGTCGGGCCAATCAAATTTTTCACCATATTCCAAAAACACCTTCTCACCGATTTGGGTGCCTTGGCGTTTTTCTATCCACGGCTTGGGGAAATAATCTTCCATTTGAGTCAAAATTTCTCCGTTTCGGGCATCCTGCCCCCCTTGATTCCACAGCCGGTATACAATCAGCTTGTTCCCTGCCGCCGCCTGTCCAAACCGGAAGCAGTCGGCAAGGTAGGTTCCAAACGAGACTGCCAAATCGTTGGCCTCAAAGGCGTGGAGGGAAATATTCACCTTGTGGAGATTGGGGGCGGAGAGCAACAATTCTTGCTGTCTTGCCAAAAGCGTGCCGTTGGTGGTAAGAATCACCTTAAAACCCTTGGCTAACTCCAAAAATTCCTTCAGTTCCGGGTGGCACAGGGGCTCACCCATTAAGTGAAAATAGAGGTATTCCGCGTAGGGTTTCAGTTTGGGGAGCAGCTGGGCAAACTGCTCTGCCGTCATACGTCCGGGTTTGCGTTTTGTGCCGGGGCAAAAAGCGCAGCTCAGGTTACACAGATTGGAAATCTCCACATATATCTTTTGAAAGCGCATATTCTCCCCTTTTCTAATGACAGGGACGACCGGCGGTCGTCCCTGTTTTTTATTGTTTCTTCTCTTCTTTCAGGGTGTTTTTCAAGGTTTTATAGTCCAGGTAACCCTCAGTCTTTTTCCAGTTCTTCTTGCCACGATGCCACATAATCACAAAAAAGATATTGCCGGCGGCAAGAATGGGCGTTGCGATCCAGCAGGCAATCACAAGGCCTGTCTGGTGGGCGCGAATGGTGGTATCCTTACCCACACCGTTCATACCGGAGGAGTTTGCCAGGGCATACAGATTGTGGTGGCAGGCCTGGCGCATGGCAGACACGATCACCGGGTCTTTTTCGTACTTGGGCAATTCGTTGACAATATAGGGCATCATGGCATCATAGGTGGTCGTACCTGCCAAAATGCCGTCTGCGCCGGTGACGTAGGTGGTCAGCACGTTGTCGGTGATGGACATACCGTTGTTTCCCCACTCTTTACGCATAATATTCGTCATCAGACCCTTGTGGCCACCGGACCAAATTGCGCCCCAGCGGGTATAGGCAGTCATCACGCCGTTGGCCTTGCCTTCTTCAAAGGCATACTGGAATGCCCGCAGGTAGATTTCACGGGCAGCCTGCTCGCTGAGCCAAACCGCCTGACCGATTCGCTCCTGCTCGCAGTCGTTCAGGGCAAAGTGCTTGATGACCACATCCACGCCCTTGTCCTGAATACCCCGCACCTCTGCGGCGCAGATCTTACCAGCCAGGAAGCCGTCCTCGGAGTAATACTCAAAATTCCGTCCGCCGTAGGGAGTACGGTGGGTGTTGCTGCCCGGGCCATACAGACAGACCACATCGGCAGCCAGGCAGTTGTTGCCAATGACCTTGCCGACTTCATACAGCAGTTCTGTGTTGAAGGTGGCTGCCATCACATCTTCGGAGGTAAAGGCGGTTGCCTCCAGCTGGGTGCCGGCAGAGCCCAAAAGGGATGCGGTCAGACCCTGAGGGCCGTTCTCGTCCCGGGCGCCGGGAGCCTGCACGGATTCTACCGGCATTCTCCAGTGAAAGGAGTCGCCAATCATGGCAACCATTTCGTCAAAGGTCAGCTGATCCAAAAGGGTCTGCCATTTGGGGTCGTCAAAGGAAAGACCAATCATATCGTACAGCTTCAGGCCGTTTTCCGCGCCCAAAGTGGGCATTTCCATTGCAGGGTAATCGGCAGGGTTATACTGACCGTCCTGCAGGTGGGAGATCAGCAGATCAGTCAGCTGCAATTTAACAATTTCCTTGGGCAGTGTACCCTCCCAATCCTGGCGGGATACCCACTTGACCTCTTCTTTCACACCCTCGTACAGGTTGGGGTCGGCATTAGACAGCTGATTGGTAATGGCTGTACCATTCTTGGAAGTAGCATAGGTTTTTGCGTCAAATTCCGCCTGCTCCCAAGCGTAGGTAAGGGCGGCATCACCGGCGGTGTCCATACGGTTTTCGGTGGATTCGGGGGTGAAGCCCTTGGCTGTGAGGATATTGTTCACTGCGTTGTGGGCATCGGTGGCAACCGTCAGAAAATACTTGCCTGCGTCCAGGATATAGGTCTTTGCGCCGTAGGCATCGTAGGGAGCCAAATCCCGCTTGTCAACAAACACAGTAATGGTCTCGGCGGCGCCGGGCTCAATGATTTTGGTCTTACCAAAGCCAACCAAATTCACAGCTGCCTTTTCCACACCATTCTGCTTGTCATAATCGGTGTAGGGAGACTGGGCATAGACCTGCACCGTCTCCTTGCCGGGAACGGCTCCCGTGTTTGTGACGGTGAGGGTGATTTCCAATTTGTCGGTCTTTTCGTTATAGACTACCGCCATATCCGAATAGGCGAAAGTAGTATAGCTCAAACCGAAACCAAAGGGATAGGCAACATCGTTGCCGTAGGCATAGCTGCCGGCATTGCCCGTTCCCATAACAAAATCTTCATAACGGGTCTCGAAATACTTATAGCCTACATAAATACCCTCTTGGTAGATCATATAGGTGCTGGCGTGGGGCGGGATATTGCTGCCGTCGTAGCCGCCGTAGGTGGTGGGGACAAAGTTCTGCATAGCCGGGGCGGCATAGTTGTTGTAGCAGTAGGTATCCACCAAAGAGCCGGAGGGGTTGACCTTGCCGGCAAGAATTTCTGCCACGGCATTCACACCGGTAATGCCCACATCGCCGATCCACAGCGCCGCATCCACCCCGTAGGGATTTCCCTTTAAAAAGTCCACCTGCAGGGCGTTGGCGGTGTTGATCAGTACGATGATTTTCTGCACCTTGCCGGCCTTTTTCATATCAGAAAGGCCTTGCAGCAGGTCTTTTTCGTCCTGATTCAGGGCAAGATAGTTGGTGTCCTGAAACTCCATATCTGCGCCCTCGCCGCCTACCCGGGAGAATACCACAATGGCGGCATCGCCAAAAGTAGGCACCGTGTTCAATACATCACCGGGATAGAGGCTGTAAGGCACTTCGGACACCTTGGCGGATTCCAAAGAAACCATTCCGCCGCCTTTCCGGGCGAACTTTGCAATCTCATCGGACAGATAGAAGTTCCACAGGGACTCGTTGACCACAAGGCCTGCCTTTTCCAGAGCGCTCTTCAGGTTGTCCGCCTTGGAGGCATCGATGTTGCCGGAGCCAGTACCGCCGTAAACCAGATTCACAGAGGAATTGGAGAAACAGCTGACCTTTGCGCCGGATGCCAGGGGCAGGGCATTCTTTTCGTTCATTAATAGCACTGCGCCCTCTGCCTCCACCTGCTGGCAGATTTCCTCGCCGTAGGCGGCCATTTCCTCGTTGGTGGCAAAGTCGCTTTTAAAATAAAGGGCATTTTGATCCTCGTTCTGCAGTTCCCAGAATGTGCCGCCGAAGAAGGCCGCCATGGTGTTGTCGAACATCTTCACCACCAGGCACAAAGGGGTGAAAATCAAAGTCAGCACCAAAAACAAAATGCCAAAGGTCTTCCATAGGGTCACATGCTTTCGCTTGGCCCGCTTGCATTCCTTTTTTAAGCGCTTCAGCTCCTGCTTTCGTGTATCCATACCATCGCCTCATTTCTTTTCGTATATAGTGAAATCGTACCACAGAGGACTGTCGAAATCAACCCTTGTATAAATTTTCCGTATAATTCAAAAAATAGTTGCAAAAATAGAATTGCCGTGCTATAATACCCCGTGTGTCCAGCGCTGGACAACCTACATTGGGATGTCGCCAAGCGGTAAGGCACCAGACTTTGACTCTGGCATTCGTAGGTTCAAATCCTGCCATCCCAGCCATATGACTCGCTAGCTCAGTTGGCAGAGCAACTGCCTTTTAAGCAGTGGGTCCGGAGTTCGAATCTCCGGCGAGTCACCAAAAAAGAGGTAGATACCAAAAGGTATCTACCTCTTTTTTCTTTGAGGAGACGGAGATTCGAAAGATTCAATGCGGCGCGGATGAGTGCCGCTTGCCGCCTCCCGGCGGCAAAACCTTAATTTTTGCCCCAAGGGAGCAAAAATGCAAACGAATTGACCGCGAGTCACCAAGGGACGCAAATACGAACCCTGCACATTGTGAGGAATATATTTGCGTTCGAAGTAATAATAACCCCTGAGGCTTAAAATGAACTGCCCCAATTTGTGCGGACAGTACAAATTGGGGCAGTTCAGTCAGGAGGGGTTATTTTTTTCTCTAAAATTCCCGCTGCCGGTGGCATTTTTCGGTTATTCCTCTTGGATGAAAGCCAAAACCTGCCCCATATTCTTCTTTCCAAAGGATACCTTCCCGTCACCCACCACAAGGCACGGCACACTCATCACATTGTACTGATTTTTGAGATTTTCAAAATGGTGGATGTCATATACATGGGCGGTAACATTTGAGTTGGCTGCGGCAATTCGTTGCGCCGCCACTACCAGATCCGGACACATCGTACAGGACAGTGTGACCAGAATTTTCATATCCACGGGGCTTGTGATGGCTGCAATCTGCTGCTGTATTTCCGGGTCTATGGCTTGTCCCGGTCCTGCGGCATTGTACAATCCCAGCACGAAAGAAGTAAACTCGTGGCCGCTGGGAACACCGTGAAAGGCCAGGCCTGTTGTCCCACCGTCAGCAAAGCAAACTTCCACGCAGGGGGCAAAGGTTTCTGCCGCCTGTCTGTCAGACACCTCTAATGCCAGCTTGTCCGTCAGCGACACCAGAACAGTTACAAAGTTCTCCAGCTCCGCCGAAATCGGACGGCTATCCAAATGGAGTTTTAGAAGAAGCGGTCTTTCCATTCGGGCGAATACGGTATCTAACTGCTGTCGCATTTCTTCGGTGAACAATTCGCCGGAGTCCTTAGATTCGTGGGTATCGACTGTGACGGCTGCTTTTCTCTGTTTTACAGAAGGCGTATCAGCACGCAGGCCCGTCTTTCGGTGTACTGCTGCCACATACTTCTCCAGTTCTGTTGCTGCCAATGCGCCGTCACTAGTGGCTGTCACCACCTGACGCAAGGGCTTGATGCATACATCACCTGCCGCATAAACGCCCTCTGCGCTGGTCTTTTGAGATGAGTCGGTGACGATATACCCCTGCTCATTCAGTTCCACAATTCCCTTGACCGCTTCCGTTGCCGGAGCATACCCGACAAATACAAAGACACCAAAGGATTCCTCGCTCTTGACTTCCGTCACCTCTCCGGTGACGGTGTTTTTATATCGGGCGTAGGTCAGTCCATTCTCCCCGGACACTTCCTCCATCACGGTGTTGGTCAGTACGGTGATCTTCTCGTGGTTCTTCGCCTGATCGGCAACAGATGCGGCGCAGGAGAAGTCATCCTTGCGGACAAGGATGGTTACGTGCCGGGCGAATTTCGTTAGAAATACACTTTCCTCTGCCGCTGCATAGCCACCGCCAACAACGAAAATCTCTTTTCCGGTAAAGAATTCTCCGTCGCAGGTGGCGCAGTAGGCAACGCCTCTGCCCTTGTGTTCTTCCTCGCCTTTGAACCCCACTGTTCTTGGGTGGGCGCCGGTTGCCAACAGGATGCCAAAGCAGCGGTAATTCCCCTTGCTTGTATGCACAGTCTTGATATCTCCGTCAAGATCAAAGCCGGTGGCTTCTGCCAATATCAATTCCGCGCCGAAGCTCTCTGCTTGTTGCGCAATGGTATCCGTCAGGGCTTTGCCGCTGGTCTTGGCAATACCGGGATAGTTCACCACTTCATGGGTAATGGAAATCTGCCCGCCAAATTGTTCCTTTTCCAGCACCAACACCCGGTATTTGGCCCGGGCAAGGTACAGCGCGGCGGTCAGCCCCCCGGGGCCGCCGCCGACGATCACTACATCGTACAGATTCTCCATCAAAGCTGTCCTACAAGATCCAGGCTGGGTTTCAGGGTTTCCGCGCCGGGCTTCCAGTTGGCGGGGCAAACCTGATCGCCATGGGCGTGGACAAACTGGCAGGCCTGTACCTTGCGCAGCAGCTCCTCCGCGTTTCTGCCCACATTGCCGGCAGTTACTTCATAACCCACAATCTTGCCCTCGGGATTGATAATAAAAGTGCCCCGCTCAGCAAGGCCATCCGCTTCGATCAGCACCTCAAAATCCTTGGAGATGCTGTGGGTGGGGTCGGCCAGCATAGGATAGTTGATCTTTTTGATGCGCTCAGATGCATCGTGCCAGGCCTTGTGAACAAAATGGGTATCGGTTGACACAGAATAGACCTCACAACCAATGGCACGGAACTGCTCATACTTATCCGCCAAATCCTCCAATTCTGTGGGACATACAAAGGTAAAGTCCGCCGGATAGAAGAAAAAGACGCTCCACTTGCCAAGGATGTCTTCCTTGCTTACAAACTTAAAGTCCTCCTCGTGATAGGCATAAGTGCGAAAATCAGAAATTTCCTTGTTGATCATAGACATACTTACTTCCTCCATAAATCGTGTTGATTGCAAAATGCGTATACTGCCCGAACTTCATCCCCATCGCAGATAGAGAATTTGGCTTTGGGCTTATCGTCCGGGTCCAGATGGGCATACTGAATCCCGTGTTCCGTTTCCATACATACCCATTCGATATAGTGTTCCTCCGTCATGGGATGCTCCACGGACCCAACTGTTACATGGACGGTATTGCCCTCCACCTCATATACCGGGATATGTTTCTCTCCGGATGCTTCTGTGGTGCCAGGAATCAGTTCCTGCATTTCTTCACCGCAGCAGTAAATGGGAACGCCCTTATCCCGAATCACAGCTACGATATTGCCGCAATGACGACAAATCAAAAATTTTTGTTTCATATTCCATCCCTCCTGTAAAAAGTGTGTCCAACTACAATGCAATAATGCATAAAACTATGGACATACTACAGCCAAAAGGAAGTGGAAATGATGGAACACAATATTTCTTATAAAAAAGGGTTTATTCCATACGCATTGGCCGCTCTTTTGATCGGTTTGGTGGGTGGCTTCTCCACGGTTTTGGGACCGGCTTTTGTGCAGGATATGGGCATTGCCTACAACAACACCACCTGGACAGCTTTGGCGCAAGCTATGTCCACCGCCGCCTGCGCGCCCATTCTTGGCAAAGTGGGGGATGTGATTGGGCGCAGAAACACGCTGCTGCTGGGTATTGCGGCATTCACCCTGGGCAATGTTCTGTCCGCCCTTGCAAACTCTCTTGTGTTTATGATGGTCGCCCGATTTATCGTAGGAGTTGGTACAGCAGCAATGAGTCCTGTAATTCTTGCTTATATTGCAACGGAATTTCCAAAAGGCAAGATCGCGAAGGGATTTTCCCTCTATATGCTTCTTTCCAGCGCATCGGTGATTATTGGCCCAACCATTGGCGGTCTGATCGTTTCTTCTTACGGTTGGCGCGCCATGCTGTGGGTATGTGTTGCCATTTGCGCCGGTATATTGGGCGCCTGCTCCCTTACTTCCCGAAAACAAGCGCCCTCCGGAAAAGCATTGCAAGGCTTTGATTTGCCCGGCGCTGTTTTCATCCTGATCTTCTTCAGTTTGCTGCTATGCATCCCCTCTTTTGGACAAAACTTTGGCTGGACATCCAAACCCTTTCTCATTGTGCTGATGCTTACAATTGTCAGTCTGGTTGGCATTGTCCTTGCGGAAAGAAAAAGTTCCCACCCCATCCTGTCAGGCAGCTTTATCAAGCGAAACGCTTTTATCTTAAGTGTGCTGGCTCTGTTTTTGACCCAAGGCCTGATGCAGGCCAATATGACAAACACCATCGTCTTTGTCAATTACACGCAACCCAATAATACAGTCATCTCCGGCTATGCGATTTCCGTCATGTATGTAGGTATGTCCTTGGGCGCGGTTATTCTTGGCCCACTGGCGGATAAATTTGACCCGAAACGAATCCTGGTGGGGTCTTTTCTGCTCACCGGACTTGGTTGCGGAATTCTGCTGCTGTTTTCAGAGACCACCCCTGTGCTGTTGCTGATGGCTTCTCTTGGTGTTCTTGGTTTCGGACTGGGTGGAAACGGCACCATCTTTATGAAAGTCGTTCTTTCCGGACTGACACTCCCGGAGGCCGGCGCAGGTACAGGCACCTATGGTCTGTTCCGGGACTTGGCTGCCCCTTTCGGTGTGGCTGTTTTTGTTCCCTTATTTACCAATCAGATTACAGGAAGAATTGCTGCAGGTACAGCAGCGCCTGCAGCCGCAGTTGCATCCATTCATTTCCTGGCCATCGCAGAGATTCTGTGTGTGGTATTGGGTATCGCTGCGGTTGCCTTCCTTCCAAAACGAAACGTTATAAAGGAGATCTAAAATGCGATTAAAAAACAAAGTCATTTTGGTAACAGCCTCTACCCGGGGAATCGGTCTTGCCATTGTGAAAAAATGCGCCCAGGAAGGCGCCCGGGTCTATATGGCTGCCCGGGATATGGAACGGGCGCAGGAAATTGCCAATACCCTGGCAGGCGTAAAATGCGTGTACAACGATGCCACCAAACCGGAAACCTTCACCTCTATGGTGGAGGATGTGGTTACAGATGCCGGTCGCATAGATGTGCTGGTCAACAACTTCGGCACATCCAACCCCGGCAAGGATTTGGATTTTTCCCATACCGATCCCCAGGTATTTCTGGACACAGTCAATCTGAATCTGAGAAGCGTCTTTATGGCAAGTCAGGCCGCGGTCAAACATATGGCAGATCGCGGCGGTAGTATCATCAACATTTCCTCTGTGGGTGGTTTGGTGCCCGACATTTCCCAGGTTGCCTACGGCACCAGCAAAGCAGCAATCAACTATCTGACAAAGCTGATCGCTGTGCAGGAGGCCCAGCGCCACATCCGGTGCAACGCTGTCCTGCCCGGTATGACCGCAACGGAAGCGGTGGAAAAGCACCTGTCTGACGATTTCCGGAATTTGTTCCTACGGCATATTCCCTTG
>JAZSAD010000068.1:0-4518 GCA_045601715.1 Faecousia sp.
GCCTTGTACTTGAAGACGGTGATCTTCTTAGCCTTGCCGTTCTTGATAGCCTTAGCCTCTACGGAAGCGCCCTCCACAACGGGGGTGCCGATCTTAGAGTTCTCGCCGTCCAGAATAGCCAGAACGTCGAACTTGACGGTAGCTTCAGCCTCAACCTCCAGCTTCTCGATGTACAAAACATCGCCCTCAGCTACGGTGTACTGCTTACCACCTGTTACGATAACTGCTTTCATCCTTTTTTCACCTACTTTATATTGTGTAGACTCGCTCTAAAGGCGGGTACATTTGGGCGCACCAACTTAAGCCTCTTCAATGCGGCTTGACTATTTTAGCAAAGTCATTTCCAAAAGTCAAGGGTTTTTTGGAACTTTTTTGCCAAATTACAGCACTTTTGCGCCCTCAAATGCCACGTGCAGAGGCATTATCTCCCAATTTTGGGCGGTTAGGGTGGGCAGCTTTTCCGCCAGTCTATCTTTCAGGGTCTTATCCCGGGTGATGCACAGCAGTGTGGGGCCTGCGCCACTTAAGCAGAAGGCTGCGCCGGAGGTGCGGGCAAGGCCTTCGATCACTTCGTAGTCCGCTACCATATGCTTCCGGTAGGGCTGGTGGAGCTTATCCTGCATAGCTGTCCGGAGAAGCTTTTCATCGCCCAGTTCCAACGCTTTCAGCACCAGCGCGCCGTGGGCAACATTATAAATCGCATCGGCGCGGCTCACCTGCTCCGGCAGAATCGCTCTTGCCTTGACGGTGGGCATATCAAAGTCCGGCACCAGCGCAATGATTTCCCAATCCGAGTGGAGGGGGAAATTCACAGTTACCGGCAGGCCGTTATCCACCATAGATGCGGTAAGTCCACCGAAAAAGGCAGGGGCAAGGTTATCCGGGTGACCCTCCATAGCATTGGTGATATTCAGCAAGCCTTGGGTAGACAGGCGGTTGCCGTGGAGCACATTGGCGCCCATAGCGCCGGCCACCAGCAGAGCCGCAGAAGAGCCCAGGCCACGGCACACAGGAATGTGCGCATCAATGTGAATCTTCACACCCTTCACCTCTTCACTCAAAGAGGCCAGTACGGCGCAGTAAGCTACATATGCCAAATTGTCAGGACCGGTGAAGGCCTGGTCACAGCCGGTGATTTCCAAGCCGCAGTCGGTTTCCTGGAAGGTCACGTCGGTATACAGCTGCAAGGCGCAGCCGAAACTGTCAAAACCCGGTCCTAGATTGGCGGTGGTCGCTGGGACACGGATTGTTACTGAATTCATAATTCTCTCCTTTACAATGCCATTACGTAGGCAGGCATTGCCGTCTTTTCAATCACGTCGGTATGCAGTTCCTTCTTCTGCTGCAGACCGGACAGATTCTCAGGAACAGGCCAGCCGGTGAGCTTTTCCAGAGTTTCCATCTGAGCAAATTCGTCCATCTCGGGAACGGTTGTCAGAGAGGACAGCACCGCTGCGGGGAATTTGTAAGCAGATGCGGTGGACAGGACCACCATAGGACGGTTGTCGCCGGTTTGGTTTACATAATCTTCTGCTACTGCCCAGCCGGTAGCGGTATGGGTGTCGCAGAGGTACTTCTGATTCTCGAACACATTCTTGATGGTCTCCTTGGCCTTGGCATCGTCGCAGTAACCTGCCCAGAATTCTTCCTGGATGGCAGCCTTCAGCTCTGCGGGAACCTCATAAATGCCCTCGGTGTTCAAATCCTTCATCAGCTTAGCGACCAATGCGGTATCATTAGACAGGAAGTACAGCAGCCGCTCCAGGTTAGAGGACACCAGAATATCCATAGAGGGAGACGCAGTCTTGTGCAGCGGTCTGCGGCGGTCGTAGACGCCGGTTTCGATAAAGTCGGTGAGGACATTATTAGCATTGGATGCGCAAACTAGCTTGCCTACAGGCAGACCTAATCTCTTTGCCAGCCAGCCTGCCAGGATGTCACCGAAGTTACCGGTGGGGACACAGAAGTTGACCGTATCGCCCATTTTAATTTGGCCACGGCGCAAAAGGTCTGCGTAGGCCTTAAAATAGTATGTAATCTGAGGAGCGAGTCTGCCGATATTGATGGAGTTGGCGGTGGACAGGCGCAGGCGGTTGCCGTCGGGCAGTCTGCCGTCCTCTGCCAATGCAAAAATATTCTTCACGCCGGTCTGCGCATCGTCGAAATTGCCCTTTACGGCGCAAACAGCTACATTATTACCCTCCTGGGTGACCATTTGGGCACGCTGAACAGCGGACACGCCACCGTCGGGGTAGAACACGCAGATTTTTACACCCTCTACATTGGAAAAGCCTGCCAAGGCTGCCTTGCCGGTGTCACCGGAGGTAGCGGTCAGAATCAAAATATCCTCTTTCATACCTTTTTCTGTCTTAGCGGCAGTGAGCAACTGAGGCAGCATACACAGGGCAACATCCTTAAAAGCGGAGGTAGGACCCCGGAATAGCTCCAGCACGGTGAACTTACCGGTGTCCACGGTGGGGGTCAGTTCCTCAGTCTGGAATTTGCCCACGTATGCCCGACGAACCAGCTCGCCCATATTGGGAATGGCAGGCAGCATAGCGCCGATAATCCGCTCAGCCATCTGCATCGTATCCTCCTGCAGGCAGGCGGCAACATCGATCTGGGGCAGTTTTTCCGGTACATACAGACCGCCGTCAGGAGCAAGTCCGGACAGGACTGCCTGGGCGCTGTCCACAACATCCAAATGATTTCGGGTAGAATGGTATAACATACTGTTTTCCTCCGCATTTTTTGAGTTTTTTTCTTGACTTTCTGCACTAAAACAAAGTATAATGTTTACAATTATTCGTTTTATGACACAGTTGTATTTATATTGTGTCTATGATATACTTTTTCACAAGAAATTGCAAGTGATTTCAAGGATTTTTTCACTTGCTCAGAGAGATAGGAGGAAGAAAAGATGCGTATTGGTTTGTTAGGCTTTGGTGTGGTTGGTCGCGGTGTGTACGATTTGACCGCAAATCGGGAGGATATGACCGTTGCCAAGGTGGTCTGTTTGGAAGATATCACCCTTCCCGACGCTGAAGTTACAAAGAACTTTCAGGATGTACTGAACGACACCACCATCGACACAGTTGTGGAAGCGATGGGCGGCCTGCATCCTGCTTATGAATTTGTAAAGGCTGCTATCGAGGCAGGCAAGCATATTGTCACCTCTAACAAGGCTTTGGTTGCCACTTTCTACGACGAGCTGATTCCCCTGGCTAAGGAAAAGGGTGTTTGCTTCCGCTGCACCGCAGCCGTGGGCGGCGGTATTGGCTGGCTCAGTGAATTGGAGCGTGCCCGCCGTATGCAGACCATTGAAAAAGTGGGCGGCATCATGAACGGCACCTGCAACTACATATTAGACTCCATGACCCGTCTGGGTCTGGGTTATGCCGAGGCTCTGAAGCAGGCCCAGCAGCTGGGTTATGCAGAAGCCAACCCCACTACCGACGTAGAGGGCATCGACACCTGGCACAAGGTAATCCTGTCCTCCAACGTTGCCTTTGGCATCAGTCTGGACAAGGAAACTGTTCCCGTTGCCGGTATTAGCCGGATTTCCGCTGCTGACGTAGAAAACTTCACTGCCAAGGGTTATGTGTGTAAGCTGATTTCCACCGGCAAGTGTAGTGGTGGCAAGGTCAGCGCTTATGTCCAGCCCACCCTGGTTAAGCAGGGCGAGCCGGAATCCGCTGTTCCCGCTAACTTCAATCTGATTACTTTGGTCGGCTCTGCCTCCGGTCGTATGAGCTTCTACGGTCAGGGAGCAGGCCGCTACCCCACTGCGTATAATGTGGTACAGGACTGTGCAGACGTGCTTGCCGGCAAGGGCTTCTACAGCCCCTACGGTGGTAAGGTCTCCGCTGACAACAGCCTGACCCGCCGGTTCTATGTCCGTGGCGACAAGGATGCATGGCTGGAAGAAAACCGTCAGGAAAGCTGGAACGATGCCGTTGTGACAAAGCCTGTACCTGTTTCTCAGATGCACGCATGGCTTAAGGCGCATCCCGGCACCTTCATTGCTGCCCTGCCCACGGAATAATCCCCCTTGAAGGAAGGAATCGAAAATGCTGAAAGTCACGAAATTCGGCGGTTCGTCCATGGCCGATGCCGGACAGTACCGCAAAGTCAAAGATATTATTTTTTCTGACCCGGAGCGCAAGGTGGTCATCGTATCCGCCGCCGGTAAGCGTTACTCCGATGACCACAAGCTGACAGATCTTCTGTACCTGTGCCATGCCCACACCCGTTACGGCGTTGCCTGTGACCCGGTGTTTGACATGATCACCTCCCGGTACGTGGAGATCCGGGATGAGCTGGGTCTGAATGTGGATCTGGAAACAGAATTTGTGGAGCTGAAAAAGCGGTTGGATGCCAAGCAGGTATCCGAAGACGAGCTTGCCAGCCGGGGTGAGTATTTCTCCGCCAAGCTGATGGCTGCATTCCTGGACTTTGAGTTCGTGGATGCTGCTGACTGGATCCAGTTCAATATGGACGGCACAGTAAACAAGGAAG
>JAZSAD010000069.1:0-15240 GCA_045601715.1 Faecousia sp.
GTAGTCGTCCAATGCGTCACTTGCAGTGCTGATGATAATGTCGTAATTGCCGTAGTTTTCCGGCGTATCCTCAAAAGCCATTTTGAAGGAAACAGAAGGATACAGTTTTTGGAACTCTATGGTATGCCGGACAATGGTCTGCCGGGTGCAGCGGGCAAGAATAGACAAGGTCTGTTTTTCCGCAGGCTTTGCATAAAGAGCGCTGACGCCCATATCCAGCTGTGACAGGACATTGCTGATAGATGACAGAAATTCCCTGCCCTTTTCATTCAGCAGTAGCCGGTTGCCTGTCCGGGCAAACAGTTCCATACCCAATTCCTGCTCCAACCGTCTGACAGATGCAGACACAGAAGATGCAGGCACCATATACTTTTGCGCCGCCTTCGAGAAGCTCTCCGCCATAGCACTTTCATAAAAATACCGTAATTGCAACAATTCCATTGTTATATTCCCCCTTTCTTTTATTCTAGCACATCTTTAAAGATGTGGCAAGAACATTTCAGTTGGTTGTTTACAATCTGCTCAGTTTTGGTGTATGATATAAAAAAGCATTCCAAAACTCCAAGATAAAGCAAAATGAAAGGAAAGACAATGCTATGAAAGAATTATGGAACAAAGTGCAAAAGCTTTGGGCGTCCTTCCGGGCATGGAAGTACAGTAACATTGCCCTGTGGTCCGCAGCCGGTGTTGCGGTTGGAGCAGTGGCAGTGGTGATTGTGCTGTGCGCCGTAGGCCCCAAGGGTAACGACAACCCCACTTTGCCCACCGGCGGCTCCTCTATGGATGGCACCAATCCCACCGGCGGTGACAGCACTGATAACGGTGGCTCCAACAACGGCGGCTCCACCGACAACAACAACGGCGGCTCCACCGACAACAACAATGGCGGTTCTACCGACAATAACAACGGTGGCTCCACCGACAACAACAATGGCGGTTCTACCGGCAACAACAACGGCGGTTCTACCGGCAACAACAACGGCGGCTCTACCGGCAACAACAACGGTGGTTCCACCGGCAACAATAATGGCGGCTCCACCGGCAACAACAACGGCGGTTCTACCGGCAATAACAACAGCGACAACGTGAATAACTCCACCGGCGAATCCGCAACTGCCGGCGAGTTGAAATTCTACAAGACCTCCACCCACTCCGCTTCCCGAACCGTTACCCCCGGCAAGAATGTTTCCTACTCTGTGGTAGTCACCAACAATGGCAGCAGCAAGCAGACTGTTACCGTTACTGACGAAATTCCCGCTGTTGCTGAGTACGTCAGCGGCTGCGACAACGTCAGCGGCAATCAGCTGAAGTGGGAATTCTCCCTGGGCGCAAAGGAAAGCAAAACCATTACTTACACCCTGAAGGCTAAGAACGACGAAGCCAACCTGGGCAAGGCCCTGGACGGCGCTGCCAAGGTCAATGGCACAGCTGTTCCTTTCCATAAGATTTATATCGAACGCACTCTGGGCAACGTGGACCTGGGTCTGATGGAGACTGCCATTGATGCATTCCGGCAGTATACCGACCTGAAGGATATGAACCTTCTTAAGATGATCTGGAATGTCGCCATCAGCAAGAGTGTTTCCTATAACGATGCCTCCGGCAAGGTAATGACCCCTGTGCAGATCCTGAAGCTGATCTACACCGGCGAAGGTAGCACCAGTGGTTCTACCGGCAGCGGCGAAGAGGTTGCAACCTCTGCGGTTGACTTCTCCAAGGCTGTAATTCCCACCCTGTACGGCGGCAAGGGCGTTACCTCCGCTCAGACCAGCAAGCTCCACGGTATACAGGCAAGTAAAATTACTGCAGCCGACCTGATGTCCGGCGATGCTATCTTCGTGCAGGAATCTTCCTCTGACACTACCGGCAAGATCTACATCTACAACGGCAAGCGCCTGTTCCAGCTGGCAAACGGCGTGATTGACGTAAATACCGAGCAGGTACTGAACAGCCTGCCCAACGCTTACCGCTATGCCGGTCTGCGTTTCTCCTTCGTTATCGCCAACCGGAAGGACTTCGTAGAGGACCGGAAGGACACCTATACCGAGAAGCAGAAGGCAGTTATCGCATTGGCAGAATCCTATCTTCTCCGTGGCGACCGCTATCAGTACGATGCCGGCGGCTCTATGAAGCCGGATAAGCGCTACGAGAAAGCCACCAACACCCCCGAGGATGTAACCTCCGATAACTGGCAATATACCAACTGCTCCATTCTGACCTATGATGTTTACTACTTTGGTCTTGGCTATACCGGAAACAGTGATTATACCGGCACCATTGCCAACCAGGCAAAGAATCAGAAGATTTATTACTATGAGCCTACCGGCAGCGAAACCGAGGCCGAGAAGCAGGAACAGATTGACAAGTTCTACTCCACCCTCCAGCCTGCGGATATTATCGTCATCCGCAGAAAGAACGACTCCGGCCACGCAATGCTTTACATCGGCGACGGCAAGGTCATTCACTCCACCGGCGGCAGCTACAAGGTAGCCGGCGACAACCAGCCCACCGGCATTGAACAATATGAAGCAACCGTCCGTTATCTCAACGCCTACGATTACTTTGATCCCAAGTGCGACAACGGCGGCGATTACAGCTACTTTGTATTTGGCGGCGCAGTAACCAAAATCGGCATCTTCCGCCCGCTGAAAAAGGCCACCGGCTCTATTACTCAGGAAACCATCAATCGTATGAACAACCTTCAGGGTATTGCAGTGGAAAAGGTTGCCTCCAAGGCATTCGGTCAGACCATCAATCCCGGCGAGGAACTGACCTACACCATTAAGCTGCTGAATGCCAATGATGTATCCAAAACTCTGGACATCACCGATGTGGTTCCCACCGGCACCACACTGGTTTCCGCTTCCGGTTGGACTGTCAGCGGTACAAACCTGTCCTGCAAGGTGACCATTCCCGCCGGTGAGAAGAAGGAAGTTTCCTTCACTGTGAAAGTGGGTACATCTGTCCCCGACAACAAAATTGAGAGCAAGTCCGCTAAGGTAGGCGGTGTTTCCGTGAGAAGCTCCGACATCTTCGTAGCAAAGACCCTGACCAGCGCCCAGCAGCAAGCGATCATCAACGCAGTCAAGAGCCTGTCTACTTCTTCCAAGACAGGACTGGAACTGGCCAACGAGATCTACAAGGTCGCTTTGGGCATGGATAAAGTATTCGAGCACACCACCTTAAGCACCTTCCACAGCCAGTTGGTGGTCGATAAGGCACTGGCTGATAACCAGTATGGCGCTATGGTAGCGCCCGGCCTTAATGGTGGCCGGAACTTCAACTGCGATGACAGCGGTAAGTACGGCGAACTCAGCAGACTTCCCAGAGAGCACAACCTGATTGTAGGTGACATTCTCTTCGGCAGAACATCTTCCTCTAACAACATATTCATTTACTTAGGCGACGGTATCTGCTGGTCCCTGAACACTAACAAAATCGACACCTATAATTCCAGCACTGTCGATGTCAATACCCGTATGGAATACATCTTCGGCTACAAGAACTACTGGGCAATTCTCCGTCCCTCTATGAATATGGGCTAATCAACACAACTACCCCCTCCCAATTTGGGAGGGGGTTTTTCGTTGACAAATGGGGGTATAGTGGTATAATTTCCGTAGAAAATCGGAGAGGAGGGCGTGTATGCGCTATTATTTTGCTCCCTTAGAGGGGTTGACGGACAGCATATACCGGAAACTGCACCACCGCTATTTCGGCGGATCGGACCGGTACTATACCCCCTTCCTCTCCCCCACTGTCCATCGGGCGCTGACCGCCCGGGAGATGCGGGAACTGCCAAAGGCAGACAGTGTTGGATTTTCCGTTGTCCCCCAGGTGCTCACCAAAAATGCAGAGGATTTTCTGTGGCTGGCAGGGGTCTGCCGGGATTTAGGCTATGAAGAAATCAATTTGAATTTAGGCTGTCCCTCGGGAACAGTCACCGCCAAGGGTAAAGGCTCGGGTATGCTGCGGGATCTGGATGCGCTGGATAGTTTTTTAGATAACATCTTCTCCCGCTGTGTCCTGCCCATTTCCGTAAAAACCCGCATCGGCTATGAAAGGCCGGAAGAATGGGCAGAACTCCTTGCCGTTTATAACCAATATCCTATTGCAGAACTGATTGTCCATCCCCGTGTCCGCAAGGATTTTTACAACGGCAAGGTGGATATGGATGCTTTCCGCTACTGCTTACAAAGAAGCAATGCACCTGTGTGCTACAACGGCAGTCTTTGCACCAGGCAGGATATCGGAAATCTGCAGGCGGAATTCCCCCATTTGCAGGCAGTCATGCTGGGACGGGGACTCATCGCCGACCCGGGATTGCTGACACCTGACGGCACAGATGCCAGGACTTTATCTGATTTTCACGATGCCCTTTTGGAGGAATATATCCACACCTTTGGCTCAGAACGCAACGCCATGTTCCGCATAAAGGAGAACTGGCGGTACTGGCTGTGCAAATTTGCCGATGCCGAAAAATTGGGCAAGCAGATCAGAAAAACTACAGATGTTATGCAATACAGACAAATTGCAAGGCAGATTCTCAGCAGCTTGCCAATCCTGCCGGATACTCGCCCTGACTGGGATTAGCAAGCAGGCAATCATTCCGGAGATTGCCACGGGTGCTAACGCATCCTTGCAATGACAACTGAGTTTTTCACAAACAAAAAACGCGGATGCTGATGCATCCGCGTTTTTTATTTCCATTAGCCTGCCAGATCTACTTCACCCAGCACGATCTTCTTGTAGTTGACTTCCATAGGCCACTTTGCCTGACCATCTGCAATCAGCTTATTGGTGTTTTCGGTCAAAAGTGCAGACTTGGCTTCGTACTCCCAGATGGGGTAGCTGCCCACAAAGTACATAATGTGGTAGCCCTGTACGGAGCTTTCTGTATTCTTTACCAAGCCGGTATCACCGGGTTTCCGGTTTTCGTCCAGATACCATTTCTTGAAATCCTCAATGAAGCCGGTGTCCTTGGTCAGCTGGCTGTACAGACCACCGTTTTCCGCGGAGCCGGGGTCCTCGGAAATATCCATCGCCAACTTGGCAAAGGCGTCCTCGGTTGCCTCTCCTGCTAGGAAGTCGTTCAGGGTCGTCTGCGCCTGATCCAGGCAAATCTGCCACTGATCATCCGTATAGTTACCTTCGCTGTCAGCAGGGCTATCGTGGCCCAACAGGATATGCCGCACGTCATAGTAATTGCCGGCAGACTTGTCAGTTTTATTGGCCGCAAACTCTGCCTCGTGTTCAGTATAATAGGTCTCGATCTGCTCCTGTGTGGGCACCAGACCTTCATACAGCGTGTCGTAGTAGGACAGGGCCTGATAGTTCGTCTGGGTGTACTTCATATAAATGTCCAGAGAACAGCCGGGGAAGAACTCCTTGTCAATAAAATCCTCTACATCAGCATACTTATATTCCACCGCCATGGCTTCTACCTGCGCCTTGACGTTATCCACATACTTCTGCTGCTCTTCGTTAAGCTGGAAGCCGGCCTCCTTGGACAGTTCCACCAGGGTTGCGTATCTGTACCAGCTGTCCAATGCGCCTTCCATGAACATCTGCTGGTAGGTCTTGCCGGTTTTCTCGTCATAAATCTGCTCGCTGAGGGGCTTGTTGATATCCACGCCGATAGAGCTGAGATAGTAGCCATAGTAGTCCAGGAAATCATACACAGCCATCCAGTAGTGAGCCTGGAACTCACCGTTGGTGAGGGTCTGACTGCCTACTGTAGCGATCACATCATTCTGCTTCTTCTCCGCAACCTCATTTTTTACGGTGTAGGAGAGCTTATAGTCAATATCATTGGCGCGCCAGAACTGTAGGTTATGCACAACCTGCTTGCCCAGACCCATGAAATGCAGGATCGCGCCAACCAGCACGATAGCCAGCACTGCTACACCGGCGATTGCCAGCACCTTCTTCCATGCGTTGGACTTTTTCTTTTCCACCACAGGGACTTCTTCGGCAGTCACTTCTTCTACAACCTCTGCAACTTCCTCCTGTGCTGTTTCTTCCACAGGGGTTTCCAGTTCCTTGCCGCAGATAGGGCAGACGGCAGTACCATCTTCCAACTCGGCAAAACAGTATTTACAAATCATATCCGTTCCTCTTTCTCCCAATCGGGGTGATTCTTACATAGTTTACCACGATAGACCAACAATTGCAAGACCGTTTCCAAAATGTTAACATTCTGCGAAAAACCTATCTGTTCCCCTTGCAAAAAGGGTGAAAAAATGCTATTATTCTATATTGAGAACTTATATGCATAGGGTGAGAGGACTTGAACCCAAATAGCCTCTCAGCAGACTTTTTTGCTGCTTTTTGCCTTATCTTTCTTGCCTTGCGTCAGCAAGGCGGCGTCATCTGCGCCAAAAATCAATCAAAAATTTCAAGCTGAGAGGTGCCTTGCAGTTTTCAGACGCTTGCATTTTCCAAGACGAGGAAAATCACGCAGATAATACTTACTGTATTATCAAGGGATTTTCTGATGTATTGGGGAATACAGGCGGCTGAAAACCTGTTTGGGTTCAGGTCCTCTCACCCTAAGGAGCGTTTTCCCTATGAAAAAAACAACCGTCATTACACAGGAACAGCTGCGTCAGCAGCTTGCCTTCTGTGAGCAAATAAAAGCCTTTTGGCACGGTCAGTCTATCACCCCTACCGCCTATGTGGAGACCTATGGCTGTCAGCAGAACGAGTCCGATTCCGAGGCTATTCGAGGACTTCTCATGGAAAGTGGCTATGCCATTACCGACCAGGCCGAGGGCGCAGACGTGGTGGTAATGAACACCTGCGCCATTCGGGAACATGCCCAGCAGCGGGTATTCGGCAACCTAGGCGCCCTGACCCACACCAAGCGCCGCCATCCCCGTCAGAAAATCTTCCTCTGCGGCTGTATGGCCGGTCAGGAGATTGTAGTAAACCGCATTAAAAACAGCTATCCCCACGTGGACGGCGTGTTCTCCACCCATCATCTGTGGCAGTTCCCGGAGGTCTTGTCCCGGGTGCTGTTCACCGGCAAACGTACCTATTTCACTGCCGACGAGCCCGGCTCTATTGCAGAAGGTCTGCCCCACCAGCGGGACAGCAAGCTGAAGGCCTGGGTGTCCATTATGTATGGCTGCAACAATTTCTGCACCTACTGCATCGTCCCCTATGTGCGAGGCAGAGAGCGCAGCCGGAAGTGGGAGGATATTTTAGCTGAGTGCAAGCAGCTCATTGACAGCGGGGTAAAGGATATTACCCTCCTAGGGCAAAATGTAAACTCCTACGGTAAGGATTTGGAGCAGGGTGTGGATTTTGCAGACCTGCTGGCTAAAATTGCAGAACTTGACGGCGATTTTCTCATTCGCTTTATGACCAGCCATCCCAGGGATGCATCCCAAAAGCTCTTTGACACTATGGCGCGTTACCCCAAGATTGCAAAGCAGCTGCATCTTCCCTTCCAGTCCGGCTCTTCCCGGGTGCTGAAGGCGATGAACCGTCATTATGACCGAGATGCCTACTTAGAAAAAGTGCATTATGCCAAGTCCGTTATGCCGGATTTGGTTTTGACCTCCGATGTGATCGTAGGCTTCCCCGGAGAAACCCAGGAGGAATTTGAGGAAACCATTTCCCTGATTGAACAGGTACACTACGACTCCCTGTTTACCTTTATCTTCTCCCCCCGTCCGGGCACACCCGCCTATGATATGGACGACCCCACCCCTAAAGAAGAGAAAAACCGCCGGTTTGACAAGCTTTGCGCTGTGCAGAACAGCATTTCTGAGCAGCTGCACAACGGCTATATCGGCAAAACCCTCCGCTGCCTCGTTGACGGCACGGACAAGGAATTTCTCACCGCCCGTACTGAGGGTGGCAGATTGGTAAGGCTGATGGGAGAACCTGCCCTTATCGGCACATTTGCAGAAATTACCGTCACCGGTTCCACCACCTGGAGCTTGACCGGAGAACTTAGGAAGGATTAATGCTATGGCTACAAAATCCAACGAAATGACCCCCATGCGCCGGCAGTATTTTGATATTAAAGAACAGAATCAGGACTGTATTCTGTTCTTCCGTTTGGGCGACTTCTATGAAATGTTCGATGACGATGCCCGTCTTGCCGCCAAGGAACTGGATCTGACCCTCACCACCCGTGACCGGAATAAGCCGGAAGAAGAGCAGACCCCTATGTGTGGTGTGCCCTACCATTCCGTGGATGCCTACATTGCCCGACTGGTGCAGAAGGGCTACAAGGTGGCGATCTGCGAGCAGATTGAAGACCCTGCCCAGGCCAAGGGTATTGTTCAGCGGGATATCACCCGGATTGTTACCCCCGGCACTGTCACCGAAAGCTGCATGCTGGAGGAAAGCCGGAATAACTATATGGCCTGTATGTACGGCGAGGCTGACAAACTGGGCCTTGCCTTCTGCGATGTGTCCACCGGCGCGTTTTATGTGACAGTTTGCGAAGATGCCCCTGCCGCCGCCTCGGAGCTGGGTCGATTCTCCCCCACTGAGGTGATTCGCTACGGCAGCGCCGCTTACTGCCCCGTCATTGATGATGCTTTGCGCCACCGGCTGCATTGCTGTCTGGATGAGGGCAAGCCGGAGCAATTTGTGCAGGAAGCGGCTGAAGGAACTTTGGTTTCTCATTTTGGCAAACCTTTGGAAGAACTGGGACTTGCCAGTCTGCCCGAGGCGGTGATGGCCGCCGGCAGTCTTTTGGATCTTCTGAAAAAGCTACAAAAAAATGACCTGTCCCATATTCGCCAATTGCAATACTACACCACCGGTCGGTTTATGGAACTGGATATGGATGCCCGCCGGAATCTGGAATTGCAGGAGGGTCTGCGGGCAAAGGATAAGAAAGGCACGCTTTTGTGGGTGCTGGACAAGACCCGTACGCCTATGGGCGGACGTCTGCTGCGGAGCTGGCTGGAAAAGCCTCTGCTGGATGCCGGTGAAATTATCAGCCGGCAGAATGCGGTGGAAGAGCTGGTCAGCAACACCCTGTTGCGGGGTGAGTTGGACGAGGCGCTGAAATACGTTACGGATTTGGAACGGGTCATGACTCGGATCGTCACCGGCTCGGTAAACTGCCGTGACCTGTTAGGCTTTGCCAGCGGTCTGCGGGTCCTGCCTGACATCAAGCGGCTGTTACAGCAGGTGAACTCTCCCCTGCTGAAGCGGCTGGAGGATGCTATCGATCCTCTGACCGATTGCGCCGTACTGATCGAATCCACCATCGCCGAAAAGCCTCCCCTGACTGTCCGGGAAGGCGGAATTATCCGGGAAGGTGCAAATGAAGAGGTGGACCGCCTGCAGGATATTCTCAAGGGCGGCGCCGGCATTATGGCGTCTATCGAAACCCGGGAGCGGGAAGCCACTGGCATCCGCACTCTGCGGGTAAACTACAACCCCGTATTCGGCTATTACATCGAAGTTTCCAAGTCCTTTGTGGACCAGGTGCCGGACCATTACATCCGCCGCCAGACCCTTACTAACAATGAACGTTACATCACCCCCGAGCTGAAAGAACTGGAAGAGCAGGTGCTCACCGCCAAGGAGCGCTGCACCGCTTTGGAATATCAGATTTTTACCCAGCTGCGGGAGCATCTGGCTGCCCAGAACATCCGGGTGCAGACCGCCGCGGCCGCAGTGGGTATTGTGGATACCCTTTGCTCTTTGGCAACTGTAGCAGTAAAGAACAACTACTGCCGTCCGGAGATCACCCTGGACAACACCATCTCTATTATCGAGGGTCGTCACCCTGTGGTGGAAAAGGTCTTAAAGGACAGCCTGTTTGTCCCCAATGACACCCTTTTGGGCAATCAGGGCAACCTGATTTCCATTATCACCGGCCCTAATATGGCAGGTAAATCCACCTATATGCGGCAGGTAGCGCTGATTGTACTGATGGCGCAGATGGGTTCTTTCGTGCCTGCTAAGTCTGCCACCATTGGCATTGTGGATAGAATCTTCACCCGAATCGGCGCCAGCGACGATTTGGCGTCCGGCCAGTCCACCTTTATGGTGGAAATGGCGGAGATGGCATCTATCCTGAAATATGCCACCGCCAAAAGCCTGCTGATTCTGGACGAAATCGGCAGAGGTACATCCACCTATGACGGCATGGCCATTGCCCGGGCGGTACTGGAATATGCCGCCAACCCCAAGCAGCTGGGAGCAAAAACCCTGTTTGCCACCCACTACCACGAATTGAGTGTCATTGAGGACCAGCTGCCGGGTATCAAGAATTACAACATCGCTGTGAAAAAGCGTGGCGACAAGATGATTTTCCTGCGGAAGATCGTCCCCGGCGCCACCGACGATAGCTTTGGTGTGGAGGTTGCCAAGCTGGCAGGTCTGCCTAACGCCGTTATTAACCGGGCAAGGGAGATTTTGCAGGAGCTGGAAACCGAGGGTAAGCCTCAACCCAAGGTGGTACGCGCTGAGCCGGAAGATGATCAAATCAGTATGATGGATTTGAGAACGCAGCAGGTCTGCAATGCTTTGGAATCCATCAGCGTAGAGACCCTTACCCCCATTGAAGCGATGAACGAGCTGTATAAGCTGAAGAAAATGTTGGAGTAAATATGAAGCTTTCTGTTTCCACCACCCGGAAGGAAAACCTATTGGGCTTTGGATATTGGCTGATTTCCCTTTTTGTCCTTCCAACGGCGCTGTTTCTTGCCGTTGACTGGTTAGGTTTTTCCTTATCTGCGACCCTATTAAATATCCTGTTCTTTGTGATCAACTTTGCCTGCGTGGTGGGTATCTTCCATAAGTTCCTGTGGGCATCTGCGAAGGTCGCCTGGGCGAATCCCCTGCGGTGTTTGTGGTGTGTATTGAAGGGGTTGTTACTCTACTACGCCCTCACATTTCTGGTTTCCTTTTTGACCGCTCCGTGGATAGGTCCTGATTTCTCCAACCTCAACAATGACGCTATTTTGGAATTAACCAGAGAGCACACCGGCGCTTTCGTTTTCTGTACGATTACCCTCGTTCCTATTGCGGAAGAAGTCCTTTATCGCGGCTTGCTGTTTCAGGGTTACTGCAGAAAAAAGCCAAAGCTTGCCTTTTTAATTTCTGTTTGCTTCTTTGCTGCAATTCACGTTCTGGACTTTATCGGCAGAGCGGATTGGAAAACCTTACTGCTCTGCTTTATCCAGTATCTGCCTGCCGGCATTGCTTTGGCAAATGCCTATATAGCATCCGACACCATTGTGACACCTATTTTGATGCACATTACCATCAATTTGATTTCCGTTATTGCCCTAGGGTAGAGCGACAAATCCGAACCCGCCTGAAAGCGGCTGATTTCGGATGCTTTTCGCCCTATTGTGTCTAGCAAGGCACAAAACACAGCAAATACTTTGTGTATTTGCGAGTATTTTAACGCAGATAGAGCAATAAACCATCCTTTGTAAAACAATTTCGGATTTATCGATCTACCCTAACGAGGTGATTTTATGTCAAAAATTATTCAATTATCTCCCCACGTTGCCAACTTAATTGCCGCCGGCGAGGTGGTGGAACGGCCCGCTTCCGTGGTAAAGGAACTGCTGGAAAATGCCGTGGACGCAGGAGCAACCCAAGTCACCGTGGAGATTCGGGACGGGGGTATGACCTTCCTGCGGGTTACCGACAACGGCTGTGGTATGTCCCCGGAGGATGCGAAAACCGCCTTTTTGCGTCATGCAACCTCCAAGCTGCGGACTGCTGAGGATTTGGCAGCCATTGCAACCATGGGATTCCGGGGCGAAGCCTTGGCAGCCATCGCCTCTGTCAGCCGAATTGATTTGCTGACCAAAACGGCCGGCGCTATTGCCGGAACTTCTCTGAGTCTGGAAGCAGGCAACATTGCAGAAGAATCCGAGGCAGGCTGTCCCGACGGCACCACCATTATTGTCCGGGATCTGTTTTTCAACACCCCTGCCCGTATGAAATTTATGAAATCTGACACAGTAGAGGGCGGCAAAGTAGCATCCGCGGTGCAGATGCAGGCCCTTGCCCATCCGGAGGTAGCTTTCCGGTTTATCCGGGACGGCAAAGAAGTTCTCTCTACCCCCGGCACCGGGTCTTTGGAGGCTGCTGTGTACTGCGTGTATGGCCGGGACAGCGGAAAAATGGTGCCCCTCAACAGCAAGTGGGAGCAGTTTACCCTCACCGGCTTTGTATCTAAGCCTAGCGATGCCCGTCCCAGCCGCGCACTACAGACCTTCTTTGTCAATGACAGGCCGGTGAAATCCCGACTTTTGATTGCCGCCTTGGAGGAAGCCTACCGGAATCAGATCATGGTGGGCAAATTCCCCGCTTGTGTTCTCCACTTAACCGTCCCTGCAAGCGCTGTGGATGTGAATGTCCACCCTGCCAAGACAGAGGTAAAATTCTTAAATGAAAAAGCAGTATTTGACTGTGTACATTATGGAGTCTTAGGTGCATTAAACAAAACTCCCGACCGGCCTCAGGTGGCATTGAAACCCAATCCCGCCCCTGTCGCTGCTCCCGCACCCAAGCCTGCTGCGCCTGCGCCCAAGCAGGAGAATTTCTTCCGCACGATGAACGCCCAGGAGTACAAGGCATTCACTTCGGCAGTAAAGGATGCACCCAAACCTTCAGCCGTTGCCGCTGCCGCCACCGCTTTGGCAGTAGAGGAAACCAAGCTGCCCCCTATTCGGGAAAACGTTATTCTCCCCACTGCCGCACCTGTGGCAAAGCCTATCCCTGTTCCTCAGCCTGAAGAGCCAGAGCAGGTAGTGATTCCCGCTATGCCCGTGGACGTCCCCTGGCGGTTTGTGGGAGAGCTGTATAATAGCTATATTATTGTAGAACAGGGCGAAGAGGCATATCTGATCGACAAACACGCCGCCCACGAGCGGATTCTCTTTGAGAAACTGAAGGCCAATCAGGAGGCAATCTCTTCTCAGACCCTGCTGACCCCTGTTGCCCATCGACTGAATGCTGACAGCATTGCTATTTTGCTGGAAAATCAGCCCCTGTTGGAAGAATTGGGCTTCGAGATTCAGGAATTTGGCGACAATACCATTCTTATTCGGCAAATTCCTATGGATTTGGATGACAGCCAGGCAGCCGATGCTTTAGAAACCTTGGCTGCAGACCTGCTGAACGGCCGCAAGGAGCGCAAAGACAGCGTCCGTGACGAACTGCTCCACACTGTTGCCTGCAAGGCCGCTATCAAGGCAGGCTGGATCAGCAGCGAAAAAGAACTTTTGAAATTGGCAGAGCAGGTTCTCAGCCGGGAGGATTTGAAGCACTGCCCCCACGGCAGACCCATCTGCATTATCCTAAGCAAAAAGCAACTGGAAAAGCAATTTAAGCGGAGTTAATTTATGAACAATATCATATGTATTGCCGGACCTACCGCTTCCGGTAAAACAGCCTTGTCCATCGCCCTCGCCAAAGAATTGGACGGCGAGGTGGTATCCTGCGATTCTATGCAGGTATACAAGGGTATGGATATCGGCACTGCCAAGCCTACTCTGGAAGAAATGGAGAATATTCCCCACCATATGCTCTCCGTAGCAGAGCCTTGGGAAGATTTTTCCGTAGGCAAATACTGCCAGATGGCAACGCCCATTATTGACGATATTCTCTCCCGGGGTAAAACTGCCATCATTGCCGGCGGCACAGGCCTTTATATGGACTCTCTGATTAAAGGCAATGACTTTGCCCCCGTTCCCTCCACCGGTCGACGGGAAGAACTGGAACAACTGGCGGAAACCCAGGGTATCGAAGCAGTGATTGAGCAGCTTCGGGCAGTTGACCCGGAATCTGCCGACAGGCTTCACCCGTCCGACCAAAAGCGGATTATCCGGGCGTTGGAAGTATACCTGGAAACCGGTGAGACCATCACCGAACACAACCGGAAAACCCAGCTGATTCCCCCTCGTTACAAGCCTGTGTGGTTTGGCTTGGAGGATGCAGAGCGATCTGCCCTCTATGCAAGAATTGACCGTCGTGTGGATGTAATGCTGGAGCAGGGTCTGATTGCAGAGATTCGGGGTCTGCTGGATGCAGGCATCCCGGAAAAATGTACCGCTATGCAGGCAATTGGCTATAAGGAATTTGTGGACGCACTGCAAGGGCGCAGCTCTATGGAGACTGCCACCGCTCTGGTGCAGCAATCTTCCCGAAAGTATGCTAAGCGGCAGCTGACCTGGTTCCGGCGGAATCCTGCCATACACTGGCTCGTCCGGGAAGAAAATGACGGGACAGCGCAAATTCTTGCAAAGGCCCGACAGGTTTTAGCACAAACCGACAAGTGAAAAATGCTAAGATTTATGTATCCCACAGAAAGAAGGTATACATATGTCTGAGCCTACAAATCTACAGGAAGCCGTCTTAAAAGAAGCGTGTCAGGATAAGATTCCCGTGACACTGTTTCTCATGAACGGCTTTCAGCTCCGGGGCACCATCACCGGTTACGATAACTTCGTGGTGGTACTGGTCACAGACGGCAAGCAGCAGATGATTTACAAGCATGCCATCTCTACCCTAGCCCCTATGAAGCCCATGAAAGCTATGTAGCAAAAATGCGGCGGAGCAGTGCTTCGCCGCATTTTTGTATCTGGAGGTAAATGATGTCCATTGCCGAAAATGTTGCCCGCATCAAAGAAGAAATTACAAAAGCCGCCATCGCCGCAGGGAGAAACCCAGAAGATATCACCCTGTGCGCTGCCACCAAAATGAATGATGCCGCTGCCGTGCAGGAGGCAATCCGAGCCGGTGTAGACTGCTGCGGAGAAAACCGGGTGCAGGAACTGACCTTAAAGCAATCCCAGAATGCCTATGACGGCGCGCCTGTCCATTTTATCGGTCATCTGCAGACCAACAAAGTCAAACAGGTGGTAGGAAAGGTGGATTTGATTCAGAGTGTGGATTCTGTCCGTTTGCTGGAAGCCATCCACAAGGAAGCAACCAAGCAGGGGATTGTGCAGGATATTCTGCTGGAAATCAACGTGGCGATGGAGGAAAGCAAGTCCGGTTTTACCCTGGAAGAGGTGGATACAGTCCTCGCTCGTGCAGGTGATTTTTCTGCAATTCGGGTACTGGGATTTATGGCAATTCCCCCAATTTGCCAGAATTCGACGGAAAATCACAAATTTTTTCAAAAAATGTACAACCTTTCTGTTGACATAATGAGAAAAAAATACGATAATGTATGTGTCAATATATTGTCTATGGGTATGTCCGGAGATTTTGCAGACGCCATCGCCTGCGGCA
>JAZSAD010000070.1:0-2436 GCA_045601715.1 Faecousia sp.
CAAGGGTCAGGAGGCCGTGTATGAGGTGGTGCTGAAGGAAATTCAGCAGCGTGACTATCAGGATACCCACCGGGAGATTGCCCCTTTGAAGATGGCAAAGGATTCTATCAAATTGGACACTTCCGAACTGGATATTGAGGGTGTGGTAGCCGCTATGAAGAAAATCATCGGGGAGAAGATTCCTTTATGAGCATTCACGTGGCAGAAAGCGCCGGCTTTTGTTTCGGTGTAAACCGAGCGGTGGAGCTGGTAGAGCAGGCGGCTGCTTCCGGAAAAAAAGTGTGCACCCTGGGACCCATTATCCATAACCGCCACGCAGTCTCCCGTTTTCAGGAAATGGGCGTGGAGGTGATTGACACTCCGGAACAGGCCCAGCCCGGTCAAACGGTGATTATCCGTTCTCACGGTGTCACCAAGGCGGTGCAGGAGGCCTTGGAAGCCAGAGGCGCGGAGGTGGTAGATGCCACCTGTCCCTTTGTGAAACGCATCCACGGGATCGTGAGTAAAGCGGAAGCCGAGGGGAGACTTCCTGTGATTATCGGCACCCGTTCCCACCCGGAGGTGGAGGGAATTGCCGGTTGGTGCAGCCATTGTAAGATTTTTGAAAACGCAGAAGAATTGGAAGCTTGGGTCAAATCCGGTGAAATTTCGCCGGATTTCCCCATCAGTATGGTCTGCCAGACCACTTCTACGGAATCTTTGTGGCGTTCCTGCGAAAATTTTGCAAAAAAAGTGTTTACTAATGTAAAAATATTTGATACAATATGCAAAGCTACTGAATTTCGGCAAAGTGAGGCGGCGAGCTTAAGTAAAGTTTGTCAGGCCATGGTCGTTGTAGGTGACACCCACTCTTCCAACACAGGCCGCCTTGCCATGATTTGCCGGGAACACTGCGACAGGGTCGCGCTGGTGGATAATGCTGCCGAGTTAAACCCTGAACTATTCCGTGGTGTAGCTGATGTTGGAATCACGGCTGGCGCATCCACGCCGGCGTGGATTATAAAGGAGGTCAATAAGACTATGAGCGAAATTATGAATGTTGAGTCTGTACAGGAGGAATTCGAGGCACTTCTGGAACAGTCCATCAAGACTTTAAATACAGGAGATAAGGTTATTGGTATCGTGACCGGTATCGGCGCTACTGAAGTCCAGATCGATCTGGGCACCAAGCACGCCGGCTACATTCCTTATGATGAAGTCAGCGCAGATCCCACTGTAAAGCCCGAGGACGTACTAAAGGTTGGCGACGAAATCGAAGTATTCGTTGTCCGCGTCAACGACCAGGAGGGCGTATGCCAGGTTTCCAGAAAGAAGCTGGAAGGCATGAAGGTTTGGGACGAGATGGCTACCTGGTGTGAAGAAAAGACCACCGTTGAGGGCACCATCACCGAAGAGAACAAGGGCGGTCTGGTTGCTACCGTTAAGGGCATCCGCGTCTTTATCCCCGCTTCTCAGTCCGGTATCGCCAAGGGCGGCGATATGGCTTCTATGGTTGGCAAGACTACTGAGCTGAGAATTACCGAGGTTAACCGCGCTCGTCGCCGTGTAATCGGTTCTATCCGCGCTGTTTCTTCCGAAGCCCGTAAGGCTGCTCAGGAGAAGATTTGGGGCGAGATCGAGGTTGGCGCAAAGTACCACGGCACTGTGAAGTCCCTGACTTCCTACGGCGCATTTGTGGACATCGGCGGTGTGGACGGTATGGTTCACGTTTCCGAGCTGAGCTGGAACCGCATCAAGACTCCCGCTGACGTTGTTGCTGTGGGCGACGAGATCGACGTTTACGTGATCTCCTTCGATGCTGAGAAGCGCAAGATTTCTCTGGGCTACAAGACCGCAGAGATGAATCCCTGGAACAAGTTCATGACCGCTTACAATGTAGGCGATGTTGTGGATGCAAAGATCGTTAAGCTGATGACCTTCGGCGCATTTGCTGAGATCATCCCCGGCGTTGACGGCCTGATCCACATTTCTCAGATCGCTAACAAGCGTATCGGCAAGCCCGAGGACGTTCTGGCTGAGGGTCAGGAAGTCCAGGTGAAGATCACCGAGGTTGACGCTGAGAACAAGCGTATCTCCCTGTCCATCCGCGCTCTGCTGGAGCCGGAAGCAGAGGAAGAGGCTGCTGAAGGAGTAGCAGAAGAGACTGCTGAAGAGGCTTAATTAAGATTACATACCGGGACCGGTTCACCGGTCCCGGTATTGTCATTAAGGAGAAAAGTTATGGTAAAGCATATCGTATTGTACACCCTGAAAGAGGGCGTGGATAAAAAAGAGGCAGTTGCCATTATCAAGGCGCAGTTAGAGCCGTTGGTGGGTGTAATCCCCGGCCTTACCCATATGGAGATCCGCCAGGCATACAACGGCATGGATTATGCTTTGTATTCTGAATTCCAGAGCCGTGAGGCCCTGGAAAACTATGCCGGTCACCCTGCTCAC
>JAZSAD010000071.1:0-9009 GCA_045601715.1 Faecousia sp.
TCCTGTTGCCGGTATCAGTCGGATCTCCGCCGAGGATGTGGAGAATTTCACTGCTAAGGGCTATGTTTGCAAGCTGATTTCCACCGGCAAGTGCAAAGAGGGTAAGGTCAGCGCCTATGTGCAACCCACTCTGGTAAAGCAGGGTGAGCCGGAATCCGCTCTCCCTGCTAACTTCAACTTGATCACAGTGGTTGGCTCTGCCTCCGGTCGTATGAGTTTCTACGGTCAGGGAGCAGGCCGCTACCCCACCGCATATAATGTAGTGCAGGACTGCGCCGACGTACTGGCAGGTAAGGGTTTCTACAGTCCCTGCGGTGGTACTGTCAAGGCGGAAAACACCGATACCCTGTGTTACTATGTCCGGGGCGGCAATGATGCCTGGTTGGAAGAAAACACCGCTGAAAAGTGGGGCGACGCAGTTATCACCAAGGCTGTTTCCGTGGAGGCTATGCACAATTGGCTGAAAAATCAGCCCAACGCCTTCATCGCAGCATTCGCAGAATAAATCAAGGGAAGGAAAGATTTTTCCATGTTGAAAGTAACAAAATTCGGCGGCTCCTCTATGGCAGACGCCGGTCAGTACATCAAGGTTCGTGACATTCTTTTGTCCGACAAGGCCCGCAAGGTGGCAATTGTCTCCGCCGCCGGTAAGCGTGACAGCAAGGATCATAAGATTACCGATTTGCTGTATCTGTGCCACGCCCATACCCAGTATGGCGTTGCCTGCGATCCCGTATTTGAAATGATCACATCCCGTTACATTGAGATTCGGGATGAGCTGGGTATCAAGCTGGACTTGGAAACCGAGTTTGCAGAACTGAAAGCCCGTCTGGATACCAAGCAGGTTTCTCAGGACGAGATGGCCAGCCGCGGTGAGTATTTCTCCGCCAAGCTAATGGCTGCATTCCTGGGTTTTGAATTTATCGATGCCGCCGAGTGGGTATTCTTTAACATTGACGGCACTGTGGACACTGAAAAGTCCTACAAGGCTTTCAGCGACAAAGCAAAGGGTAAGTGCGTGGTTACCCCCGGTTTCTACGGCGTAATGCCCGACGGCAGCATCCGTACCTTCTCCCGGGGCGGCAGTGACATCACCGGTTCTTTGGCAGCCGCTGCTCTGGATGCCGATGTTTACGAAAACTGGACTGACGTTTCCGGTATTTTGATGGCTGACCCCAGAATCGTAGAAAATCCCCACCCCATTGCTGAGATTACCTATGAAGAGCTCCGAGAGCTGGCCTATGCCGGCGCTAACGTGCTTCATGAGGGCGCGATCTACCCTGTCCGGAAGAAGAACATCCCTTTGAACATCCGCAACACCAATGAGCCTGAAAACCCCGGTACTATGATCAAAAAGCAGTTCGAAACCGAGGTTGATCCCCACCGGATCATCACCGGTATCGCCGGCAAGAAGGATTTCTCCATCGTCACCATTTTCAAGAGAGGTCTGACCAATCAGGTGGGCATCCTGCGGAGAATCCTGTCTGTTCTGGAAAAGCACGGTGTTTCCGTGGAGTTTGTACCTAACGGTATGGACAATGTTTCTTTGGCCATTCCCACCGATAAGCTTGCTCCTCATCTGTATGCAATTCTGGCTGAAATCCAGCAGGAGATCGCTCCCGACAACATTACCGTCCACGATCAGATTTCTGTGATTACTGCTGTGGGTCATCAGATGAAGTTCCGCCCCGGTGTTTCCGGCAAGATTTTTGCTGCGCTGGGTCAGGCTGGCATTAACATCCGTATGATTAATCAGGGTCCCGATGAAGTGAACATCATCTTCGGCGTAGAAAACAAGGACTTCGCTGAGGCTATTCGGGTTCTGTATAACAGCTTTATCAAGTAATTCAGGAGGAAAGATTTATGAAACTTTACACTGTTGCCGTTCTGGGCGCTACCGGCGCTGTGGGACAGGAAATGATCAGCATTTTGGAAGAGCGTAATTTCCCCGTAGGTAAGCTGATTCCCCTGGCCAGCGCAAGAAGCGCAGGCAAGACCATCAAGTTTAAGGGTGAGGATGTCACCATTGCCCTGGCTTGTGACGAGGCTTTCGAGGGCGTAGACATCGTACTGGGCGCTGCTGAAAATGACATCGCCAAGCAGTTTGCTCCCGCAATCGTGAAGGCTGGCGCTGTATTTGTGGATAATTCCTCCGCTTTCCGTCTGCAGGACGATGTGCCTCTGGTTGTTCCCGAGGTTAACCCCGAGGACGTAAAGTGGCACAAGGGTATTATCTCCAACCCCAACTGCTCCACCATCATCACCATGACCGCTGTCAACGCGCTGAACAGCATCTCCCCCATCCGCACTATGACCACCTCCACCTACCAGGCCGTTTCCGGCGCAGGCGCAGGCGGTCCTATCGAGCTGATGGCCGAAGTGGAAGCCCTGTCCAAGGGTGAAACCTACGAGCCCAAGGTGTTCTCTCACCAGATTGCTTACAACCTGATCCCCCAGATCGGTGGCGAGCAGTTTGAAGGCTACACCAGCGAGGAAATGAAGATGCAGAACGAGGGCCGCAAGATTATGCACCTGCCCGAGCTGAAGGTTTCCTGCACCTGTGTCCGTGTGCCTGTTGTGCGCAGCCACTCCATCTCCGTCTCCCTGCACTTCGATGTTCCCGTAACTGTGGAGCAGGTGCGTGAAGTGATTGCCAAGGCTCCCGGCTGTAAGCTGGTAGACGATCTGGCAAATAAGCAGTATCCCATGCCTCTGGAGACCAGCGGTCAGGATATTGTATATGTAGGCCGTATCCGTCCTGACCTGACCGACGAGTGCGGCATCTGCCTGTGGTGCTGCGGCGACCAGGTCCGTAAGGGCGCTGCTACCAACGCTATCCAGATCGCAGAACTGCTGGTTAAATAAAGATAACTTAAAATCCCCACCCTACCGGGTGGGGATTTTTGTTTTAGAACTGGGTGGGCTCAATGTGCCAGATTTCTTCTGCGTACTGAGCGATCGTACGGTCGGAGGAGAACTTGGCGCCGCTGGCGATATTCATCAGGCACTTTCTGCCAAAAGCCAGCTTGTCAGCGGAATCCCGGTTGGCGCGAAGCTTTGCATCCAGGTAGGATTCGTAGTCCAACAGCAGGAAGTAATGGTCTGCCTTGTGCCAATGGGTACCATCCAGCAGAGCGTGGTACAGCTCCCGCTGATCGTCGTCGGTAGGCACTGTGCCATCAACCAAGGTATCGATTGCCCGATGCAGACGGGAGTTACTGTCATAAATACCGCGAGAATAGTAGTTATCCTTAGCGGCATTAATTTCCTGCACAGTATGGCCAAAGATATAGTTGTTCTCCATACCTGCTTCCTTGACAATTTCCACATTGGCACCATCCAAAGTACCCAGGGTCACCGCGCCGTTGTGCATCAGCTTCATATTGCCGGTGCCGGAGGCCTCTGTGCCGGCGGGGGAAATCTGCTCGGATATATCTGCGGCAGGAATGATGGACTCTGCGTAGGAGCAGTTATAGTTCTGGACAAAGACCACCTTCAGCTTGTCGTACATATCCGGGTCGTTGTTAATCATATGGGCAATGCGGTTGATATAGCGGATAATCGCCTTTGCCCGGGCATAGCCGGGAGCGGATTTTGCGCCAAACAGGTAGACTGTGGGTTGGAAGTCGGTTAAGCTGCCATCCTTCAGGCGGAAGTAAATATCTACAATAGACAGGGCGTCCAGCAGCTGCCGCTTGTATTCGTGAAGGCGCTTGACCTGCACATCAAACAGGAAGTCAGGATTCAGCCGGATGCCCTCGCGCTTGTAGATAACCTCGCAAAGTTGCTCCTTCTTCTGCCGCTTGACTGCATTGAACTGGCGAACCAAATCGTCATCAATCATGGGCTTCAGCTGGTTCAGCTTATCCAAATCCTTCAGAAAATCACCGCCGATCCGGTACTTGATCAGCTGAGTCAGCTCCGGGTTGCACAGACCCAACCACCGCCGGGGGGTTACACCGTTGGTCTTGTTTTGGAAGCGTTCCGGGAAGGCCTCGTACCACTGACGGAACACATCGTCCTTCAGAATCTGGGAGTGGATTTCCGCCACACCGTTGATATAGCTGCCCACGTAAATGCTCAGGTTTGCCATATAAGCGGTGTTGTTATTTACGATAAACAGACCGGGATGCTCAGCGCGCAGCTTGGCATCAATACGGCAGATAATGTCCACGATTTCCGGCACAACGCTGCGGAGCAGGTCCAGGTCCCACTTCTCCAGCGCCTCGCCCATAACGGTGTGGTTGGTGTAGGAGAAGGTCTTTTGGGCAAGGTTAAAGCTCTGCTCAAAGTCCATACCCTCCAGCATCAGAAGACGGATCAGTTCGGGAATGGACATGGCCGGGTGGGTATCATTCAGCTGAACGCAGTAGAACTCGGCAAAGTGGCTCATATCTGTGCCATGGGAGGTCTTATAGACCCGCAGTATATCCTGTAAAGATGCGCTGGACAGCACGTACTGCTGCTTGATACGCAGGCGCTTGCCCTCCCATGTGGAATCATTGGGGTACAGAACACGGGTGATATCCTCAGCCTTGTTCTTCTGGGTCAAGGCGCGCAGGTAGTCCTGGTCGTTGAAAGCGTTAAAGTCCAGCTCTTCCTCTGCCTCGCACTGCCACAGGCGGAGCGTGCCGATGTTCTGCGTGCCGTAGCCGATCACAGGCACATCGTAAGGCACTGCCAAAACCGTATGGTCCGGGAACTGCACCTTGACAGTATGGTTATACCGGCGGTAGGACCAGGGGTCACCGAATTTTGCCCAGTCGTCAGCATTCTCTTTCTGGCTGCCGTTTGCATCAAAGCTCTGCTTGAACAGACCAAAGCGATACCGCAGACCGTAGCCGGACAAAGGAATATCCATAGTCGCGGCAGAATCCAGGAAGCAGGCAGCCAGACGACCCAGACCGCCGTTACCCAGCGCTGCATCCTCTACCTCTTCCAAAATAGCCAAGTCCACACCCCGCTGGGCGAAGAGCTGCTTCATCTCGTCCAAAATGCCCAGATTGTACAGGTTGGAGTACACCAACCGACCAATCAGGTACTCAGCAGAGATATAGTACGCCTTTCTGTCGGGCATACGGGTGTGCTTGGCGTTATTCCAGTTGTCGGAAATTGCCATCATCACAGCCTCGCTCAAAGCCTCATGGAGCTCCTGGGCGCTGGCTTCCCGCAAGGACACGTCGTGGGTGTACTTCAGCTTGGCTTCCGTCCATTTCAAAATATTCAAACAATTATAGCGCATAATCAAATCTCCATTTCTCAGGGTGCTGTCTTAAAACCGCCCATAGGTGCAAGTCATATTTCTTATTTTTTCGGCCAAGGCTTCTGTACAGAAGCCTTCTTTTGCCCGCCAGCTCCAGTTTCTGTCGCTGCGAGTGCCGGGGAAATTCATTCTTCCTTCTTCCCCTAGTTCCAAGTAATCCTGCATCTGGACAATTGCCAAATCCGCCGGACTGCTTAAAGCTAGACGAATCATACCCCATATGGGGTTTTCTAATTCACCCATATACCGCCGGGCAAATGTCACTGTCCGTTCCGGACTCTCCCTGAACCATTGTTTCAAAGGCATATTGTCGTGGGTGCCGGTGTAGCAGACGGTGTTCCTGGGATAGGTATGGGGCAAATAGGTGTTGTTGCTGTCAGCATCAAAGGCAAACTCCAGTACCTTCATACCGGGGTAGCCACTCCTGTCCCGCAGGGTATGGACATCCTCTGTCAAAAGGCCTAAGTCCTCTGCAATCATAGGCGTATCGGGCAAAGCTGCCTGAATTGCCTTGATAAAATCTATACCCGGGCCGGGCAGCCACTGCCCTCCCCGGGCATTTTCCGCCCCATAAGGAATGGCATAATAGCCTGCAAAGCCACGGAAGTGGTCGATCCGAATTACATCATACCGCTTTGCCGCTGCCCGCAGCCGCTGAATCCACCACAGGTAGCCGGTTTTCTTCAGTAAATCCCAGCGGTACAATGGATTACCCCACAGCTGACCGTCCTGACTAAAATAATCCGGCGGGCAGCCGGCAACCTTTGTGGGTGTCAGGGTTTCGTCAAGGGCAAACCATCGGGGGTCAGCCCATACATCTACCGAATCGTAGGGTACATAAATCGGCACGTCGCCGATAATAGAAATCGCCTTGCTGTGGGCGTAAGCGCGGAGCTTTTCCCACTGGGTATGGAATAAATACTGCACGAAGCAATGAAACTGAATCTCTTCATAGGGAATATGGAAGGAGATGGAACGGTTATCCCGATAATAATATTTCAGGCTATCCTCCCACTGATACCAGGGTTTTCCCCCGTTTAGTTCCTTAAGACCCATATAGTCTACGTATTGGGGCAGCCACCAGTCATTCCTGGCGCGGAATTTTGCGAAGGATTCGTCGGTATCCCGATAACGGACAAAGGCTTTTCGCAAAAGGCCCATACGGTTTTCATACAGTAGTCCGAAATCAACCCGCAAGGGGTCATCGCCCCAGTTGCAGGCGGTTATTTCCTCCGTTTCAAGCAATCCGTCCGCTACCAGTAATTCTAAATCAATGAGGTAGTGGTTGCCGGCAAATGCAGAACAGGACTGGTATGGAGAATCCCCATAGCCGGTAGGAGTCAGGGGCAGAATCTGCCAGTACCGCTGACCTGCCTTATGCAAAAAGTCTATGAAATCATAAGCCTCCTTGCCCATTGTGCCTACGCCGTAGGGACCGGGCAGGGAGGTAATATGCATTAAGATACCGCTTGCGCGCATAGTGTTTCCTCGCAGTTCTGACTGTCTCATAGAGTAGTGTATGGCGGGTAAGCCCCAATGGTTCCAAAAACTCCCAAAACCAAGTCTCAGCAATCTCTTTTTCCATACAAATATACGTCTAGATTAATATGTTTTTGCCTGTTTGTCAAGGGAAACCGATACAGTTTCATAAATTTCGACATTTTTACAAAAACCCGCCTTGTATAGCTTCCAGAATGTGGAAAAACGAAAACTTTAGAGAACAAAAAACGGGGTCAGACCTATGGGTCTGACCCCGTAAATGTAAGAAATTAAGCTTCCAGATTGATACCGGTTTCCTTATTGAACACATGACAGTTGTGACCGCCGAAGGTGTAGGAAACAGAAGTACCGGACTTCATACCGGCAACCTCAGCCTCGGTCATATCCATAGTGGAAACAACAGCTACGATGTCCTTGCCGTAAGTGTTCAGGTGCAGGTGGACGGAAGAACCCATCATTTCGTGCACGTCGATCTTAGCATCAATGCCAGCCTCGCCAACAACAATATGCTCGGGACGAACACCCAGAGTAATGTCCTGAGGCGCAACGTTGTTAGCAGTCAGGGCAGCCTGCTTCTCTTCGCTCAGAACAACCTTATGACCGTGCAGCTCGATAGCGTACTTGCCATCTTCCTTCAGCAGCTTAGCATCGAACAGGTTCATCTGAGGTGCGCCGATGAAGGTTGCAACGAACAGGTTGTAGGGGTGGTTAAACACTTCCTGAGGAGTGCCGATCTGCTGGATGAAGCCGTCCTTCATAATGACGATACGGTCGCCCAGAGTCATAGCCTCGGTCTGGTCGTGGGTAACGTAGATAAAGGTGGTGTTGATACGCTCGCGGAGCTTGATGATCTCAGCACGCATCTGGTTACGCAGCTTGGCGTCCAGGTTGGACAGAGGTTCGTCCATCAGGAAAACCTGGGGATCACGGACGATAGCACGACCGATAGCCACACGCTGACGCTGACCACCGGACAGAGCCTTGGGCTTACGGCCCAGGTACTCGGTAATTTCCAGGATTTCAGCAGCCTGCTTAACCTTCTTGTCGATCTCGCCCTTAGGGGTCTTGCGGAGCTTCAGAGCAAATGCCATATTATCGTACACGGTCATATGGGGATACAGAGCGTAGTTCTGGAAGACCATTGCGATATCGCGGTCCTTAGGTGCTACGTCGTTCACCATCTTGTTGCCGATCCACAGCTCGCCCTCGGTGATTTCTTCCAGACCTGCGACCATACGCAGGGTGGTGGACTTACCACAACCGGAAGGACCGACCAGAACGATAAATTCCTTGTCGGCGATTTCCAGATTGAACTGCTGCACAGCCACAACGCCCTTGTCAGTAATCTGCAGGTTGGTTGTCTTGGCTACGCCCTCGTTTCTTCTGGCTCTCTTCTTTGCGGCCTTCTCGTCGTCACCGCTGTAGGGGTAGATCTTCATGACGTTCTTCAGGGATACAGTTGCCATACTTTTCTGACTCTAAACGCACCGAGCCTTTCGCGTGCGCTCTTACATTCCGGAAAGCAGAATTCCGGATGCTTTACGACAGGTCTCCACACTGCCGCACCGTGAGTCCAACGGATATGTTTCCTCCTTTTTTTACGTCACAGCCTCTATTTTGTGGAGTAGAGACCATGCGTTGGGATAGTAGTATGATATCATAACTTTTTCCAGCCGTCAACTGTGTTTTTCGCAGAAGTCGACAGGCTTTTGGGGTAGGTTTACCGGTTGTTTTTCGTCATTTTACCGAAATGCCGTCTTTTGCTACAGTAAGCTCTGCGCCGTAGTAGGCGGTCATCGCATCCACCAGGTACTGAACGTCCTTCACACCGGCGGTTTCATAGCAGGAATGCATAGCCAGCTGAGGTAAACCAATATCTACCGTAGGCACGGATACATGGGAAAGAGAAATGTTGCCCAAGGTAGAACCGCCGGGAATATCCGCCCGGTTACAATAGGTCTGCACAGGAACTTCTGCCGAAGCGCAGATCTTGCGGAAAATGGCAGCAGACACACCGTCTGTACAGTAGCGCTGGTTTGCATTGAATTTAATGACCACACCACTGTTCATCACAGGCGCGTTGTTGGGATCGGCATATTCCGGGTGGTTGGGATGCACGGCATGGGCATTGTCCGCAGAGACCAGGAAAGATTGCGCCAGCATTTGGGGTAGTTCCAGCTTAAGCGCAGCACAGATCCGGGTCAAAAGGCTTTCCAAAAGATCGGAAGCGGCGCCCTGTACCGAGG
>JAZSAD010000072.1:0-37169 GCA_045601715.1 Faecousia sp.
AGGCGAAAGCCTTTGCATAAATAGTTCGTGTTGATTGTCATGAGGGTCCACCTGTTCCCATCCCGAACACAGAAGTTAAGCTCATGTACGCCGACAATACTTGGCGGGCGACTGCCCGGGAAGATAGGTAACGCGAACACAAGACCTCACTACTTCGGTAGTGAGGTTTTTCTTTGTCATTACACAGTATATTCATATATGTCATTGCGAGGACCCTGAGCGTAGTCGATTGGGCCGTGGCAATCTCCTGCTGAAATAAAGGAATCCCCACCGGACAAACCGGTGGGGATTCGTTATTTGCTTAAGCGATCTGCGCTTATGATTAGTCGCTAATAGCAGTCTGGGCGGCAACCAGATGAGTGATTGGGACAGGACAAAACTCTTTTTGTCATTGTAAATCTCTCTGCTCTATGATACAATATCTCCAAATACAAAAAGAGGAGTGCAATATCTTATGAAAAAGCTTTTATCACTGCTTTTGGCGCTGGTGTGCGTGTTTTCTCTATGCCTGACCGGGTGCGGCAAGCCTGACAGCACAGCGGATTCCACCGGTGGCACAACCGCATCTACCCCTACAACCGCCCCGGCAACTGAGCCCACAACCGTCCCCACTACTGCAGCGCCCACAGAGCCTGTGGCCCCTGAGTTTGACCCCAAGGGTAACAAGACCTGGGCTGAGGATGGCGTGCTGAAAATCCTCACCATTGGAAACAGCTTCTCCCGTGACGTCATGGCATACGTCTATGATATTGCCCATGCTGCCGGAGCCAAGGAAGTATACCTGGGCGATTTGTATATCGGAAATTGCAACATTGAAAAGCACTTAAAGAATGCCAAGGAAGACAATGCCAGCTATAGCTACTTCACCAACGAGTCGGACAAGTGGGTGGAGCATACGAAGCATAAGATGTCAGATGCCATTAAGAGCCAAAACTGGGACTTTATCTCCTTCCAGCAGGCACCTCAAACCTGCGGTATGGTGGATACCTATAAGGACCTGGAAGAGCTGCGGTCCATTGTGGAAAAGAACTGCACCAATCCCAAGGTGGAATTTGTGTGGCATATGACCTGGGCCTGCGCTGAGAGCTACACCGGCAGCTTGTTTAACAACTACCAAATGAGCCAGGAGGTTATGTATAACGCTATCATCAGCGCTACCAAGTGGGGTGTGTTCACCAATGACAAAATCTCCCGGGTGATTCCCAATGGAACCATTATGCAGAATATTCGCACCTCTTACTGGGGGGATACCATCTGCCGTGACGGTCTGCATTTGTCCCTGCCCTACGGTCGAATCCTGGGTGGTATTGGCATCGTAGCGGCTACGGTGGGTATCGATTTTGATAAAATCGACCTGTCTGAAGTCCACTCCAAGCTTGCTGACGATGAGGAAAGATTCATTCAAGTAGCCCTGGAAAGCGTAAAGAACGCCATGGAAAACCCCTACCAGGTTACCCAATCCCAATTTACCAAATAATCTGTGAAATAATCCCCTCATTGCCTGTGTAATGAGGGGGTTTGTGTTGCAATGTCGTTACTTTTATGGTAAAATATATCCACATAATATGAAAGGAGTGCAATCAATTATGACAAAGAGACTTTTGTGTTTATTCCTGGCAATTATCTGTGTGTGTTCCCTGATCGGCTGCGGTAAGACCGAAAAACCGGGAGCTTCCGCTGACGGAACCAAGTCCACCACCGCACCCACCACCCAGCCCACCACCGCACCTACCGTACCTACCACCATTCCTCCCACCGAACCCCCCAAGGCTCCTGAGTTTGACCCCAAGGGCAACAAGACCTGGGCAGAGGATGGTGTTCTGAAGATTCTTACCATCGGCAACAGCTTTTCCCGTGATGCTATGGCGTATGTGTATGATATTGCCCTTGCTGCCGGAGCTGAGGAGGTATACCTGGGCGATTTGTATATCGGAAGCTGCACTGTTGCAAAACACTTGACAAATGCGAAGGAAGATAATGGCGCTTATAGCTATTTCACCAATGAGTCGGACAAATGGGTGGAACATACTAAGCACAAAATGTCCGATGCCATCAAGAGTCAGAATTGGGACTTTATTTCCATCCAGCAGAACAGTAAAAACAGCGGTCTGCCTGAAACTTATGCAGGTCTGCAGGAATTGGTGAATATTGTGAAATCCCAGGCTACCAACCCCAAGGTGGAGATTGTGTGGCATATGACCTGGGCTTGCGCTGAGAGCTACACCGGCAGCCTGTTTGGAAATTATCAGATGAGCCAGGAAGTGATGTATAACGCTATTATAGATGCCGTAAAGAAGGGCGTGTTCCCCATTGAGGACATCACCCGGGTGATGCCCAACGGTACTGTGATGCAGAATATCCGTTCCTCCTATTTTGGAGATAATATCTGCCGTGACGGTCTGCATATGGCTTTGCCCCATGGCAGAATTCTGGCCGGTATTACCATTGTTGCATCTACCATCGGCATTGATTGGGATACCATTGACCTGACCGATGTCCATTCCAAACTGGAAGAAGATGAGAAATTCGTTCGGGTTGCCCTGGAGAGCGTAAAGAATGCTATGGAAAACCCCTATGAGGTCACCCAATCCAAGATTACAGAATAACAAGAAGCCCTTACTGGGGCGGTGCGCCACAGTGATAAAATGGTTTTGAACGGCCCCTTTTCCGCTTAACTGCATAAAAAATTCCCGTAATACAATAGTATTACGGGAATTTTGTTATTTGTAAATCAAAAAAGTTGCCACCTCAAAACTGCATAGCACCTAAAAAGAATAAGGATTTTTGACGCAATATCAGGAAAATCCGCACCTTTTAGGCATTTTATTACTATGGAGCACCGCCCTGCGGTGAGGGCTTTTTAGATTGCAAAGGGAATGGGTTTGTGTTACAATTATCCCAAAGGGAGGGGTCGGAATGGAAAAAGATATACTAACAATTCAGAATATTCGCTCTGACCTGCGACATCAGCTACGGGGAATTGTGATTGGTATGGTTGTGTGCGCTGTGTTTTTTGTTTTGTTTTTTGGGCTCTTTCTTGCCGTGCTGGATGAGCCGGGGGCGTTTCTCGCCATACTGGAAGTTGCAATCTTTCTGCTTATGCTTTTAATAATCGTTATAGTCTGTATAAAGTCTATCTATGAGATCCGTTCTGTGCTGGAGAAACCGGGCAGTATTGTGACCGACCGGGTAGTTGGTATGGAAACAAAGGATCATATTTACAGGGGCGTATTTTTGCCCAGATGCAATCAGACCTATCATCTGCGCTTTGCAGGTTATGGGGAATATGTGATTCCCTACCATAATTTCAGCTGGAGCGATCTGCATGCTATGGATGCGGATATGGTGTATTTCCACGCAGAGTGCGGCGATGAATTCTACCTGGTGTTGTCCAAACCCCACACGGGAAAAATCTTGCTGGCATACCCCAAGAAAATGTTCGACCTGCAACAATAAGGAGTTTGCTTGTGGAGAAAGAAATTTTGACGATCAAGAATATTCAGCACGACCTCCGTCGTGGGATTCGCCTAACCATTATAGGAACGGCTATATTTTTCGTGTTTTTCCTTGTGCTTTTGGGGCTTGAACTTTGGGGATTTCGGGTTGATGATCTAAAAAACCTGTCTCTGCGGGAAAAGCTGGCCGTTTTGTTTCCCTTTGTGCTTCCCTTGATGCTTTTTGCAATCGTTGTTTCCGGCATTTATGCGGCATGTAAGGAATATGCCTGGTCGAAAAAACCCTGTGATATTGTAATAGACCGGCTGATCGATATGGAAGTGAAGCAGTATAATTCCCGGACCAGACGAGGAGAGTTTTCCTATTTGTATTTTGCCCGCTATGGTGAATATCAGATCCCTAAGGAAAATTATACATGGAGTTTCTCTCTTTCCATGGATGATGAGGATGTCTATAGCTACTCCACCATTGGCGATGAATTTTACTTGGTACTTGCACCCGGTACTAGCAATATCCTGTTGGTCTATAATACAAAAATATTCGATCTTCAACCAATAATAGAATTAAAAAACGAGGGAAAATTATGAAAAGCATTTTTGATTTAGCCTATAAGGAAAACCTGTTTTTAGATCTGCACGTGCCGGAATCGGACAGCTTTGACCTGTTCGTCTATTTCCATGGCGGCGGTCTGAAAAACGGCAGACGGGGCGGTGTGGAGGTGTTCGCCAAGACCCTGGCAAAGCAGAATGTTGCCACCGCAACGGTGGAATACAGAATGTACCCGGATGCCAAATTCCCCGATTTTATCGTGGATTGCGCCGATGCAATCCGCTGGCTGAAGGACAATATCTCCCAATACGGAAAATGCAACCGCATCTATGTGGGCGGCAGCAGCGCCGGCGGTTATCTTTCTATGATGCTCTGCTTTGACAAGCGGTACTTAAATGCCGTGGGCCTGGAGCCTACCGACATCGATGCCTATATCCACGATGCCGGTCAGCCTACCTCTCATTTTAACGTTCTAAAGGAACTGGGCAAGGACAGCAAACGGGTGATTGTGGATGAAACTGCGCCCATGTACTTTGTGGGCCTGGAGGAAACCTATTCTCCTATGCTCTTTATCGTGTCCGATAATGATATGTTTGGCCGGTACGAGCAGACCATGCTGATGGTCAAGACCCTGGAGCATTTTGGTCACGCAGACAAGGTGCAAACGCAGGTGATGAACGGCAAACACTGCGCCTATGTCTATAAAGCCGACGAGGACGGCGAGGGCATTCTAGCAAAAGTAATCCTCTCCTACCTGGAAAAAATAAAGCTTGCATAAGAAAATTTCCCTGTGCGGTGTACAGGGAGATTTTTAGCATATACAAGGTTATTAGACAGCAGACTTTTCCTGCGCCTCCAGAATGCGCACTTTATCTTTGTGAGCAGCCCGGATGATGAACTGGAAGCCCACCAGCACCACGGCCATCAGACCGATAAAGAACCAGTAGCAGGAGGCATAAGAACCACCGGTCAAATCCCGGTAGAGGTCACACAGAGGAGAACCCAGGCACAGACCCAGGGAGTTGGCGGAATAGAAGATACCCAGCACCTTGTCATAGGAAGCAGTGCCGAACAGGTCGTTGGAAATAAGGGGAATCATAACCGTTTCCAGGGGCAAGGCTATTGTGCCCAAAATCGTGGCGGTCATAGCGCACACCATACCCAGTGTACCGGTGCCGGACATATTCAAGGTGGCTTTCAGCAGGAAACCGATAATGACGCAAAGCTGACTGAATACAAGGGTAAACCGCAGACCCTTTTTATCATAGGTAAAGCCCATAAAGATTTTGGCAAAGGTAAGCACCAGGGAGGATACCGTCGCGGTGGTGGCCACGAAGCGGGCATCAAAGCCCAAATCCTCCATATACACAACACTGATCGTACCCACACTCTGCATACTGATGCCGGTGAGCAAAATGAACAGGAATGCCAGATAGAAATAGGCTTTTTTCTTCACCTGGCTGAATTCAATACCTGTCCAGATAGCGCCACGAGCCTTTTTCTTGGCAGGACCTGCAGTTTCTGCATTTTCCGCAGGTTTTTCTTTCATCATAAGCAGTACAAGGAAGCTGACAGCCAAGGAAACAATGGCAGACAACAGGTATGCTTTCCGATAGCCGAAGGTCTCGCCGTTGTTGATCAGGGGGGAGATGATTTGGGAGGAAATAGCGCCGCCAATGCCATTAGCAGACATCACAAGGCCGGTATATTTGCCGATATCCTTATCGAACCACCGCCGAACCACAGTGCTTGCCATAGTGCCGCCGGCAAACACAATGCCAAGACCCCAGAAAAGACAGCCGATATAATGGTGAATAATATTGGTGGTCAGATACCGAATGGTGATGGAGATGCACAGGGAGAACATACCCACGCCAACCAGTTTCTTCAGACCGAACTTCTGAATCAGACTACCGAAGAACAGACCCACAATGACCTGTACTGTATAGCGAATGCTGGTGCCGATGGAGTATAAACTTCTGGGGATATTCAGTGCTTTGGTAACAGCACCGGTGTACAGACCGGGATTGCTGCTGCAAAATCCCAGACAGATAAACTCCATCAAAAAGCAGGAGGCAAGGATCACCCATTTGTAATCTAATTTTTTTGTGCCAAGTTTCATTCTTTACACTTCCTAAATGTTATTCCTTTGGATTATACCACTCAACCGGGGGAAAAGGAAATTACAAAATACTTTATCTGCATAACTTTTACTTAATGCAAAACCTCGTAAAAATGCTGACAGAAATCCCGGAGTGTAATTTCGTATTCGGTAAGAGGGTGATCCTTCCGCCAATACAGCCGAGCCATCCAGGGCGCATAAGGGGTGGACAAAGGAATGTAGCGAATGTTGGGGGAGGGGATGGTCTGCGTTGCGGAGCTGGAGAGAAAGGTAATACCCTGATTCTGGGAAACCATCTTCAGACGGATCACCAGGGAATGGATATTTTCCTCCGGGAGAGGTAGCCCATAGAGCGTAAAAAGCTTTTCCAATCGCATATAAAGGGGAAATCCGGGCATAGGTAAAAACAGCTTTTCCCCTGTGAGCATACGAACATCCAGTTCTTCCCTATTTGCAAGGGGATGATCTTTGTGGATCGCCACCATAGGGACAACCTGGAACAGAGGAATGCTATCCAGTTCGCTCTCTAAAAAAGCAGGAATATCGCTCTCGTAGGCCAGCAAAATACTATGGGGAGAGTGGAGTCCATACTGTTCCAGCTGAGCCGGGGAGACCGCGGCGCTGGACAGGGAATACTGAGGATATTCCGACAAAAAAGCGGTGATCATATTCACCCACATAGCGGTGTTGACGCTGAGTAGAGAAATGTGAGGCCCTTGCTGCAGCATACTCTCGCGCAGTTCTTTTTTTGCGCTTTCCAGAGTGTCAAAAACTTGATTTGTGTGCCGCAGGAAGATCTCCCCCTGAGCATTTAATGTAATGCGGTTGTTGCTTCGGTCAAAAAGCGGCACACCCAATTCCTTCTCCAGTCGGGAAATGGAGGTGCTCAGGGCCGGCGCAGAGATAAACAGCGCCTCCGCGGCTTCGGAAATTTTGCCGATTTCCGCAACGGTCTTAAAGTATTTCAGCTGCTGCAGTTCCATAAAACCACCTTCCTTTTTGCCAATTATAATCCTTTTTTGCATAAAGTGCAAGTAAATCACAAAAAACCGGTGAAAAGCATAAAAACACACCCCACAAGTATTGTGAGGTGTGTTGTGTCAGTTTACGGTATTTACAGGTTTACCTGAAAGATAGCCTTCCATGCTGCGAATCGTACAATCCAAAATCCGCTGTCTGGCTTCGATGGGCGCCCACGCCATATGGGGCGTGATGATACAGTTAGGAGCAGCAAGCAGGGGATTGTTGGGATCAATAGGCTCCTGGGATACCACGTCCACCGCCGCATACCGCAGTTTGCCGGCCCGCAGAGCGTTGGCAACATCCTGCTCGTTCAGCAGTCCACCCCGGGCGGTGTTTATAAGAATAGCGCCATCTTTCATTTTTGCAATGGTATCGCAGTTGATCAGACCGGTGTTTTCTGCTGTCAGGGGGCAGTGGAGGGATATGATATCAGCCCGTGCAAGGAGGGTGTCCAGTTCCACATAATTTGCGATTGCTTCTCCCTCCGGGTGGCGGCTGCGGTTGTAGGCGATGACTTCCATACCCATGGCCTTGGCGATTTTGCCTACTGCCCGACCAATTCGGCCAAAGCCGATAATGCCTAGGGTTTTGCCTGCCAGTTCCATCTGAGGGGTGTTCCAGAAACAGAAGTAGGGAGTGCTTTCCCAATCGCCTCTATGGACGGCATCGTTGTGATGTCCCACTGCATTGCAAATCTCCAACAGCAGGGAAAAAGTAAACTGCGCCACTGCAGCCGTGCCGTAGTCCGGCACATTGCATACAGGGATATTCCGTTTGCGGGCGGCATCGCAGTCCACTACATTGTAGCCGGTGGCCAACACGCACACCAACTCAATGTTGGGGCAACGGGAAAAGGTGTCCTCGGTGAGGGGCGTCTTATTGGTCATCACAATTTCTGCGTCGCCAATGCGGTGGGCGATTTGATGCGCCTCGGTGAATTCATATACTGTTACATCGCCAAAGCCTTTGAAGCAATCCCAACTCAGGTCGCCGGGGTTGACTGCGTGGCCGTCCAGGATAACGATTTTCATAGAAACCCTCCTTTTGGGTTGAAAAACAACGGATTTTTTGCTACCATAACATAAGCTGTCAAGCTAAGAGGTGTGTTATGGAGATTATTTATCAGGATGCTGATATTGTGGTGTGCGTCAAACCGCCACGGGTGCTGTCCACCGACGAGCCGGGGGGTATGCCGGAGCTGGTGCGGCAGGCGCTGGGTACGGAGGATGTCCGTACCGTCCATCGGCTGGACCGGGTGGTTTCCGGGCTGATGGTATTGGCAAGAAATGCGCAATCTGCAGCGGAACTGTCCCGACAGATTCGGGAAGATGTGTTTCAAAAGGAATATCTGGCAGTCGTCCACGGCGCGCCGGAAGAGGATGCGGGCAGATTCTGCGACCTGTTGCTCCGGGACAAAGCCCGGAAAATGACGATGGTAGCCACAGAACCGGGGAAAGGTGTGCAGGAAGCCATTCTCACCTATCAGGTGTTGGCAAAAAAGAATTCTACGAGCCGTGTGCGGATTCAGTTGCAAACCGGCCGCACCCATCAAATCCGGGTGCAGTTTGCCTCCCGGGGGCTGCCCTTGGTGGGGGAGCGGAAGTACAGCGCCTTGGAAGACCCCTGCGAAATTGCTCTCTGGTCCTATCGGATTGCCTTTGCTCACCCGAAAACCGGCGAAGCAATGGAGTTTGTGTTAGAGCCTCCTGAAAATTATCCCTGGACAGACTGTTGAGCGCCCTTGAAATCGAATTTATACATGGCGATTAGCAGAGATGCCAATGTCATTGTGTCTGTTAGGGCGCCTGCATAGGAGCCTACAGACAGATTATAGATAATCCACATGATGCAGGACGGCAGGGTGATGATCCGCAGCCATTTTTCCTTCTTCATGCCGTAGGAAACGGTGGTCAGCAGCTTTGACCCGATGGGGAGCAGACTGATAAATCCATCAAAGGTAATGATGCCTGTCATCACCACAAACAGACCGAAGATGACAATGACCGGCGTGGTGGAGATGTCCTTTTTTACGAACTTATAGAACAGGAAATTCCGGATGACGGAAATGAAATCCAGCACAGCACCGGTCCACGCACCCAGCAGGATATACTGAATGGAAAATACCAACTCCGAGGACAGTTTCAGCAATACGATATTTTGATGCTTTTTGAACTGAAACGCCACAATGCTGAGCGCAAGGCCTAAAAAGCCGATTATTTGCGTTGCCAATGCCATAAAATTCACCTGCTTTCTTGACGGAGTCCAATCGGTATTATATAATAAATACTCCAAGCAGTCAATTCTTTCCCACACAGGAGGTAGCGTATGCCCCATTACGATTTTTTTCAGAATAAAGAATGTGAGTTCTTCCCCTGCCATAAGGGTATGGACGAGGATAAATTCAGCTGCCTGTTTTGCTATTGCCCCTTGTATGCTTTAGGAGATAAGTGCGGCGGTAATTTTGTTTATACCGATTACGGCATCAAGGACTGCTCCAACTGCCTTGTGCCCCACAGACGGGAAAATTATCTGGGTATCATGCGGAAAATGGATGACGTTCTGGAGCTTGTGCGAAAGAAGGACTAAGCCTTGCTTTTCTAGGCTAAGCTTGCTACAATAGAACAGCGTTTATGTGGAGACGTATCGAAGTGGTCATAACGGGGCTGACTCGAAATCAGTTTGCCGGCAACGGCACGTGGGTTCGAATCCCACCGTCTCCGCCAATAAAAAATACTCCCCATTTTTGGGGAGTATTTTTTATTTGAATAAGTATTTGAGACGGTGGTATTCGAAGAGGGCGAAATGTATTGGTTGCAATGCAGGGGAAGCTATGGTAGGATAAAATAAAAGATACAGGTTTACTGCTTAGCAGGGATCGAGTAACGGGATAATGATGGAGATGCTTTATGAATCAGGTTGCTGCCAAAAAGAAAATCACAGCAGAAAAAGTTTGGTTGAAATACTATTCCGATGAACAGATCAACCACCAGCAGCCCCGCTGTACGGCGTATGCGTTTTTGAAGCAGTGTAACGGGGATCGGTTGGATGCCGTTGCACTGCATTATTATGGCGCAAATATTACATTCCGGGAACTGTTTGGCGGTATTGATGCGGTTGCGGATGCTTTCGCAGCGCAGGGCGTGAAGGCCGGCGATATCGTTTCCTTTTTGTCTGCCCAGCTGCCTGAGACCATTGCTGCCGTATATGGGCTGAATAAGATCGGCGCTGTAGCGAACACCATTGATCCGCGTATGGATGTTCGCAGCATCAAGCAGATGATTGCAGATTCCGGATCGAAAATCCTTGTGACTCTGGATATTGCATTCCCCAAGGTTAAGGCCGTATTGGACGATATCGGGCAGGATCTGATCATTATCCAGTCTGCCGCAGCCTCACTGCCTCCGTTCAAGAGGTTTTTCAAAACACTGACAACCAGGACTCACATTCCATATAGCAATAAAATAATCAAGTGGTCTGCTTTTGTAAAGACCGGCGAAACCACTGTGGCTGAGGAAGCACCGTACATTGGTTATGAAACCGTCGCCATCACCTACACCGGCGGCACTACCGGCCTGCCAAAGGGCGTTATGCTCACCAATGATTCCATGAATGCTGTGGTTATGAGTTTTATGCACTGTGATGTTGCCAGGGAGGATGGGGGTCGTTACCTTGGCATTATCCCTATTTTTTCTGCCTATGGCATGGTGTGCGGTATGCATATGCCTCTGTGCCTGCGCCAGACGCTGGTTCCCATACCCAAGTTCGTCCCTGCCACTATCGGCAAGCTGGTGAGAACCTATCGTCCCAATCACATTATCAGCACACCCGCGTTCATCGAACTGTTGATGCAGAGCCGGGAAGTAAGGAATATGGACCTGTCTTTTCTGCGCACGCTGGCATCCGGCGGCGATACTATGAACAGCGGTATAGAGCAGAAACTCAATGCTTTCCGCAAGGTTCACAATATGCGCTATCCTCTGGCCCAGGGCTACGGTATGTCGGAGCTTTCTGCCGCAGCATCCTTCTGTGTCAATACTGTCTATAAGGAGGGAAGTGTGGGCATCCCTGCGCTGAATACTACCATTGGCATCTTTGATCCTGAGACCGGCGAGGAAAAAACCTATTATGAAGTGGGTGAGGTATGTGTTACCGGCCCGACTATGATGAAGGGATACTTCCGCGCGCCTGAGGAGACTGCCAATATCATGCGCAAGCACGATGATGGCCTGGTCTGGATACACTCCGGCGATCTTGGCTATATGGATGAGGATGGTTTCCTTTTTATCAAGGGTCGCATCAAGCGTATGATCACCCGCTTTGACGGACACAAGGTATTCCTTGTGAATTTGGAGAACCTGGTGGGAAAACGACCGGATGTCCGCAATGTAGCGGCTATTGGCGTGAACGATCGGGCCCATAGCCATGGTCAGTATCCTATGGTTTTGGTAGAACTGGTTCAGGGCGTTGACCCTGCAGCTACCTGCAAGGAGATTTTTGTATACTGCAATGAGAATCTGGAAGAACGGGGCAAGCCGGTAGCGGTTTTGGCTGTGAAAACTGTCCCGTTGACTCCTATGGGGAAGAATGACTACCGGGAGCTGGAGAAAGTGTACGCAGATTTTGACTATACAATCTGGAGACCTGGCGATAGTATATGACATAGCGTTAAAAGGCTCTGGCGGGAAAAGATATGTCCCGCCAGAGCCTTTTTTGGGAAGAATTGGAGAGGAAAAACGGAAAAAAATCTGGAAATATGTATTGCAAACCCCTGTACACTATGTTAGAATAGAACAAAGTATATCTGTTGGCCAACCATCATAGAGTTTGCTGGTCGTCATTTGCATTGAAAAGGCCTTCGGGACAGTTGTGTCTGTCCGGCAAGAAACGCTTTGGTGAGGCGAAGAGGGATAGAATACTTGATGTGTTATTCCGCGCTCCCTCGAGGGAAACGCAATGCGCACAATTGGATTCGTCGAAAACGGCAATTCGGCAAATCAGAAAAAATAGGAGGTTATTATGAGAGTGAAAATTTCCAAAATGTGTCGCTCCGGCATTGCCATGCTCCTGACAGTGTGTATGGTAATCAGCATGATCCCTGCTGTTGCATTGTTTGCAGTCGCAGAGGGAAATGCCCCGCTGAAGTATGTGGCTATGGGCGACTCGTTCACCAACGGTTATGGCCTGGATGGTTATGACCGGGAGGGAGTCAATGTTTGGGGTTTCCTGCAGGAGGTACCCAATTCCTACCCTGTAAAGGTGGCAGAGCATTACGGCTGGGATCTGACCCAGTTGGCAATGAACGGCCTGCGCGCGGAGGAAGTTCTTTACCTTTTGACCTATGGCTCTAAAAATGCTTACCCCGGCGATGATTACACCCATAGCGCTGTTAAGCAGCATTTTGCGGATGCCGGCTACGCCAACACCGCTGAGCTTGCAAAGCTGTTCCAGGATGAAGTGAAGAATGCGGATGTGATCAGCATTCAGCTGGGAACCGGTAACTTCGGTATGTACATTATGGAACGCTTGCGCTGGCATATGAGCCAGTTGAGCGGTATGGATCTGGGCGGCGAAGTTTTCCAGACCGATATGCAGAAGCTGCTGAACACAGTTGCGCCTGAGGTGGCTGATTTCGGTACGGATATGTACAATGACTTGATGGCCATTCTCCGTGAGGAACTGGCTTCCAGCGCAGCTGCCGATATGACAGATCTGTGTGAGTCTATGGTGGAAACTGCTGTGTACAGCGCAATTGGCTTTGCTTATAGCTATGCCAGCATCATTGACTGGATCAATGACAACACCGATGCAGAGGTAATTTTGGTGGGTATGCCCAATGTTCTGGATGGAATGATCTTGGAAGTTCCCTCTGCTGACGGTACAGTCTCTACCATCAATATGGGCAAGTATTTTGGCTATTTGACCAAGGCTGCCAATACTTATATGGCGGGCATCGCAGCTACTTACGATCCCGAGCAGCAGTTGACCTCCAACAGCTCTCGCGATCTGAAGACATACTACGCCCAGCCCGGCACTGTAGAGGTGCTGGCTGCTCAGATCGCAACCGGCGATTTTGCCGGCTATAGCGAGCTGGAAGATCGTCTTATGGATGCTGTGAGAGGCACGATCATGCCTCTGCTGAAGGACACTGTTAACGAGGTTGCAGGCGAGTATGGTCTGCAGCTGGTGGATGTGACAGATGAAGACCTGGCCGCTTATGCAGAGTTTGCTGCCAAGTGGGAAGCCTATGTTGCAGACAAGAAAAATGTTGCCGAGCCTGCAACCACCCTGTCTAACGATAAGATCCTGTCTTGCGCCATCTATCTGGCTGCTGAGAAGGCTATCATTGAAGCAGCTAAGATGGACACTCTGGACGGAGATACTGTGTCCGCGCTGCTGTCTGGTGAATTAGGCAATCCCTTTGCTGATATCCAGAAGGAACTGGATCCCGAAGACATCCTGGATGTGGATGCCGTAACAGAGGTGATCACCGATGCTGTTATGGAGGACATCATGAACAATGATGCAGACGAGATCAAGGAATGGATCCTGGACAACTATGAAACTGAGATTGCCGACCAGGTTGTGGATTGGGTCAACACCAACAAAGAAGATGAACTGATCGATATCCTGGTAGATTGGGCAGAGGATAACCGCAGCGATGAGGTTGCTGATGCTTTTGCAGAATGGATTCTGGATACTTATAACGACGAGATCGAAGAGCTGGTCGCAAACGGTATGGACAAAGACGATGCCGCTGAGCAGGTTGCAGAAGCCAAACGGCAGACCACCGAGGGCGAGGAAAAGCTGGCCCAGATCGTCGAGGATATCTTTAACGATGAAACCGACACTGAGGCACAGGAGTTTGTTGAGCAGACCTATATGGATCTGGCTGAGGACTATGTTGCCAATGAGCTGACCGAGGAATATCTGAATAAAGACGAAGTACAGCAGTACATCAAGGATAATTATGCCGACCGTTACATGGATGTGCACATGCCTTGGTATGCTTCCCGTTATATCGCCGCCGGTGTTACCCCGGTTCTGGTAGGCGAACTGAAGGATCACGAGACCATTATGGGTCTGTTCCACCTGTTTGTCTGCTACGTTATGAGCGACAGCATCAGCTGCCATCCCTCTATCCAGGGACATGCTAAGATTACAAAGGCCATTATTGCGACCTATGACGGCAAGAAGACCGCTGCCGATGCTACCATCGGCGAGCTGACTGAACTGCTCAACAAGTGCTATGAAAAGGCCTACGGTTATGCAGCGCAGGAAGGCTACATTGATATGGTGCTGGATGCCCTTGAGAGCGCCATCGCCGAGCTGCAGGCTATCGACCTGTCCAAGACCAACCTGACCGACACCGGTAAGGCAGACGTCGCGGCTCAGATCAATAAGCTCATCGACACGCTGGAAGCCGTCAAGGCGCTGCTGGCTGAGGCCGACGTTCTGGATAAGAAGACTGTGGAGGCTTGGAAGGTTCTGGTGGCTGAGGCCAAGGAAACCATGGATAGTCTGGTTGCCTTCTCTACCCTTGAGGCAGATGACAGCCTGAGCGAGATCGTTAAGAAGATTAAGGCAAAGCTGGAGGTCCTGTTCGGTGATGTCACCCACGGTGAGTACACCATCGATCCCGATTCTCACTATGTTGCCCTGGGCGACAGCACGGCTGTCAGCACCAGTTATGTGGATATGCTGGCCGCAGAGATGGCTACCATCAGCGGCGCAAACTACAGCTTTACCAATTTGGCCCAGGATGGGCTGATGATCCAGGACATTTACAATGTTCTGGACACAAACAAGGCAGAAATCGAAAAGGCAGACCTGATCACCATTGGCTTTGGCAGTAACAGCTTTAGCAATTTTGCGGCAGAACAGGTTATGAACCTGATAGATGAAGTGCCCCTCGACATTGACTGGACAGAGTATGTTGGTGAGGAGGGCCTGCCCTATATTGAGACTGTAAGAAAAGCACTGCGCAAATGTTTGGCAGAGTCCGGTGTTTCCGGCGAATATTTGGGCATTGAACAGACTGAACTGCTTGCCGTAGCTCTCGAGAGCTATGTATACAGCTATATTGCTTATGCTTACAACCTGCCCAAGGTCATCAAGGAAGTGAATGCCATCAACCCGGACGCACTGGTTGTCATTGTTGGTATGTACAATCCTTTGGACGACGTTGTGGTTGAGTTTGAAGGCGCCAAGCTGGCAGTAGGCGAGTATGTACAGTATTTGGTGAATGCCACCAACGCAGAAGCGCTTTTGGTAGCGATGCTCACTGGCGATGCAATCTTTGTGGAAGCTCCTGCAGTGGAGGTCAGCAACACGAAGACGGAGATGACCATCAAACAGTTCCTGATGGAGTTCACATACTACAAGGCAGTAGCCCTGAATCCCAATCAGAATGGTCATACATACATCAAGGACCAGATAATGAATGCACTGACCATTTACTCGCAGCCGGTGGGTCTGCTGGGTGATGCAGACAGCAACGGCGTAGTAGATAATTTCGATGCAATGCTGATTCTGCAATATTCTGTTGGTCTGGTTGAATCCGAGGCGTTGAACCTGCTTGTATGTGATGTGAACGGCGATGATGTCGTCGATAATCTCGATTCGATGTTGGTTCTGCAGTATTCCGTAGGAATTATCTCGGTATTTCCCGTGGAAGTTTAAATGTGAATGTGAAAATTCCGAAGGATAAATAAAGGAGCAATCGTTATGAAAAGATTTTTAAGTCTTTTGACTGTTGCAGCCCTGGTCGTCACTTGCGTAGCTTTGGCTGTATTTGCTACGCAGACTCCTACGGTGAGTGTTTCCGGCGCTACTGCAGCCCCCGGAGAGACAGTGACTCTGAGCTTCAGCTTAAGCGACAACCCCGGCTTTGCAACCTATAGAATGGGCATCCAATATGACAAAAACGTTCTGGAACTGAAGTCTGTTGATGCCGGCGCTTTATCCGCAGGTGTATTCCTGCCTAACTTGGATAATGGCCAGGTTGGTTTTGTGAACACAACCGATATAAATGGTGACGGAGTTCTGTTTACCGCAACCTTCAAGATCTTGGCTACTACCAGCACTACCACCGACGTGGGTATTGATATGAACGTGTCCAATTTGGGTAACGCAGCTGCCAAGCGTCTGACCTTTACGGTTGGTGGAAACACTGTGGTTGTCCGTTCCTGTAACGACGGTCACAGCTGGGGTAACTGGACTGTGACTACCAAGCCTACCTGTACAGAGGCAGGCGAGGAGACCCGTACTTGTTCTGTCTGTAACCAGACCGAGACCCGCAAGGTAGACGCCACCGGCCACAGCTGGAGTGACTGGACCGTAACCACCAAGCCTACCTGCACAGCAGAGGGCGTGGAGACCCGTACCTGTTCCAAGTGTAATACCAGTGAAACCCGCAAGGTAGCTGCTACCGGCCACAGCTGGGGCAACTGGACTGTAACTACCAAGCCTACCTGCACAGCAGAGGGCGTGGAGACTCGTACCTGTTCCAAGTGTAATGCCAGCGAGACCCGCAAGGTAGCCGCTACCGGCCACAGCTGGGGTGAGTGGAAGGTGACCAAGGCACCCACCGATACCGAACACGGTGAGGAGACCCGTACCTGTTCCAAGTGTAATGCTACTGAAACCCGCTCTGTTGCGGCATTGGGTCACACAGTCGGTACAGAATGGCTGTATGATGATCAGAGCCACTGGCATGTGTGCAGCTGTGGCGAAATTATGGAAAAGGAAGACCACAAGCTGAAGTGGGTTACCACCAAGGAAGCCACAGAAACGGAGTCTGGCCTGAAGCATCAGGAATGTGAGGTTTGTGGATGGAAAGGCAAGGACGTAGAAATCCCCGCAACCGGTACGCCTGAGCCCGGCACAGAGCCGGAGAAGGGTTGCAACTGGCTCTTATGGCTCATCATTGGTCTGGGCGTTATAGTTCTCTTCATCATCTTCTTCATTCTGTTTAAGCGCAAGAAGGAGAAAGAGGAAGAGCCTGAAAACGGACCGGAGAAGCCGGATGAAGCGAATACCTAAATAAATGAAAACCACCGGCAATGCCGGTGTTTTTCTTTATTCAGCAGGCACAAAGCCAAAAGATCTGTGCCATTTTATTGAAAACGCCTCCGGAAGTCGGAGGCGTTTTTCATAGATCGGTTATTCAGTGGTAGTTTGCTGCTTTTTCTTTTTCAGGAAGAACAGGGTGCCGGCTGCAGCGGCAGCGACGATCAGGACAGACCCCAGAATCCACCAGATTGTTCCGTTGGAGGGTTTCTCTGCGCCGCAGAGGGTGCATACGCCTTTTTTATAGCTGTGTGCTATTTGGGTGCCCGGATCGTCCTGCGTATCGATTGCGCCGCAGGCGGAGCAGATAGCGGTTTTCGTGCCGTCCTTTTGACAGGTGGCATCATTGTTGGATAGGTAGTTGCTGTAGTTATGGCCTGTTGCAGGGACAGGCTGCACGGTTGCTTTGGCACAAACAGTGCAGATGACAGTCTTTTCACCTTCTGTTTCGCAACCCGGCGCGGTAGTTACTGTGCCGTCATCCCAGGCATGACCTGTGGCAGGGATAGGCTCGGTTGTGTTCTTGCCACAGACAGTGCAGGTGACAGCCTTTTCACCTTCTGTTTCACAACCCGGCGCGGTAGTTACGGTGCCTTCGTTCCAAGTATGGCCCGTGGCAGGAATAATCTCTGTGGTGGTCTTGGCGCAGACAGTGCAGGTGAAGGCTTTTTCACCTTCTGTTTCGCAGCCCGGCGCGGTAGTTACTGCGCCTTTGTCCCAAGTGTGGCCTGTGGCAGGAATAATCTCCGTGGTGTTTTTAGCGCAGACAGTGCAGGTGAAGGCTTTTTCACCTTCTGTTTCGCAGCCTGGGGCCTTTTTGACAGTGCCTTTGTCCCAGGTGTGTCCCGTTGCGGGAATGGGTTCTGTGGTTGCTTTTTTGCACACGGCGCAGATGACAGCTTTTTCACCCTCTGTTTCGCAGCCCGGCGCTTTTGTAATAGTGCCCTGATTAAAGGAATGTCCGGTGGCCGAAACGATTTCGGTTTTGGCTTCTGTGCAGCCGGAATTGGTGCAGCGGTAGGCTTTTGTGCCCTCTGTTTCGCAACCGGGCTTTTTGATGATCGTGCCTGCATCAAACTTGTGACCGGTAGCGGGAACGGTTTCGGTTTTGGTTTGGGTACAACCGGCGCCGGTACAGGCGTAGGTCTTTATACCTGTTGTCTCACAGCCGGGATTTTTGGTTACTGTACCCGTGTTATACTTATGCCCGGTTGCAGGAATAGACTCGGTTTTGGTTTGGGTACAACCGGAACTGGTACAGGCGTAGGTCTTTATACCTGTTGTTTCGCAGCCGGGATTTTTGGTTACCGTGCCTGCGTTATACTTGTGCCCGATAGCCGAGGTGGCGCGGGTCTCCTTTTTGCCGCACACAGAGCATGTGCGCGCCTGCTCGCCTTCTGTGGTACAGCCGGGAACTTTAGACAGGGCCCATGCGCCGTATTTATGGTCTGTTTTCGGGGTGGAAGTGCCGGTCCGAATAGTCGTGTTGCAGGTGGTACATACCGTGTCACCGGTGTAGCCTTCCGTTGTGCAGGTGGCGGCTCTGGCATTTTTAATGGTGGTGCTGGGGTGCTTGCAAGGGTCGGTCAAAGCGTTGAGCACTTGGCTGCGCATATAGTTGTGACCGTCTTTGTTGGCGTACTGCTTGTTGGATGCGTTTACGATCCTGAGCAGCTCTTTCTTGGTGGCGTTTTGATCTTGGGCATTTATGGTTACAGAACCAAAGCCGGTGGTGCTGGCATCGCAGGCTTCTACAAAAGCGGTGTTTTTCATACCGGAGGTATGCTTGAGTAAGTAAACATTGCAGAAGTCGATCATCTGATCCATAATATCACTGATATCAAGGGTCTGTGTGCCGGAGTTGAAAACCAGGTTGCGGAGGGGATTGTAAAGACCCAACACTAAAACCACGGCATTGCTGTTGTATTTGCGGATCTCTTTTACTGCGTTGATAGTCTCAAAACAGTAGACCACACATTCATAAAGCAAACGCTCCACAAGAGAGGCCATACTTTCCGCGGTATCTTTGCCGTATGTAGCGCTGTAGTCACTCACAATCTGGGCGCGGAAATCCTGCATAGATGCGATGAGCGAGGAATCTGTGATGTAGGGAGACCAAACTACAGATGTGCTGTCCAGCGCAGCATCCGCACAGTTCAGGATAAAGGGAGCGGCATCCAGCTGGAAGGTGATCAGGTCTGCTTGTTTGACAATGGCGGCGTTGGTTGCCACATGGCTCACCGCATTGGTGGCATTACACTCATAGTCAGCAACATTGGTGTACTGGATCTTAAGCTTGTCGGCGACCTGGGCCGCATAGCAGTTGCCGGTGCCTACAACGGATAGACCGCCGGCGGAGATACCACCCATAGCTACATAGTGGGAATTAGTTTTTTGATCATATTCAATGGGTAGAGATGCGGCGTAGTTGCTGGCGTAATTGTTGTAGTCACTTTGGGACATACCAAGAACTGTCATCAGCTTTTGAATGATGCTGTCAACAGTGCCCCCCGCTGCGAAAACAGGTGCAGTAGCTGTAACGCATAGGCAAAGCGCTATGCAAAACACCAGCAGCCGCACGGTTAAGGAACGGATTGGTTTCATAGATACGGTGGATTTCAGCTGCAGCCCGCAGCTGCAGAAAACACACCTTCCCTCCTTTTATAAATAGAATATCCGGGAATATGAGATTTCTCGGTATCGTTTTGCCGAATTATTATACACGAGAAATGGGCGCAAGTCAATGCACTACAGAGAAAGGGAGGAGAATAGGGTAGACTTTCCAGGCGAAATGTGTTAAAATAAGGTAACTTTGATTTCAAAGCAGGAGTTGTATGGTTATGATCAAGATCACCAACCTGAATAAGTTTTATCAGTCCAAACGGCGGCAGCTGCACCATGCCCTGAAGGATGTAAATCTGATACTGCCAGACAGAGGCCTGGTATTCGTGTTGGGTAAAAGCGGCAGCGGCAAGTCCACCCTTCTGAATCTGATAGGCGGACTGGACAGCGCCAGCTCCGGCACGATTGAAGTGGACGGCAATAACATTTGCGCTATGAACGAAGCGGAATTTGTGGATTACCGTAATAGCTGTATCGGCTTTGTATTCCAGGATCACCACCTGATCGACGATCTGACAGTTGGCCAGAATGTGAAGCTGGTGCTGGATTTGCGCCGAATGGGAGATAAGGCCTTGGTGTCCCAGGCACTGGAGCAGGTGGGATTGGCAGGCTATGAGGATCGCTATCCCAGCGAACTGAGTGGCGGTGAGCGGCAGCGTGTAGCCATTGCCCGGGCGATCGTCAAGCGTCCCCGGATCATTTTGGCAGACGAGCCTACCGGCAACCTGGATGACAGAAACACCAAGGAAGTTATGCAGATTTTAAAGGATTTGTCCAGCGACTGCCTGGTGCTGACGGTGTCCCACAATACTGCGGAGGTCTATGCCAATGCAGACAGAGTCCTTGATCTGTCTGAAGGCCGGATTATGGACGATGTGACCCGAAATCCGGACTATCCGGATGGGGCAGCGCTGGAGGGCGATACCATTCAGTACCCCGGTGACCGGCCGATGACGGAGGAAGATGCTGCGCTCATCAATCATGGCATTGCCGACAAGTCCGTGAAGCGCCTTGTCCTCCGCAGGGATAAATTTCAGCCCACCCGGGATTTGGAGGAAACAGGGGAGAACCGGGGTTTGGTCAAAACAAGACTGTCCCTTGGCCGTGTGATCGCCCTAAGCATAGTGTTTTTGAAGACCAAACTGATCCGTATTATGGCGATGACGATCCCGCTGTCGCTGATCCTACTGATCATACTGCTGTCTCAGACCTATATCAATTTTGACAGAAACCGCATTATTGCGGAGCAGATGGCGAAAGCAGAGCAGAAATCCATCGTTCTGAGCAAGGAGATATCTGTAGACGGGGATAACAAGAACGCTCGCAAATATCACGCCGCTGTGACCCAGGAGGATCTGCAGGCTTTTGCAGATACAGGATTTGACGGAAAAACCTATCCCATTTTGAGCGTATCTGTTCCCGTCACAAATTATAAAAATGCTGCCGGCATCAAGACCAGTTATTTCTCCTATGGAGTGATCGCTGTGGAATCCTTGGGTACTGTGGTGGTGGACGAGGCTTTCTTTGAAGAAAAGCTGGGCCAGCTGGAGTATCACGCTATGGTTCGGGAGTTTGATCCCCTGGGCGTAGTGATCACGGACTATCTGGCAGATGCGATTTTGGCCGCCAACAGTAAGTTTAAAGGAAAGTCTTACTTTGATCTGTTGGGCACTTATGCTATGGAGGATTCTCCGGCTGGCGTGATCACCATCAACGGTATTATCAATACCAACTATAAGGATCGGTATGATGAGTTGATCGACCGGGTAGTGGATCAAAAGGAAACGGATCTGGAAGTTCTGTATAACGATGAAGAATTTCAGCGTTTGAGCAGCGAATTGTACACCTTTTTGTCCTATTCCTATACCTTTAACCCCAATTATATCCAGGATTATTTGGCATCCCAAGGCAAGGACTATTTTTGGAGCTTTGATCTGAGTGTTGATGGAAAGTCCTATATCATTCCCCGGGCATTTGCGTATGTGGAAACCGATTTGCAGGGCAGTCAGGTAACCATAGGTCACGAGATGTACAATGCTATGTTCGGTACGAATTATAATGCGGATAATCTTGATACCTTTACACCTCATTCTGCTGATATGGCTCAGTATGCCTACTATGATACGGAGCATACGACCCCTCTGACTACGGCAAAGGTGGAAATTGTGGCGCTGCATAAGGGCAATGGTTGCATTGTGAGCCCCAGTCTGGGCGACCTGTTTGCCAAGAACCATATCCGACAGACCGGTGTGTATTTCGACGGACTGAGCCATCTGTCCGATATACTGGAAGTGGCGGATGAGCGAGGTTTTGTGCAGAACAGCGTTACACTGGAGGGCATTCTTACGCTGACCCGCTGTGTAAATCTGTTTGTGAAGATTTTCCGCTTTGTCAATGTTGTCCTTTGCGCCGCAGTGGTCTTTGTTTTCGTCAACTTCTCCGCCAAGATGGTCCAGGATAAGTACCACGAGATCGGCATTTTGAAGGCGGTGGGTACGAACCGGGGTACGATCAACTTTGTTTTTGGCCTGCAGATCTTCTTAATTGCGGTGCTCACAAGCCTTATTTCCGGTTTCGGGTATTACTTCCTGATAGAGCCGGCCAACACTCTGTTTTTGGCCTCTCTGCGGGAGATGGTACCCAGCCAGCTGGTGCTGGATCTGGATGTGCTGGTGTTCATTCCCCAGGTGGTGCTCCGGAATTTGATTCTCATTGGCCTCTTGGCAATTATCTCTTTGGTCATCCCCATGACCAGAATTGGAAAAATCCAGCCGGTGAAGATTATTAACACCAGGGATTGACAGATTTTCCACATTCTGTATGCTCCGTGAATAATAAACTCCACAACATGTACTAATTTTGCGGATTTTCTCAATTTTAGCTTGCAAATACAGGATTTTTATGTTATGATGTAACCGTAAACAAGGTGCTCTTTGACTGGAGCGCAAAAAAAGGGGAACGGCTTGCCCGCGTCCCCGTAATTTATAAAAAAGGAGACTGATTCCCATGAACAAGAAGAACAATCGCAAGGGCTTCACCATAGTGGAGCTGGTCATCGTCATCGCTGTGATCGCCATCCTGGCTACCGTCCTGGTTCCCACCTTCGGCAACGTCATCAAGGATGCTAACGACACCGCTCTGTTGCAGGAAGTAAAGAATGAGTATACTAACTACACCATCAAGTATGCTGCTGAAGAAGGTTTCACTGAAAACCTGTTCATCCTGCTCAATGGCAAGACCTATGTCATCGAGGACGGCGCTGTTAAGACTTCCGGCAAGGCTCCTGCTGAAAAGACCAGCGAAACTTTTACCGTCACTTTTGATGCTGCTACTGATCTTGTTGTGCATGCCTTTAAGGATGAAGGTACGGCAGACAGCAAATGTGATGTTTGTGGCAATGCTACTGGTGGCACTTGCCACAGCTAATCCCTAACCCCTACATAAGCATTGAAAACACCACAGCACCCATATGGTGTTGTGGTGTTTCTTCCTAAAGACCCGCAGAAAGGAGACGCGCCGTGCTACTCAATTGGAAAAGCCGCCGGGGCGCGACTCTGGCTGAAATCATGGTTGCCCTTGCCGTGGTCGCCATTATGATCGTGATGGTCGTCTCCTTCACCCTTCTGATCAGTGAGCGCACAGGGGCAAGCGCTGATAATTTAGACGCGCAGCAGGAGCGGGTTGTGTTAAAAAGCAGCGTGGAGGCATGGCTCTCTGCGGTCACCAAGGAAAATGCCGTCCTGTCCCTGCAAGCGGCCGATCCGGCGACCTTGGTAACGGACTCCTCCGTACCGGGTCTGACAATCACCCGGTCCGGCAGCAAAGTGGTCACCGATGGGGGATTGACCCTGTCCTTTGCCTATGGCGCGCTGAAGGGGCAGCTGCCGGATGGAAAGACTCTGACTGTCCGCACAGAGAGTGTGGAATCTATGGAATTTCATTTAGCAAAGAAAACCGCTGCCGGAGAAACGGAGTATCTTCTGTACTGCGTCGTCACCGGTGAGCGGGGAACCTACACCTTTTGCGTGAATCCCCACGTGGGAGAAAAAGGAGGTGCCTTCTGATGAAGCTGCTGAAAAAGTTGCTGCGTGACCGGAAGGGTATCTCTATGACGGAAGTCATTGTGGCCATGGCCACGGTGGTAATCGTCACCGGCGCCGCTATCAGTGTGGTGGTTGCTTCAGTGAAATCTGATTTGAAATACAAAGAAAAGGCTGCCGCCCTGGGCTACTGCCAAAGCGCCGTGGAATGCGTCCGCTTTGCAGAAGATACAGAAATGCTGGGCAAAACCCTGGATCTGATCAAGGCGGGTTTCGGTACTGCCGCAGCTGTGGACGGCAATAGTGTCTTTTCCCTTACGGAAGGTGATTCCACTGTGCAGGTGGTGGTCACATCCGTCTCCGGTACGGACAATTACGTTGTAAAACTAAACGACGAAGTGATATATGAGACCAGTAAATAAAAAACACAATTGCATACGCATGAAGGGCAAGGCTGCTGACCGTAAAGGAATGGGAATGGAGCTTGCCCTATTGGTGTTGTTTGTGGTATTTGCCTGCAGCACCCTTTTGGTCAGCGTTGCCCTGCTTGGCAAGGATAATATAGTCCGCCAGGAGACCCAGCTGCGTCAGCAGCTTGCGGTAGACAGGCTGGCAGAGGATATCCTTGCAGGCAAGACACCGGAAGGGAATGCATTTGCCGACTACGCCGCCTTTAAATGGAATGGCTCTGCCTGGATCGCAAAGCTGAACGGCGACGGGATTGACACATTCCCCGAGGTAACAGGGAATAATGTTCTACTGATTACCGACAGAGCCGGCGCACCGCTGCTGACTGTGGCACTGGAGGGTGGCAAGATCATCCGGTGGAGCCACCATTGACGAACACATCTTAACTTTGGAAATTACACAAGAAATAGGAGCGTGACGACCCTATGCCTATGTTTGATAATATGTTTGGCGGCAAAAGTGTTGCCCAGGGCGCAGTAATTGCGATAGAGCCTCTTTCTGAGACCATCCACTTCTGCACCGCCACCGGCGATCAGCGCGCTATGAAGACCAGCTCTGCCAACTATAAACCCCGGGCCTTTGACCAGGAGTTTTATGATCGACTGACTAAGATCGTGAAGCAGCAGCGGGAAAAGAAACCGAAAATGGATCTGCAAAAAGCAGCAGTCATTTTGCCGGACCAGCTTTTCCTGCTGGATATGGTTAGCGTGCCGATGATCCACCGCAAGGCTATGCAGCATTCCTTAAGCTTGGCCATTGAGTCAGTTTATAAGAATGCGGAGGATCTGAGTCTGGTGACCTATCCTGTGCAGCAGAACAAGCAGGTGGCCACCTTTGGTCTGGCCGGTGCGCGCCGGGATCTTCTGGACCAAGTGCGTCAGACCTTTGCGGACAGCGGCGTGGCCGTCACCGGCATTACATTTGCTTCCAATGCAATGGTCAATGGCGCTTTCGCGCTGAACCCAAAGCTGAAGGGCGACACTTTCCTGCTGCTGGATATTAAGGAGAACTATTCCCGATTTGCCTTTGTGGTGCGCGGCTGCACGATGGGCTATTACGACCTGCCCTTCGGCTATGAAATGCTCCACAAGTCCCGTTTGGCTGAGGAGGATATGCTCTTTGATCACCGTGCCGGTGAGCTTTTGGTGCTTAACGCCAAGGAACGCGCCCGCGCCAAGCAACTGACTATGGAGGGCGAGATTCCCAGTGGACAGACTGGCGAGGAAACTACGACCAGCCAGGGCAGGGACGGCACGCTGCGCAAGGTGCCCCGCAAGCTGCCCAAATTTATGCAGCGGCCCGTACCCCAGTCTCAGGATGACTATTTGTATGAAAACTTCCGTATTTTCATTAAATGGGCGCTGGATTTGATTGGTAACAACCGGGATATCGTTTCTCTGGATAAGTTGGATACGGTGTATGTGAATATGCCGGCGGAGTATAACTTCTTATTTGATGTTGTCAATAAGAGACGGGAGAGCCACGGCGTTACCTTTGCGCCTTTGCTGTCGAATGGGATTGAAATGACTACGGCCAAGAATCTGGAGCTGTACGGCGGATTTTTCCTAGGTCAGTACAACGAGGCGAATACGTTTTAATACTTGATAGGAGGCTTTGATGGAGCAGTATATCCTGATTTGTGTTTATATCCTGAGCGGTCTTCTGGGTTTGTGTGTGGGCAGCTTTCTCAACGTAGTTATCTATCGTCTGCCCAGACAGATGAGCCTGGCGTTTCCCGGCTCCCACTGCACCGTCTGCGAATATCAGCTGAAGTGGTATGACAATATCCCAGTGCTGTCCTATCTAATGCTGGGCGGTCGTTGCCGGAAGTGTCGTGAGCCGATTTCGGTGCGTTACACTGTGGTGGAGCTGGCCAATATGGCGCTGTGGCTTTTGAGCGTGGCGCTGTTCTGGCAGGAGAATCCGGTGTATGCAGTCGTAAGCGCCATCGTCTGCTCCGTTTTGATTTGCATTTTTTTCATTGATCTGGAGCATATGCTGATTTTTAACCGCTTTGTGATTCTGCTTGCTTTTGCAGGTCTTATCACTATGTTTCATGACAGCTATACCCGCCCGCAGGATCATATTATTGGCGCGCTTGTGGGTGGCGGTGTGTTTGCCGCGCTGTACTTTGGCGCAATTTGGGCGCTGAAGCGGGAGGCCCTTGGCTTTGCAGATGTGAAGCTGGCTGCTGCTGCCGGTCTGTTGCTGGGTTGGCAGAAGCTTATTTTAGCAGTGCTGATCGGCTCTGTGGTGGGCAGTATCGTGCTGGTGATCCTGAACCGCGCTAAAAACCAGGACCGGACCACCGAATATCCCTTTGGCCCCTTTATTGTGGGTGGTATGCTGGTGGCGTTGCTGTCCGGCGCGCCTATTCTTACCTGGTATATTGGACTTTTATTGGGTTGATAAAAATTGTTTTTGAATGGAGGCTCTGCTGTGCAGAAATATAAATATATCGCAGTTAATCTGCAGAAACAGAAGATCAAAGGCACGTTTATTGCTAACGATGAGCATGATCTGGCCGCGCAGCTGGCCAAGCAGAGCTTGTACCTGATTTCGGCGAAGGCTTATACAAATGATACGCCGTCCGCATTCTTTACCCTTTCTGTGGGCAGCTCAGTTTCTTTGTCGGAACTAACTACCTTCTGCCGTCAGTTTTCTATTATGCAGAACACCGGCATTCCGATTCTGGACTGCCTGGACATTCTGCGTAATCAACGTTATTCTCCCTACTTCCGCAAGCTGTTGCAAGTCATATATGAAGATGTGAAGAGCGGACTTCTCTTGTCTGACGCACTGCGTAAGCACAAGAAGGTATTCCCCCATTTCTTCCGTAGTATGGTGCGTGTGGGCGAGATGAGCGGCAAGATGGAGCTTGTGTTTGGATCCCTTGCCAATTATTACGAGAGTGATACGGCTATCAAGAGCAAGGTCAAAAGCGCTTTGTCCTATCCTATGATGCTGCTGGCTATGACGGTGGGCGTTGTGATCCTTATGATGCTTGTGGTTGTGCCCACATTCCGCACGGCCATGAGTCAAATGAATGTGGAGATCACCGGTATTACCAAGGTCGTGTATGATATGTCCGATTTTCTGCTGGGCTACTGGAAAGTCCTGCTGTTGGGCGTGATACTGGTGGCGCTTCTCTTGATTTTGATTGGTCGCACAGAGTCCGGCGCATTCTTCTTTGACAAGCTGAAAATGAAACTGCCTGTGGTGAAAACCATTCAGCGCAACCTGCTGACGGCGCGGTTTGCCCGAGCCTTTGGCTTGCTGCTATCCAGTGGTATGGATCTGAATACGGCGATGAAATCCGTGGAAGTAATCATCGGCAACCGATATATGAAGCATAAATTCCATGAGGCAGCGGAAAGTGTCCGGCAGGGAATGGCGCTGACTGTTGCGTTTGAGACGTATGATTTGTTCCCTCCTATGATGCTCCAAATGGTCACCATTGGTGAGCGTACCGGCACATTGGATGAGGTTTTGATGCGCTCCTGTGCATTCTTTGATAACCAAGTGGAAACATCCTTAAATTCCCTGACTTCCAAAATTCAGCCGATTATGCTGATGGTGATGGGTCTGATTATCGGCACACTGTTTATTGCTGTGTATTCTCCTATGCTCTCTATTATGAGCAACCTAAATATCTGATTGTTTCCTGTAAAAGGAATTTAATCAAAGTTTCCGAAGGAGGCGAAGGCGCGTCCCGCTCAAGGCAGAAGCCGCGAGCTTCCTCGCGCTGTATGTATGAATCGAAATCACGAACTTTTACAATTCTATATATATAAACGTTTGATCTCTCGTAAGGATGCAGACAAGATCTTGAAGGAATGCAAACGTCTGGATGTCTCCGTAAGGGATTATTTGCTGGCTAAAGAATTGATCACGGAGACCACAGAATTGGAGGCATTGGGTGAATACTACTGCATGCCTTCAATTGAGATCGATATGCTGGAGATCGATAAGTCTCTATTCGATTTATTTACTTATGATTTTATGAAAAAGCATAAGATCATTCCGGTGAGCTATGATAAAAACGGTGTTTTGCTGGTTGCTACCGGTAAGCCGCTGAATTGCCATACCCGGGCAGCCCTTGCAGTCCAATTTAGCGCCAGAATCGATTATGTTCTGGTGCCCCCTGTGCAGATCGATCGCTATGTTGACTCCGTTTCTGCGGTGGTTTCCACAACCTCGGCGCTGGAAGACCTAAACAGCGAGAAATCCGAGCAACTGGTGGCTACGCAGATGGGTGAGAGCGCTGCTGTAGTTCAAGAAGACGATGTAATTAATAACCCCGCTGTACGTTTGGTGGATTCCATTATCAAGGAAGCCATTCCATACAGCGCCAGCGATATCCATATCGAACCCTTTGAAAAGAATGTCCGTGTCCGGTACCGAATCGACGGCGACTTGCAGGAACGGGCAGAGTTTCCCATTGAGGCGTATTCCGCGATTTGCGCCCGTTTGAAGATTCTGGCCGGCCTCAATATTGCGGAGCGCCGTATCCCCCAAGACGGCCGTATTAATATGGTGGTGGGCGGAAAGGAATATGACTTCCGTGTGTCCACATTGCCCACGGTGTTTGGTGAGAAGTTTGTTATCCGAATTTTGGATAAGAGTTCCTTCCAGTTTACCCGCGCAGATCTTGGATTCACCGAGGCGGAGAACGCTGTGGTGGATAAGATGCTGGCCAAACCTCACGGAATCATCTTGCTGACCGGTCCTACCGGCTGCGGCAAGTCTACTACGCTATACTCCTTTTTGAAGGAAGTGAACGATAGTACGGTCAATATCGTCACCGTTGAGGACCCTGTGGAGTACACTATGCAGGGCATTAATCAGACCCAGGTTAATACCAAAGCAAATATGACCTTTGCAGCTGCGCTACGTTCCATTCTCCGCCAGGACCCGGACATCATTATGATCGGCGAGATTCGTGACGAAGAAACTGCGGAGATTGCGGTCCGATCCGCCATCACCGGCCACTTGGTGTTCAGCACCCTGCACACCAATGATGCCCCTGGCGCCATAGTGCGTTTGCAGGATATGGGCATACAGAACTATCTGCTGGTGGATGCGCTGGTGGGTGTCATTGCTCAGCGTCTTGTGAAGCGTCTGTGCCCGGCCTGTAAGAAAAAAGGCCGCACTACAGCAAAGGAAATGGAAGTTCTGGGCATTAGCGAGCCTGTCAGTATTGCTCGCCCTCAGGGCTGCCAGTTCTGCAACAATACCGGTTACAAGGGACGTATTGCTGTACATGAGCTGATGTATATGAATGAGAATATGAAAACCGCAGTTATAGAAGAAACCAATTTGGAAAAGCTGCGTAAGATCGGTATGGAAAATGGTATGGTTCCTCTGTGGAGCTCCTGCCGAAGCCTTGTATTCAACGGCACTACTAGCATTCAGGAACTTATGACGTTGAATGTAGAGTAATCTGAAAGGGAGGATTTTTAGATGAAGAGTTATAAAAATCGCAAAGCGTTCACCATCGTCGAGATGGTCATTGTCATTGCAGTGATCGCCATTTTGGCCGCAGCGATGATCCCCGCTGTTTCCGGCGTGATCCGGCAGGCGAACATCAGCGCAGACCGGCAGTTTGCCGCTTCGCTGAATATTCAGCTTGCTATGGAAAGTGTTGATCGGGAGATTCAGAATGAAAATGATTTGAAAGATGTGATCAACAAGTTCTATGGAGCGGACTATTTTGAGACGCAACTGAGCCCCAAGAGCGCCAAGCACGGCTACTATTTCTGGTATGACTATACCAATAAGACGGTAATCGTGGGTACCACAGAAGAGATTGCGGACCTGGCCGCCCACACACCTACCGCCCCCACTATGAGCGCGGTTCCTATGATTGGTGGCGGGAAGGGAACTTTCTCTCCCGCAAGCCTGCGTTCTGACCTGATTCCGGGCTATTACCTGTTGGGCTGCAAGGGCGGCGTCCTCAGCACCATCGCCAAGCTGGAAGGCCTTGATGATGAGCAGGCTTACGAAGATGCGCTGAATCAACTGAAGGCCACAGAGGATACCCTTGAGCAGAAACTCTTCGGCAAAGTTTCGGTGACTACGCTTGAGACAGACTACGGTATTTTTGCATGCGAAGGCGCGCAAGAATACTGGTATCGGTCTGTGTCCACCACCGAAGTGGATGATAAGATTGTTTATATGTACTATCCGGATAAAGTAGTTGACGATGTAGAAGGCGTCGTTGAGGAAACAGACAAAGACCCGGAGAACCCTCCCATTAAGGTCGCTCCCGGAGGCATTGAAATCGAAATTTCTTCCGATACAAAGGTGGGCGACGGCGCTTGGTCCGGCTTGTTTGACGGCAAGGTTGAAGTACATGTGAATGTTGCAAATAAGGAAGAGCTGAAAGATATCTTCCATATGGGTGCAATGGATAGCAACATGATTATCGTGGTACCCGGTGGTGTGCTGCCCAATGGCAATGAGTGTTATTTCGATCCGGATAACGCCTTTGAAATTGTATATGACGATGAAAACGGTGATAAGAAGCTTGTTGTCGAAGTAAAACCTCAGGGTGGCATGGAAAGCATCAATGTTGAGATCACCTATAACAATAGTGGCAACGTTGGCGCTGATGCGGATTATTTCTACGAGGGTGCTCTGTACCTGGCGTGGGATTTCGGCAGCGCAAAACTGACCCTCAAGGATAAGCTTTCCAACAGCTTGGTAGATTGGACGGTAACTGGAGATGCGCCCATTGAAGTGAATAAGGGTGTCATTACGCTTAAGGCGGGAGCAAAGCCTGACGCGAAGAAGTCTTTCGCTACCATTACCGCGACCCTGAAAAAGGATCCTGCCAAGACGCATTCCATCAATGTTCAGCTGGTGTTCCCCACCACACTGACCTGGAAGCTGGACGGCACAACCCATACGGCTCCTGCTACCAATGGCGCATTTGATCTGTCCTACACCGAGGCAACGGAGTTTGCCCTTGCTTTGGATGCTGTGGGTGATACCCAGAGCGGCTATGTCAAGCTGCAGAACACCGAATTTGCGATCAACTTTGCAACCTCCGGCACTTTGTTTACCATCGAGAACAACAAAACTCTGAGGCTGGATCCTGCCAAGATTGCAACCAACCCCACGCAGACCATTACTGTGACCTACGGTACTGCCGATCATACTTACATCTCCCAGACCTACACGGTTACCGTTAAGGATAACTCCTCTGTTGGCCTGAAGAAGAATCAGATCGCTACCGGTGTTACCATGGGCGACTATTTGTTCCGCGTGGGTAACGGCAATACATTCAGTCTGGGTAAGCTGTTTAGCGCCGTGGAAGCAGGTAAGGCAGTTAAGATTGAATCTGTAAACATTTATGATGCTTCCAAGTCCACCGGCACCAACGGACGCGTTGCTATTGCAACCTCCGGTACCGGCTTTGCAGCTACCTATACTGCTAACAGCGACTGGACCAAGAGCACCGTTAAGTTCAGCGGCACCGGCGTGGCCATCATCGAGGTCGTCACCGCTAAGGGCGCAACTGAGCTGGCTGTGGAAGTTGTTGAGGGCTACAATATCACCGATGCATCTCAGCTCAAGAGCGATGCCAACAACATCCTGCTCAACGACATCAAGCTGGCTTCCGACGGCACCTTCTCTCTGACTGGCGATGCCATCAACCACAAAATCCTTTATGGCAACGGCTTTAAGTTTGATATTACAGCCGGTCGTAAGAGCGGCAATGGTATCATCAATCTGAATAACGCTGATCTGGACAATGTAAGAATTATCGGTGGCGTTTATACGGATTATGCCACCAGCTCCACCAAGGACTATTACTCCTCTGCTGTTTACATTGGCGGAAGCGCGCGTATTTCCAATTCTTACATTTTCGGCACCCGTACAAATATCTTTGCAAAGGCCGATCTTGAAATCGTGAATACTGTACTGGATTGCGCAAGATTTGCCAATATCAATGTGGAAAACGGCACTCTGACCATCGACGGTTTGACCACGATCAATGAGCCCAATGCATCGAATAGTAACGTTGCAGGTATGGGCATCGTGTTTAACGACGGTGCTGCAGCGTCTTCCAAGATCGTAGTAAAGGGAGATTTGAAGCAGTACAACTGGATTTGCGAGGCTGACGAAAAGTATATGCCTTCCGTAACTGGTTTAAGCACCTTCATCGATGAAATCTTCGCAAACACTGAGTACATTCACACTATCAACAATGTGAAGTATGTAAATCTTGGTATCATCTGCATGGACGCTGATGTCAGCGTAAGCAATGTGGCCTATCCCACATCTTATTCCTCCAAGGTGGTCTCCAAGTTAGGACAAACGGGCTTCGTAGTTTCTGTCAGAAACGATCAGTACAGCGCTACTGCAAACGATCTGACCTACAGAATCAACGCATACACCTGGACTCCTGACGTGCAGGCCATTACTGTTCCCACAATTACCTGGAGCAAGTACAGCAACGGTTTTGCTGATGTAACCTTCGAAAAGGGTCAGTCCGGCGAGTTCGATCCCAATGTATTTACTGCTCAGAAGTACGGTGTAGCCCTGACGCATACCATTACTGCAAACGGCACCAACTACACCGGCAAGAAGATTACCTTCACTGAGGACCAGACATGTGTCATTACCTACACAGTAAAGGACAACAAGGTTTACAACAATAACGGTGTAGCTACCGATGATACCGAGAGCTACACCTACACCCTGGTTGTGAATGTAGTTACCACCGATCCCAAGCAGAAGGAACCTGAGTTCAACTTCACCAATGCCACCGGAACCAAGGAAGTGGTTTACAACGGCAAGACCTACAAGGTGCCTGAGTTTACCGATTCCTCCAAGTTCTTCCATGTGGGCAACGGCATCTATGCGCCTATCGTAGATGTAAAGATTAAGGATAACTCCTCTGACTTTACCGGCTACTACCCCATCTTTGGTGGTGTTTCTATCACCTGGTACAATACAAGCGGTACAGCAACCACCTACAACGCCACTTCCAACCTGTCTGCAATGCCTGCCGGTCTGGAATGGATCACTTCTGTTGCCAGCTTGAAGGGCGGCACAAGCGACTGGGACGGATATGCAAAATATGACAACGGGCTGTGCCGGAAGAGTGCTGCGGACGGTTCTACCAATAGTGGTGATACCTACAAGACTGTTGAATTCTCCTTCCAGGCAGAAGGCTGCGAGAAGTATTACTACTACATCCGCTTCAGAGAGCCTGCACACACCTGTCCTTCCGGCGGCTGTGTCACTCCTGACACCCTGGTAATGCTGGCAGACGGCACGCAGAAGGAAATCCAGTATGTGACCTACGAAGATCAGCTGATGGTTTGGAACTTCTATGAAGGCAAGTACGAGACTGTTCCCGCTGCAATCATCTTCGACATGGGTACGGATTACTTCGACGTTCTGACCCTGGTCTTCGATGACGGCACAACCGTCAAGACCATTAACGGCCACAGATTCTTCGATAAGACTGCCAATGCATTTGCGTTGATCAACACTGCAAATGTGGCAGACTTCGTCGGACACGAATTTGTGAAGGTGGACGGCGACAGCTACAAGACTGTCAAGCTGGTTGACTACTGCGTTGTGAACGAGTACACCACCAGTTACTCCATCATGAGCGCATACTACTACAATTTCATTGTTGAGGGCATGCTCTCTGATACCTTCCACAAGGACGACGCTCCTCTGTTCGACTACTTCCAGATCGGCGACAACATGATGTATGATGCTGATCAGCTGAAGGCCGACGTTGAGAAGTACGGTCTGTATACCTATGAGGAATTCGCAGATTACCTCACCTATGAGCAGTTTGCTGCACTGAATGTTCAGTACCTCAAGATCGCAGTTGAAAAGGGTCAGTTTACCTACGAGGGTATTCTCGATCTGATCAACACCTATCTGCAAGGCTAAGCATAATAACTCTGCCACCCGCCCCGTTTGGGGTGGGTGGCCAACCCTATCCTTTCTAAAGAAAAAGGAGAAACCCTATGGATATGCAATATAAACCTACAAAGCCCAAGAAGGAAAAGCCGGTTAATAAAACTCCGAAAGCTCCCAAGGCTGAAAAGGCAATGAAATTTAATTCCACCGTGCAAACGGTGAAATCCAGCAAGCCGGCCAAAGCGCCCAAGGCCCCCAAGGCACCTAAGCCTGAAAAAGCCAAAGCCATTTCCTTTGGCAGGCCCGGCAAGGTGCAGACCGAAAAGCCCATGAAGGTGGAGAGGGCGAACAAAAAGCCCAACTTCCTCAGTAAACTCGATCCGAAAGTCATCCTGGGTATTGTTCTTGGCATCGTCGTGGTGGCGGCTGTGATCGTTCTAACCGTTGTGCTGCCTGCAATCCAGGAACACGGTCAGCAGATCAACAATATCACAGTTTCTACACTGCCGGAAAAAACTATTTACCTGATTGGCGAAGAAGTCAATTATGACGGTATGCGGGTGCGTGTGACCAGAAACAACGGTGAGACCTTTACTGTTCGCGCAAACAAGTGCGAGCTCACAGGCTTTGATAGTGAAGCAGCTGGCGCTAAGACCATCACGGTAGAATACCAAGGTTTTATCGCCACTTTCTCCGTCAATGTGCAGGAGCCACCTAAGCCTACTCCTGTCCTGAAGGGAATCAAGCTGGTAGAGATGCCTAAGACGGAGTATAAGACCGGAGAATGGCTGGATACCAATGGCGGTGTGATTTTGTGCGAATATGTGGATGGATCGGAATACCGGGTCTCTTTGGTCAACAGCTATATTTTCGGTTGGGAAGATGTGAAAGGTCCTGGCAAGTATACCTTGACTGTCAAATACATTGAAAACGGCATCATTGCCGAAACCACTTACGATATCACTGTAACGGGGTGATTGTATGAAACCCTTTGATCAAACCCATTTGATCCTGCTTATGGTCACAGTGGCATTTATCGCTGCGACCATGTTCGCAGCCAGCAAGCTCACCCGCCGGGGGCAGAATGTTCTCTTTGCGCTGGGCGCGCTCCTGTGCGCCGGCGGCATCTTCTGGCGCTACGCCATGGGGATGACCACATCTTTTGAGAATTTGCGCTGGGAAACGCTGGCCATACAGATGCTGCAGGTATGCAACTTTAATTTCCTGCTGGTGCTGCTGATGCTTGTGCCGAAGTTCGAACTGGCAAGGCAGTATTCCTTCATGTTCTCTATGTTCGCCGCGGCTACGGTGATGCTCAGTTTCCCCAAGTCCTGGGCGACGATGCACTGGTACGATCCTCCTGTGCTCAACTTCTGGCTCAACCATGTGTTCGCCATCGCGCTGCCTCTGTGGATGATGGCGGCAGGCCGCCTGAAACCCCAGAAGAAGTATATTCTGCCGGCGGCAGGCTGTGTGGTTGCATATTTTCTCGTGGTCTACGGCTGTTGTGAGTGGCTCATGGGAGTGGGCAAGCTGGCGCTGGAGAATACGTTCTCCTATGTCTACGACCCCGAGGGAGTGGGTCTGCTGGAGTGGCTGTACAAGATGATCCCGGTGCCTTGCTTCTATCTGGCACCGCTGATCCCCGCTATGTTGGCCTTCTTCTGGGCGCTGACATGGATGTTTAGGAATTATAATGTGAAGCCCTACAAGCACAAGAGCTCCGTAAAGTATGAAAAGTAAATAACGGCAAACCTGCCGTCTCCGGACCGGAGACGGCAGGTTGTTTTAGTATTTTGCTTCCTGTAAAATGCATGAAAGAAGGCTGTTGTGATAAGCAGAATCGAACCGCTGACCTCTTGAATGCCATGGCCTCAGGAGGTGGACAGAATGAATACATATGGATAAAGTGGACTAAATAGCACCAAAATCACGAATAAAAATACATTATGTGACAGTTGGTATACAGTGTTTCGTCGTAATTCAAGATTTATTCAAGATGAAAAGTAGCGACCTACCGCAAAAGTAGCGACCTACAACACCAAATCAAAGAATGCGAGGAATATTGTATGAGTTACTTATCTGCAAAAGAAACTGCGTTAAAATGGGGTATAAATGTTTCGTTAGTGAAGCGTTATTGCAACCAAGGACGAGTGCCCGGAGTGGTGTTCCAAAACGGTGTTTGGCGCATCCCAGAGGATGCAATCCGGCCTACACGGACAGATTTGGAGTATACATCCGAGCAAGAGTTGCCGGAACTGGCCAAAAAGCTGCAAAATCAGAAGAAAAAGCGGAATTTTCACGGTTTGTACGATTTTACCGTAATTGACCTTACCTACTCTTCCTCACGGATGGCAAGCGTCCGTTTGACCCGTCAGCAGGTGGAAACAATCTTCAAAAAAGGTAAGGTTCGGGAATCCTTCGAGCCTTTGAAGGTATCTGACGTGATCGAGGTGCTGAACCACATCCATTGCGTGGATTACATCCTGGATCACATAATGGAACCCTTGAGCCAGAAACTCATTCGAAAGTTGCATCAGATTCTGATGACCGGCACCGTGGATGCCTACCGTGATCAGGTTCGCCCCGGTGAGTACCGGACGGTTACATCCCGACCCCGGGATCGCCAGCTCCTGCACCCGGACAAAATCCATTCCAGTCTGGCAGAACTGATTGCAGGCTACGAGAAACAAACCGAGATCGAGCGCAACCACATTCTGGACTTCCACGTCCGCTTCGAGGAAATATTCCCCTTTGAAGACGGCAACGGTCGCGTGGGCAGATTGCTTATGTTCAAGGAATGCCTCCGTCACGATGTTATGCCATTCATCATCGATGACAAGCGCCGCTCCCGATACCTCCGGGGCATCAAACAATGGCACACCGACCGATACGAACTGGTGGACGTGGTAATGGAAGCCCAAGAC
>JAZSAD010000073.1:0-2857 GCA_045601715.1 Faecousia sp.
GACTGGAACTAGGCTATGGGGAGTTTCTCATATACGGCAGTCTGGACGGTCCCCGGCTTGACCACACCGTTGCCAACTTTCAGGCTTTGCAATATCTGGCAGACCGGAATGCCACAGGCTATTTAATCGGCAAGGATTACATCGTCACCTGTGTCAAAGACGGGCGTATCCGTTTTAGCCGGGAAGCAACGGGAATCGTGTCCGTGTTCTGTATGGGCGCAGATGCGAAAGGGGTCACCCTCTCAGGGTTACAGTATCCGCTGATAGACGGCACACTCACTGCCGGCTTCCCTCTGGGAGTTAGCAACCATTTTATCGGTGAACCTGCGGAAATTTCCGTAGAAAAAGGGAGTTTGCTGGTATTATATGACCGGCAGAACGGACTTCCCCAAAGATAACAAAAAAGCGTGTCGCATTACTGCGACACGCTTTTCTTATTTTTCTTCTCAGGAGATAAAGTCCGTCTTATTTTGTTACCGTAAATTCTGCCCAGAGCTGACCGCGCACACTGTTGTTGGGCACAATCTTACCCCAATCATTCTGCTCATCTACGGAAAACTCAGTACGGAAGCGATATTTTCCCGCCTCGTTGATTACAAAGGGAAATGTCAGAATATAGGTTTCTTCTTTGGTTTCACCCGGATCCAGCAAGTATGCAAGCTGCGTAAATGCCGCATTCTCCACTACTTGACACCAAACCCACTGACCATCTTCCTCCCGTTCCACGACAAAGCTTTCCCCATAGATAACAAGATGCTCTGTTTCATTGCGGAGACTGAGAGTTAATTCCAGTTCTCCATCCTTCCACGCACCCTCCACAATTTGGGCGCTCACGCCTTCATAGTCCGTTTGTATTGCATCAAAAGAAACGGAAAGCGCTTTTTCCTGCTTGCACGCCCCAAGAGAGAGCAAAAGCAAAACATTCAACACAAGTACGAACCATTTTTTCATTTGACATCTCTCCTTTCAGCGCATACAGTATCGTTTTTATTTTTCTTCCTCGGGGACAAAGTCCAATGTGAGGGATTTTACATTGGTGCGCAGCTGAATGTACTTCACCCCAGCCGCATCCAGCATCCGCTTGGAGGCCTTGGTGGTGGGGGTGTCGGCATACTTATCGGACAGATAGTAAATCTGGCGGATACCGCTCTGGATAATAGCCTTGGCGCACTCGTTGCAGGGGAACAGCGCCACATAAATCCGGCTGCCCCGCAGGTCTCTGCCGTTGGCATTGAGAATTGCGTTCAGCTCTGCGTGGACAACGTAAGGGTACTTGGTCTCTTCGCCGGTGCGGTCCCAGGGAAATTCGTCGTCACTGCAGCCCTTGGGCATACCGTTGTAGCCGGTGGAGATGATAATATTATCAGGCGATACGATACAGGCGCCCACCTGTGTGCTGGGGTCCTTGCTGCGGAGGGCCGCCAGCATGGCTACACCCATAAAATATTCGTCCCAACTGATATATTCCTGTCTTTTCATAGGAAAACCCCCTGTTTTGATAGGGTAAGTTTACCAAAACCAGGAGGGTTTGTCAACATTATCCCGGCGTTTCTACAACCGCACTTTCCTAAAGCGCCGTAGGGCGGGGCCTTGGTCCCGCCAAAAGAAACATTACGGAAAGCAATGCGGCGGGAGCAAGCCCCCGCCCTACATTATGCCTTTTTTCTTGTCAACAACAACGCCACTGCGATAGCGGTGACACCGCCGACCAATTTGCCCACAATCATAGCCGGGAGCATTTCCGGCGCAAAACCGGCGGTGAAGCCCATATGGTCGCCGAACACAAAAGCGGCGCTCACCGCAAAAGCGACGTTTACCACCTTGCCCCGATTATCCATATCTTTGACCCGTTCAAAGGTGGCGATGGAGTTTGCCAGGGTGGCAACCAGGCCCCCTGCCGCCACATCGTTAACACCCAAGAGTTTTCCCAGCTTCATCAGGGGTTTTTGCAGGAGCTTGGTAATTACGTGTACCAAGGGGAACGCGCCTGCCAGTACGATAGCGATTGCGCCCACAGTCTCAAACCCCTCGCTCATGGGCGCAAGGCCGGGAATGACAGTAAAACCAGTGAGTTCTTCCACAATTGCCGCCCCAAGACCGATGGTAATGACAATAATCACGCCCTTGCCGAAGATGCCAAAGCCTTTAATCATACCCTTTTCTGCAAACACCAACCCTAAGGCAATCAGTCCGCCAATGATTACAATGGGGATTAAATTCCGCAATACCATACCCACAGGAAATCCGGCTACCAGACCCCCTGCCAAAAGTCCCACGGGAATGGTGACGATGCCTGCTAAAATACCCTTTGCCATAGCAGGTCTGTCCTCGTCTTTTAAAATACCCATTGCTACGGGAATGGTGAATACGATGGTCGCCCCCAGCATACTGCCGCAGAGCACGCCCCCCATCAGCGCCGCATTGGGGTCAGAACTCATCTGCTGCGCCAACGAGCCGCCGCCCATATCGCAAGCTAGAATCGTTCCGGCGAACATAGCCGGGTCTGCCCCTAAGAACCGGTACACCGGCACGACCACCGGATTTAACAAATTCGCCAGCACCGGCGCTAAGCTGATAATGCCCAGCATTGCCAACGCCAAAGTGCCCATTGCCAGAATGCCCTCTTCAAAGGGGTGTCCCAGTCCAAACCGGTTACCGATGATTCGGTCGATTGCCCCCAAGGCGGCAAATATGGCCATAATCACAATTAATATTTCATGGACGGACATGGCGTTCCTCCGTATCCACGATGGCCACTACCGCCGCATCCACCGGCGCTTCCATACAGAATTTGCTGGCCACCGTGCCGGTAACCAAAAGTACCTTATCTCCCTTGCCGGCGCCCACCCGGTCTGCC
>JAZSAD010000074.1:0-8435 GCA_045601715.1 Faecousia sp.
CAGAGCCGTCAGCGAAGTCGCACTTGCCGTTCGCGTCAACCGTAACGTTCTCCAGCAGAGCGTTGCGCTTAATAGCCTTGTAGATGTCGGGCTCGGACTCGGGATCCAGGTTGATAACCTTAGCGTAGCAGCCGCCCTCAAAGTTGAACACGCCGTTGTCGTCCCAGCCGTGCTCGTCGTCGCCGATGAGCAGACGCTTGGGGTCGGTGGACAGAGTGGTCTTGCCGGTGCCGGACAGACCGAAGAACAGAGCGGTGTTCTCACCCTTCATGTCGATGTTGGCGGAGCAGTGCATGGAAGCCATGCCGTTCAGGGGCAGGTAGTAGTTCATCATGGAGAACATACCCTTCTTCATTTCGCCGCCGTACCAGGTGTTCAGGATCACCTGTTCACGGGAAGTCAGGTTAAAGAGAACTGCAGTCTCGGAGTTCAGACCCAGCTCCTTGAAATTCTCTACCTTAGCCTTGGAAGCGTTGTAGATGACGAAGTTGGGCTCGAAGTTCTTCAGCTCCTCCTCGGTGGGGGTGATGAACATATTCTTAACGAAGTGGGCCTGCCATGCCACCTCCACGATAAAGCGGATTGCCATACGGGAGTCGGGGTTGGTGCCGCAGAACAGGTCCATGACATACAGCTTCTTGGGGCCGGACAGCTGCTTCAGAGCCAGCTCCTTACAAGCCTTCCAGGCTTCCTGGGAAGCGGGCTTGTTATCGTTGGCGAACTCAGCGGAGGTCCACCACACGGTGTCCTTGGAGGTCTCGTCCATAACGATGAACTTATCTTTGGGGGAACGGCCGGTGTAGATACCGGTCATTACGTTGACAGCGCCCAGTTCGGTGAGCTGACCCTTGTCAAAACCCTCCAGGGTGGGGTCCATCTCGGCCTCGAACAGCTGCTCGTAGGTGGGATTGTAGACAATCTCGGTAGTACCGGTAATGCCATACTTTTCAAGGTTGATTTGCATATCGGTTTCCTCCTAAAATAGTATGCGGCAGCGCCGCTGATTTAAGGTGTTTTGGTGGCGATTCCGTTAAAAATCCAACTTCCACCACATACATCTTACCATAGAAAGAAAAGAATGTCTATCATTATTTTTGCATTTTTTGTCATTTTTCCTGGGAAATGCTCCGGTAGAATATGTAGGGGAGGCGTTTCGCTCCCCGTGGGCAGAGAAACCCGTCCCCTACAACCTCTGTCGGGGATCGTTCCGGTTACGAAATCTAACAGACCGTCGACGAAACACGGGGTTGACATAACGCTTTTTTATGGGTTTTCCACAGAGTTATGGAAACCAGAGTTATCCCCATTTTCCCCAGAGTTACCCACAGGCAGGGCGTGAAAAAACCCCCGCAAATTGGGAATTCACGGGGGATTTGCTGAAAACAGCCTATTTCCGGGGAAAGTTACAAAGATTACAGACGGTTGACAGAAAACTGTCTAAAATTGCATTTGAGCGGAAAAAATCCGGTTACCCTCCCGTTGGGCATCCACCGTCAGCACCGGCCCGTCAGTCAATTCATAGGCAAGGGCGATTTGATCCCCCTCCCGGGCCTCATTTAAATAACATACGGTAAATTCCTGCACTGGATGGCCTTCGTGGAAGGCGCTGGGGAGCAGGTCGTAGACCCAATCCATATACCGGGTGTTGTTCATATGTCCGTTCCGGTCTAAGAGGGTGTAACCCACAGTCCGGTTGGCGGAAAGCTCCATAGAACGGGTGGCGATAGCATGGGGAGCGGTAAGCTCTGTGCCGGTAAGGGTGCCGTTGACCACAATGCCGCTTTTGCCGGGGAGGATCATACCCCGGGTCCTACTGTCCATAAGCACCCACAGGCTGATGGAGCGAAACAGCTCCCGGTGGTTTTCGTCGTAGGCGACAACGGAACGGGGATAGGCTACCCGGGTGGTGGGCATAGGCCAGGTTTCCACATAGACCGTTTCTCCCTGCCGGGGGAGTCTTGTGACTTGCACCCGGTTCCGGGTTACCGCCCAAAAGAGATTTTGGTGGGAGAGGGTATCGTGGTCCACCTCCAAAAGGGCGCAATGCTGCCCCGCCGCCTCTTGCACCAGATACAACAGGGCGGCAGGTGTTGCCCGGCCAAACCGGTCCACATGCATATGGGAGAGGGTAAATTGCTGTTTAAAAAAGGCTTCCATAGGCCCTCCTATTTTCCAAAAGTGATCGTGTGGGTGAAATAATCCGCATCCTGCCGGTAGAACATAAGCTCGATCCGCTGACCGGCTTTGCAGGTGTTTTGCAGAGCATTCAGCACAGAAAGAGAGCCAACAACAGACTGGTTAAAGCTGATCAGGATATCTCCCGGAGCAACCGGTCCGTTATCGGGAGCATCCACCACATAAAGGCCTTTCGGCAGCCCCTCGATCTGTCGATACAGGTCGGGCAGCTCCTGCACCGTAATGCCACCCACGGAGAGGGAATCGCCCTCCGGCTCTATGGGGGTGATATCTCCTGCGGCAAAGGAAAGGGGAGTTTCTTTATCGTCCCGGAGCATATGCAGAAGCTTAATATTCATCATACTCAGCACACTGACCACACCGCATAAAAAGATCACGCAGATCAGCAAAAAGGCAATCAGTCCCCGACTGCTTTTCCGGGGCTGTGTCTGCCCGGTTCGATATTCAAAAGACTGTTCGTTCATAGATAAACCTCAATAAATAATTAAAAATTAAAAGTTAAAAATTGAGAATTGCCATTCATTGGATTTTCACCGAAGGCGATACCATAAGTTTTAATTTTTCATTTTCAATTTTTAATTCACCAGCGGCAGGGTAAAGGTAAATTCCGTTTTCCCGTTCTGGCTGGTGACGGAGATATTCTCTCCGTGGCGGTCGATGATATTTTTTACAATGTACAGACCCAGACCCCAGCCGTCCCGGTTTTGGGCGCGGCTCTTATCCAGCTTGTGAAACCGGTCAAAGACCAAAGGCAGTTCTTCCGCAGGGATGGTATCGCCGCTGTTGCCCACGGTGACATAGATCTTATTGCCGCCCACCCGGACGGAGATATCCAAAACACCCGTTTCGGGACAGAATTTCACAGCGTTGTCCACCAAATTGTACACCACCTGGGTGATGGCATCGCTGTTTGCCTGGGTGTACACCGGATAATCCGGAAAGTCCACAGCAACATCCAGTTGCTTATCCGTAATCTTCTGCTCGAAGGTAATCAGTGCCTTGCCCATACATTCGCACAGGTCAAACCGGGTGATACTCTCCGGGGGGAAGCTCTCCTGACCCTGCATCCGGGAGATATCCAGCATACTCCGCACCAGCCGGCTCAGCCGCTTGGTCTCGCCGGACACCAGGCGCATATAGTGGCTGTGCTTTTCCGGGGGGATGGTGCCGTCCAGTATACCGTCCACATAACCGGAAATGGTGGTCATAGGGGTCTTTAATTCGTGGGATACGTTGGCGACAAATTCCTGTCGCTGGTACTCGCTTTTTTCCAGGGAGGAGGCCATATTGTTAAAGGCCAGGGCCAATTCCTGTACTTCCTGGGGACTGTCCTCGTCAATGGAAACCCGGGCGTCCAGATGTCCGTGACCGAAGTCGCTGGCAGCCTTTGCCATTTCCCGCAAGGGGGAGCTTTGCCGACGGGCCATCAGGGTGATCACGATCACCGCCGCCGCTACCACCAGCACACAGATGAGTAAATAGGTATCCGCCAGCTTATCAAGCAGAGAAAGGGCGGTGGACACAGGGGTGGACACAATCACCAGTCCCACAGGCTGCCCGGAGAAACGGTCTGTAATGGGCATACCCACCACATACCGGGAGTCCTCATACAGGCCCTCAATCAGACCCATATCCGATACGAAACCTGTCCGGAATACCTCCTGCAGATAGGTGTCGGAAATGACCATACCCTGGTGGGGACAACCCATAGGGGAGTCAGAGCAAAGCACCAGCCGACCCTTGCTGTCGCAAATTACCGCGTCAGCGCCGCTGACCCGGGTGGCAACGGACAATGTCACGAAAAAATCCTGCCGGGAGACCGTACCCTCAGTATAGTAGGCGGCGGCAAGACCGGAGATGGTGGCGCAGTCATCTTTCAAGCTGTTCTGGGTCTGCTGTACCAGTAGATTTCGCACCAGCACCTGAAAGGATGCGCCCACCAGCAGCAGCGCCGCCAGCAGTATGATTGCCGCGGGGAAAAAGGCGCGGCCAAAGGTGGTTTTCATAAAGGAGACCTCATTATTCAGTAAGAATGGGCATTGTATCTATTTTCTTAACGATATTATAATCAAAGGGGCGGTACAATGCAACAAAACCGGGAAAAGTTTACACTTCCGAAACAAAAACTGCACTTGCAAAATAAAAAACCAGGCGTATAATGGAACTTAGAGACCGGCCTGCGAATGCGGACGGCAATAAAGAGAAAAAAGAAGGTATGTAGAATGAAAAAAACGATTGTTTGGGTCCTCGTTCTGACCCTGTGCCTATCTCTGTGCGCCTGCGGCAAAAAAACCGATGGCGACACTGCCGCGGGCACCACCGGTACGACCGGCGCGGTAGAAAATAACGGCACTACCGAGGCAACGGAGATTTCCACCCTTGTTACAGTGGATACGGAAGCCACCCAGGACGCAACCGAAGGCACCCAGCCTACGGAAGCGCCTAAACCCACTGAGGCGCCCAAGCCCACCGAGGCTCCTAAACCTACTACCCCTGCCCATACCCACAGCTGGAAGGCAGCTACCTGCACCGCGCCCAAGACCTGTGCTTGCGGCGCTACCGAAGGCGCTGCTCTTGGTCATACCTTGACTGCTACCTGCGCCAACTGCGGTCAGGTGAATGCAGGCTTTGCCCAGATCGATAACTCCACCTGGGTCTATGATAGCGAGAAAGACGGCAGAAGAACAAGCGGAAGCTATATATTCTCCGCAGATGGTGATGAAAAGGGTGTTTCCCTGGGCTTCACATTCTATAAGAGACTGGACAAATATGCGCAGGAGAACAATATGACCCAGGATGCTGTCCGGGAAGACTTCGGGCCGGATATGGTCTTCAAGTTTGACGGTGTAGAATATGTCTACGACGGTTGGGGCATGGAAAACTCCAGCGGCAGACGCTACAAGGAAGAAAATGGTACAGTAACCATTGAATTCCTGAGTCTGGACTGGGACGATAACGATAATGAGATCTGGACAGTTATCAACACCGCAGTTCTGACAAGAACCGGTCTGGCAGAGCTGACCGTAACCAGCAGTAACCATTCTTCTGTTCCCGTAGGTTTAAAGCTTACCCCCAAGGAAGTTTAAAACAGATAAGGCGGTGTGTCAAAAGACACACCGCCGATTTTTATACCACTTCAAATTTATACCCGACGCCCCAAACGGTCTTGAGACTCCATTTCTCAGAAACGCCCTCTAATTTCTCACGCAGGCGCTTTACATGGACATCCACGGTGCGGGAGTCGCCGAAATAGTCAAAGCCCCATACCTCGTCCAGGAGCTGATTGCGGGTGTAGACCCGGTTGGGGGAGGAGGCAAGGTAGAATAAAAGCTCCATTTCCTTGGGGGGCGTGTCCACTTTCTTGCCGTCCACAGTCAGCTCAAAGGCGTCCATATCGATGGTCAGCTTGTCAAAGGTGAGCCGACGGGTCTTGGTTTCCTCTGTTCCCCGGTCAGACCGGCGGAGCACCGCCTCAATCCGGGCGAGCAGTTCTTTCATCTCAAAGGGCTTGGTCACATAGTCGTCAGCGCCGGCTTTCAATCCGGTTACCTTGTCGTCGGTCTCCCCCTTGGCGGTGAGCATAATCACCGGGGTGCTGCTCTCCTGCCGAATGGCCTTGCATACCGCCCAGCCGTCCATCACCGGCATCATCACATCCAGCAGTACCAGATCCGGCTTAATGGCCCGGAATTTGTCCAGTCCCTGTCCGCCGTCGGATGCCAATGTCACGGCGTAGCCGTCCTTTTCCAAATACATCTGTAACAGCTCCCGGATGTTGGGATCATCTTCTACAATCAACACAGAAATTGCCATAGGGGAAACCTCCTAAAGTTCTGTTTTTTCCTATTATACCACGTTTTGCCCGTTTGCGGTGAACATTTTGTAAACAGTTTCACCCCAAAATGTGAACGACAGGAGATTTCTTGCAAAAAGAGAAGCAGGGTGATATAATAGAGTAAAACCTTCCCCCGGGGGGAAGGCTTTCAGGAGGCTTCTATGACCACTTTTATCGAATTATTAAAGGCGGTGCTCTTCGGCATCGTAGAGGGCATCACCGAATGGCTGCCCATTTCCTCCACCGGACATATGATTCTGCTGGACGAGTTTATCAAGCTGAAGGTGACGCCGGATTTTTATGAGATGTTCCAGGTGGTGATTCAGCTGGGCGCCATCGCGGCGGTGATCGCCCTATTCTTCCACAAGCTGAATCCCTTCTCCGGCAAGAAAGATTCCGTTCAGAAAAAAGATACCTGGAATCTGTGGTTTAAGGTTGTGGTGGCGGTGCTGCCCTCGGCAGTGATTGGCCTGCTGCTTGACGACTGGATGGACGAGCACCTGTATAACTATGTGGTGGTAGCCATTGCCCTGGTTGTGTACGGCGTGGCGTTCCTGTTCTTGGAAAAGGGAAATGCCGCCCGAGGCAATAAAATTGAACATGTCTACGCCTTGGACTATAAGACCGCTCTGCTCATCGGCGCGTTCCAGTGTCTGGCGCTGATTCCCGGCACATCCCGCAGTGGCTCTACCATTTTGGGCGCGATTCTGCTGGGCGTGGGACGGAGCGCCGGCGCGGAGTTCAGTTTCTTCCTTGCCATTCCCACTATGCTGGGCGCCAGCGCATTGAAGGTACTGAAGTACGGCCTGGACATTATGGGCGGCGAAGCCTTAATGCCCACCGGCACAGAAGTCAGTGTACTGGCTGTGGGCTGTGTGGTATCTTTCATTGTGAGCCTGCTGGTGATTAAGGGTCTGATGGAATACGTCCGCAACCACAGTTTCAAAGCCTTCGGTGTCTATCGGATTATTTTGGGTATCGCCGTGCTGGGCTACTTCGCTATCACATCTATGTAAACAAAACCGGGAGAGTCTTGCGACTCTCCCGTTCTTTTTATAACTCCTGACCTAACAGGTATTTCTTTGCAGGGGTTCTCATTAAGAGTAGACCTGCGATCAGTACCATCACCGTGTCCGGCAGCATATAGGCGCCGTTATACAGAGCGGAATAGATCCACGGAGTGGTCATGGTCATGGAGAAGAAGGTCTCCGGCATATATTCTGCCCACACAGTTGCGCCTACCACATAGTGGACAAGGAATCTTGCGCCGCAGGCCACTAAGGTAGCGGGGACGAATTTGCCCCGGAACAGACCTGCCAGACCCAATACCATATAAGCTACTAGAAAATCACCGAGGATACTCTGCCAGCCGATGGCGATACCACCCTCGAACAGGGTCTGCAGGATTGCGTGGGCAGTAGCAGCCAGCATACCCGGACCAAAGCCCCACCGGACGCAGAGGACGATGATCGGCAGCATGGCCAAATCGATCGAGCCGCCCCAAGGGAACTTGTAGAAGGGCAGAAAACTTAAAATCTCTGCCAGCGCGATGAGGATTGCGCCCTCGCACAGGGCCAAGAGCCGCGCGTGTTTACTGATAACGAACTTTGTTTTGTTTTGCATATAGATGCCTCCTGAAATAAAAATTACCGCATTGCAACCGTCTAGGTGCAATGCGGTAAAACTTACCTCATTTATGCATCTTTTCCTACGACGGTACTGACCGTATCAGGTTCACGGGTCAAGGCTATCAGCCTTATCTCAGCCGGTACACCGGCTCCCCGAAGACTATAAGCAGAGAAGATTCACGCCCCAACAGGTTTTCATTCCTCCTGCTTTTCCCAATACTGCAGAAAATCCCTTGAAAATACCAATCGGTATTCCCTGCGGAATTTTCTTTGTCTTGAAAAAATCAGGGGGCTGAAAACTGCGAAGCACCTCTCAGCTGGTGCTATTTGATTGTTTTTGAAATACAAGAAACAATCAAGCTGAGAGGCTGTTGCGGAGCAAATCCTCTCTGCTTGTTGCTTTGCGATTGAGTACATTATAACGCAATGACGAAATTTGTCAAGCCATTTCCAAAGAAAGTTCCTTGCCGCCCAAAATGTGGAAATGCAGGTCGAATACGGTTTGACCGCCATCCGCTCCGCAGTTACTTACCACCCGATAGCCGCCATCCAAGCCTTCTGCCTTGGCGATTTGTGGAATGACTTCAAAAATGTGGGCAACCACACCGCTGTTTTCCCCGGAAATTGCGTTGACGCTCTCAATATGGGCCTTGGGAATCACCAAAATATGGGTGGGCGCCTGGGGGTTGATGTCCCGGAAGGCGTAAACCAGCTCGTCCTCGTAGACCTTGGTGGAGGGGATATCCCCGGCAATAATTTTACAGAAAATACAGTCC
>JAZSAD010000075.1:0-5684 GCA_045601715.1 Faecousia sp.
CGGACAACCGCACGATAAATGGTACGGGCATAGGAATAGGTTCGGGTGTCGTTCAGCGGATAGGGGTTGCCGTTGTTATAGCTGATAGGCAAGTCCTGAATAACCGTTGCCGGTGTAATGGCGCCGGATTCAAAGGCAGGTCCATAGACTGTAATTGGCTTGATCGAGGAGCCAGATTGCCGCTGGGAGTCCGTTGCCCGGTTCCATGCGTCGTGTTCGGTCTTCTCCCCTACGCCGCCTGCCATAGCCACAATATCACCGGAACGGTTATCGATGATTACCATGGCGGACTGCAGCTGCTGACCGCCGCGGGTATCGGGAATTTCATTGATATTGTTGTAGATTTTGTCCACCTGGTCCTGCACCCGTTTATCAATAGTGGTATAGATGTGATAGCCAGCCTTCTGAATCTGTTGCATCATCATCTCACGGGTAGCGGTATTCCATTGGAAGCCTGCCTGCTGGGCCAACATTTTGGCAACATCTTCCAAGACCGTATCGCCAAAGTAGGAGTATACCGCCTTGGAGTTATCCTTCTGCACGGCAGTCTGGGTGTTACAATTGGGGCAGCGGTAAGTTGCGCCCTCTTTTTGATAGGTCTTTACCATACCTCTGTAACCGCAGTCCTCATTTTCACAGGTTGCCAGCCGGTCTTCCTTGTCCACACCAGCCTTCAGCACCAGTTCCTGAGCAATGGCTGCCTGATATTCCTCTTCTTCCAGCCAGCCATACTCACGCATTGCCCACAGAACGTCTTCTTTCCGCTCCTTGTTGTTATCGAAGTTCTGATAGGGGTCGTAATAGGTGGGAGAGTTGGTGATACTGATCAAACTGGCGCATTCTGCGGTTGTCAGCAGCTCCAATTCTTTGCCGAAATAGGTTTCTGCCGCGCTGCGGACACCACGACAGCCCTGACCCAGGTAAATGCAGTTCAGGTACATCTCCATAATGGTATCCTTGTGATACCGCTTTTCCAGCTGCAAAGCCCGGAAGATTTCCAAAACCTTACGCTGCACAGTCACGTCGTCCGCTGTCTCATCTTCAAACAGCAATAAATTCTTAATCAGCTGCTGGGTAATACTGGAGCCGCCCACAGAGTCGTCGCCGAAGAACATTCTGGCGCAGGCTTTAATAGTGGTAACCCAGTCCACACCCTGATGGGTATAGAAACGCTTATCCTCAATGGATACTGCGGCGTGAATCAAATCCTCGGGAATGTCCTCCAGGTCTGCCCATTTACTGGTAGTAGAAGCAAAAATCTGCTGATATACCTGGATATCACCGTTTTCGTCCACGTAGTACATAGTGGAGTTTTTGTCCATTTCCACATCGTCGATTTCCATTCCTGCCATAGGCAGAATGTCCTCCTGCAGATAATCACCCAAAATACCCACAAAGACAAAGCCGCAGACAACACCTATCAGCAGCGCTGTAACAAAGGCGCCGCCTATTACCTTCAGGACAGAAAGGGTGATTTTCCACGCCCGCTGCATGGTATCAACACTCCATGGGAGCTTCCAATCCTGTCTTGGCAGTTTTTTCTTGTTTCGGTCCATTTTATAACCTCCATTGTTCCGGCAAAGCAGCCGTCATGGTCATTCGTGTTCACATGGCATAGTATGGGAGTATACTATGGTTCATAACATTATAACACAGCCGGCACAAAAACGAAAGACCTAATTTTTGAATTATTCATTAAATATAAATAGTATACCCCACCAAACAAAATTTCCCTTCTCATAAATTCAAATTGATGGGATATACTGTTATTGGCGACCGGTTACTACTTGATTTTCTCACCGCTTGCGGTTAAAATATACCTACAAAATCAATTGGAGGTATGTACAATGTCTGACGAATACGGTTCTGATTTTATTACAATTGTAGACGAGGACGGTACTGAGTTTGAATTGGAGGTTCTCACCACTTTGGAGTGGGGCGGCGCAACCTATCTGGCAGTTACCCTTGCGGTAGACGAAGAAGCTGAGGATCTGGAAGTGAGTATCCTGAAATCCGTTGAGGAAGATGGTGAAGATGAACCGGTCCTGTGCGCTATTGAGGATGAAGCCGAGCTGGAAACAGTCTACAGCCTCATTATGGAGCAGCTATACGAGGAAGAGGACGAAGAATAAGTCAGCTTCCTGCTTGGTTCGTAATGCCGTCCTTTTGGACCCACATTTTATAATAGGGATGTTAGACTTCCCGGTTGGATTGCAGACCTCCCGCCTATGCTTTGACATTAGGTGGACGTTGGGAGCAGCTAAAATCGGGAGCGGCAACCCACCTGCCATTTCGTGCAGGTCATAATCGGACGCGTACGGCTAAAGCGGGTGCGGCATGGGGAGCTTGTCTCCCCATGTTTTTTTATGGAAATACTCCAAAAATTTGTAAACTTTTTTCACATTTATGCCAAACTGAAAGAATTCTCTTGCAACGTACAGATAAATCGGTTATAATGGCACAAGTTATGTGTCCCCCTTGGGTACATAGTATTACCAACCGTATGAGAGGATTTGATTACATGAGCGCATCCGACAAGAAGAAACTCCGCAAGGAGCTGGCCGCCGCTCAGCTCACCGAGCGTCAGCTGAAAGAGCAGGCCGAAGCAAAGAAGATGAAACGGCTTTCCGTTACCTTTGTGGTAATTATGCTGGCAGTTGCCCTGACTGCGGCAAGCATTTTGGGTGTCAGAGCCGTGAATAACTCCGGTATTATTGACAGGAATACCATTGCTGCCGTCACCGGTGAGCACAAGCTTACCAGTGTTCAGATGAACTACTATCTGGGCGATACCCTCCGCAATCAGTATAACCAGTGGTACTCTACCTATGGCGACAGCACCTCTATGTATATGATGATGTCCGGTCTGAACGTGAACCAGCCCCTGAACGAGCAGGTTGTCAATCAGGAAACCGGTGAGACCTGGGCAGACTCCTTCCTGAGCCAAGCTTTGGACAAGGCTATGAGCGACTATGCTCTGTACGACAAAGCTATGGCCGAGGGCTTTAAGCTGACCGAGGAGGAAGAGAACTCCCTGAAACTGAATCTTGAGCAGATGAAACTGTATGCTATGTACTACGGCTACAAGAATCCTAACAAGTATCTGCAGGCTATCTATGGCTTCGGTTCTGACGTGGAATCTTACGATGAGTACGCAAGAGTTTCTTATATTGCCAGCGCATACTACACCAAGAACAGAGATGCGCTGACCTATGACGATGCTGCCATCCGCGCAGAGGACAATAAGGATCTTAATAAGTACTCCTCCTTCACCTATGCTTCCTACTACCTGAGCAGCAGCACCTTCCTCACCGGCGGCACCAAGGACGATAAGGGTAACACAACTTACACCGACGCAGAGAAGGAAGCCGCTCTGAAGAAGGCGGAAGAAGCCGCTAACTCTCTGCTGTCCGCCAAGGATATTATCGATCTGGATGAAGCAATCAAGGCTCTGGAAATAAACAAGGACAACAAAACTGCCGCAAGCACTGTCAACGAGCAGGTAATGTACTCTGAAATCCCCGCCTCCATGCAGTCCTGGATTGCTGATAAGACCCGCGAAAACGGCAACATCACCGTAATTCCCAACGAGTCCACCACCAAAGATGCTGAGGGCAAGGAAACCAAGACTGTTAATGGCTACTATGTTGTTCTGTTCCAGCATCGTGATGACAATCTGCGTCATTTGGCTGATGTCCGTCACCTGCTGGTACAGTTTGAAGGCGGCACTACCAACGAAGATGGTGTCAAGGTTTACTCTGACGCCGAGAAGGCCAAGGCTAAAGAAGAGGCTGAAAAGCTGTTGAAGGAGTGGAAAGATGGCGCTGCTACCGAGGAATCCTTCATCGAACTGGTGAAAAAGCATTCCGATGACAGCTCCAAGGAAGAAGGCGGTTTGTTTGAAGGTATCCACCGTGAGTCCAACTACGTGGATTCCTTCCGGAACTGGTCTGTTGACTCCGACCGCAAGTCCGGTGACACCGGCGTGATCGTCAGTGAGTACGGCTACCACGTGATGTTCTATGTGGGCGACGACGAGCTGACATACCGTGATTATATGATCTCCGAGGATCTGCGCGCTGCAGATATTGAGGAGTGGCACGAGGGCATCCTCAAGACCGTAACTGTCAAGGCAGAAAACATTAAGCGTCTGAATACGGACGTTATTATGGCTAACCTTGGCTAATATTGCATAAAAGACACCTCTGTCGGAAACAATTTCCGGCAGAGGTGATTTTTTGCAAACGCTATTTTTATGTCTGGCAGGCGCTGCTGCCGGCGCAGTGAATGGATTATTTGGCGCCGGGGGTGGAATGGTGCTCGTGCCGGTTTTGGGAAAACGGACAGGGATCAGCGAGCAGGAGCGTTTCCCTGCCTCTATTGCCATCATCGCTCCCATTTGCGTGGTATCCTTACTGTTGTCTGCCAAGTGGCAGCTGCGTTTCAGCCAGGTACTCCCCTATTTGATTGGCAGCGCCCTGGGCGGCACAGCCGCAGGACTTTGGGGAAAACAGATTCCCACTGTTTGGCTGCATCGGTTTTTGGGACTTCTGATTCTATGGGGAGGGATTCGGTATTTATGGTAATATGGATTACTCTGCCTGTTGCGATCATTCTCGGTTTTTTAGCCGGCCTGGGGGTTGGCGGCGGCAGCTTATTAATGCTGTGGCTGACTATGGCGGCAGGTATGGAATACGAACAGGCGCGGATTATCAATCTTCTATTCTTTTTGCCCTCAGCATTGATTGCCACACTGTTTCATAGAAAACAGGGCTCGGTAAGTATAAAGAAAATACAGCCGGCAATTTTAACCGGCTGTATTGCTGCTGCGCTCTTTTCCTATTTGGGCAGCCACATTGACACCGCGCTTCTAAAGAAGTGTTTTGGTGGCTTGCTGCTGCTGACAGGTCTGCGGGAACTGTTTTACCGGCCCCGGAATGCTAAATAACCCTCTAAAATTAAAGATGCTGCTACGGCATCCACGGTTTCTTTCCGTTTTTTTCCGTGGTAGTTATGCTGAGATAGGATATTGTGAGCCTCTACGGTGGTTCTCCGCTCGTCCCACATATGGATGGGCAAACCGGTGGCTTCTTCCAGCTTCTGAGCAAATTCCCGGCACAATTCCGCACGGACGCCCTCGGTGCCGTCCATATTCTTGGGTAGTCCCACCACAATTTCACCAATATCAGAATCCTTGACCATCGTGCAGATCTGCGCGATGGTCTTTTCCATATTTCTGCTGTGGATCACCGTAGTGGTTCCCACAAGGCTGCAAAGCAAGTCCGAAACGGCAATTCCCGTTCTGGCATCGCCGAAATCCACACCCATAATACGTTTCATGCTGTTCTTACTCCTTAGTTCCTGGTTTTGCACCCATTATACAGCAAAATACCCAAAAAATAAAGAAAAAAATTGTTGACTTAACCAAGGGGGTGTGTTAGAATGACTTTACCTGTGAAAAAACGGGCGTTTTTTTGTGCGCCCATTTTTCAGCTCCGGGCGGTAATTTGTAGTTTACCGCTTCCTAAATTTTCACATAGCCGAAGTGATACAGGGAGGCAAATTTAAGGAGGTGCCGTTATGCGCGTTAAAGTCACTTTGAGATGCTCCGAGTGCAAGCAGAGAAACTACAACACTATGAAAAACAAGAAGAATGACCCCGACCGTCTCGAAATGAAGAAGTA
>JAZSAD010000076.1:0-31061 GCA_045601715.1 Faecousia sp.
ACACATCTGGTTTTCCCAAATTCTGTGTTCTCACAGATACATCTATTATATCAAAAACAATTGCAAAATCAACAGTTTTTTTCAGTTTCTCATTTAAATATTTTTATAAATTGTATATGATTATACATTGTAGCAAATGCAACAAAAAGGCTGGTCAGTCTCACAATATTACCACTCTAATTTTGTGAAATATTGCCTATTCGATTTTGATCTGCATATATCTTCCCTATTTCAACCCAAACGCTCTAGGGTGATCGGCTTGCGCAAATAATCGATTCCAGTTAAACCTTCATTTTTCGAAAACAGAAGGGCGATGCCTAAACGGCATCGCCCTTCCGGATTGTAAATTTGTGTATGCAGTAATATTAACCCTTACTGCCGGAACGGTCCATACATTCAACGAAGAACTTCTGACCGAAGATAAATGCAATAACCAGAGGCAGAACCGCCAAAAACAGAATGGAATAGTACTCAACCTGCATTGTCATTGCGGAAATCTCGTCGACGCCCTGACGCAGGGTAATCAGATTCTCAACCTCCAGCATAAGGGTAGTACCAATCTTCAGATTGGACATACCGGTTACCAGGGTGTCATTCCAGTAGTAAATAACAGAGAGCAGCAACACGGTTACCAGAACGGGAATGATATTGGGAATCATAACTTTCCAGTAAATCTTGAAGGGGCTGCAGCCGTCCAGCTTGGCAGCTTCTTCCAAATCCTTGGGCATACCGGCAAAGAACTGACGGAACAGGAAGATAAAGATACCTGCCTTCAAGCCAACACCAAACAGCGCGGGAACCAAGAGGCTGCCCATATTCGGCAAAAGGTTAACAGTAAAATCTGTACCGGTAAACAAACCAACCAGCTTACCAATGCTGAAGAAATCAAACCAGCGATAGTAATAGGTCAGAGGAATCTGCGCTGTCTGGATCGGCATAATGATGGTAAACAGCACAGCTGCATAAACCAGCGAATTTCCCTTAAATGCGTATCTGCCCAGACCGTAGCCAACCAAAGAACAAATAAACACAGAGACCAGAGTGCAGCTGAAAGTAATAATCAGCGTTACCTTTGCGCATTCAAGGAAGTCGAAATAGGACTGCACGTTTACAAAATTCTGGAAGGTAGGCACGGGAGGAATGTACTCAGATGCGCCTGCGTAGTAATCCTCTGCGGTTGTCAGCGCAGCTGACAGCATCTTGATAATGGGGAAAATTGCAACATAGCTGACGCCGATCAGCAGAAGATAACGGAAAATATTGTAGGCAATGGAGGTCACACCGTTAAGGAGACTTTTGCTAAGTAATGTTTTGTTTTCCATAACTACCCCTCCTTAATCCAATGTAATAACTTTTCTGGACAGAACCGCATTGACAAGCAACACAATTACAAAGATCATCACCGCGTACGCCCAGCTCTGGGTACAAGCATAGTCCAGACGGCTGGACATATTCTCCTCGATCATCACAACAATGGGGTTGGTACTCTTATTAAAGTAGTCCACAATTGAGTAGATCAGACATAGCAGCATGCTGGGAGTCAACAGCGGGAAGGTAATCTTCCAGAAGGTTTCCCACTTAGTGGCGCCTTCCATCTTGGCAACCTCATACAGGTGGGGAGGAATTGCCTGCAGGCCGATGATAAAGATGATAATCTGAAGAGCAGTACTCCAAAGTAGATTAAACAACGTGCCTGCATACTCCGTAAATTTCTCAATAACCGGGGCTAAGATACCGAAGCTGGAGATAATCTCATTGATAAATCCGCTCATTTCACCGGACATTGTCACGAATGCGTTGGTACCCTGAGACATTTCGGAAGAACCGCCCAATGTGGCAAATGCTTTCAAAACAGGCGCAGCGCCGAAAATCATAGGCAGGAACAGACATGTACGGAACAACAGACGTCCGTGGAACTTGTCGGTCAGCAACACAGCCAGGAAGATACTGATGAACATAATCACCAGAATCTGAACCAACATATCCGAAGACATAGAAATCAGCTTCTTAAGGAAGTCGGCATCCGTGGTGGCCATATACTTCCAGTTATCAATGCCAATGGGATTCAGAACCAAACCGTCACTGCCAACCGTAACACGGTTGAAGGTATAGTTCAAAGACTCCAGCAAGGGCTTAAAGAACAGCCAAATAAAACCAATGATAAAGGGTAATACAAACAACAAGCCGGTCTTATCGGTCGATGTCAATAATGTACGTCTTTTCTTATTTTTCATTTTGCACCTCCCGAAAGAATGAGATAACTTCTGGCGGCGATTTCCTGGCCCTCATAAGTATAGGGTTCATTACGGTAGTTGACAATGACGCTGCCGGATTCATAGGCAGTCAGTGTCACATCGCTTTCCAGAACCTGATGATCCACAATTTCCTTACCAGCAAACTGAGCTACAGCCTTCTGCATAGCCAGACTCTCCTCTACCAGAGTTGTCTTCCAGTAGTCATAGGAGTAGGAAACCATGGTGTTGTAATCGGTACCAACCAGATCGGAAACATCGCCGTAGATCAGGTTGTATTTCAGGCTGCTGCCTGTTTCCAGAGCCTTCAAAAATGCCTGCTCGTAGTCAACCGTGGTATTGATGCCGTCACCGGTAACCAGGGTATTACCCTGGAAAGTCAGCTGGTAGAACGGAACGCTCTCGTCCTGCATGTCGAAATTACTGTGGGTATCCGCAACATCGGTAACTACATCCGCATAGGGAGCGCAGTATGCGTTGCCGCCGTGTACCATCAGGTAATCCGCATGTTCGTCAGCTGCCTTGAAAGCATTTGCCCACAGCTTCAAGCCCTGTGTTCTGGATGCGTAATTCTCATCCTTAAAATAATAGGAATACAGAGTTTCACCCATACGAGCGAAGGATACGTTCTTTACGTTCCACTCAGCAGCAGACTTGGCAAAGCCACCTGTTACGCTGGCCAGCAGCTGGGGACGGAGCAGATGCCAACGAGTAGTCTTGATAGTTGTACCCTTGTCCAGTTCATACAGGTACTGGAATGCATAGTGGTCAAAGAAAGTCTTAACACTATCACCGTTTTCCGTCAGGCCATTGCCGTTTTCGTACAGGTCAACGGGGTTAGACTCCAGGAACAGCAGAACGCCTTCCTTCTCCAGGAATTCAATCATTGCCTTAAATTCCTTCTTGGAGCCCAGAACGGATTCCGGAGAAACCGTGTTGTAGGTTTTGTTATTCAAGCCGCTGTTCAGAGCGCCAACATAGTTGATAGCGATGTTTTCAACGCCCTGCGCCTTCAGTTCTTTCACGATCTCGACTACATCGTTGTAGGTGGTCAGGGCGGTAACAACAGGACGCTTCACACCCAGAACGTACTTCTTGATGCTGACTGCGCCTACCAAATCCAGAACAGTGTACTTCTTATCCGCAAGCTGAGAATCCTTCAGCATATTATTTGCCTTCAGGTATTCTCTGTATTGCTCGCTCATGCCAACATAGTCAGCCTTCTCCCCTTCCAGGAAGAAATAACGGACTGCGTAGTTTGCGCCATCCATCAGGTCATCACTGTAGTCGATGGTGTAACTGGACTTATGGGTATTGGAGTCACCCTTCTTGTACATCAAATTGTACTCACGCAGAACAGCAGTGGGATACACATGGTTGTAGGTGCTGTCCTTCATGCTGGTGGTTGCAGAAATCTTGCTGCAGCCATCGCCGGCGGTAATGACACCAAAGAACGCATGATCATTGGTCTTAGCGCCAAACACAGGCAGAGAAGCGGTCTCCTTGACAGTAGTTGCCTCGGAGGTTTCAACAGACGGGTTTTCACCATAAACCATACCGGAGTATTCCTGATTAAAGTGCTTGCCGTTATTGTAATTAATCAAAGCGCCAGCGCCGTCCGGAACAAACAGATAGCCGTTATCATTCAAACCGCCTGCGCCGAAATAAGGCAGAAGTGCAACACTCACGACTGCGAAGGGATTGCTGCCTACGCCCTTAATTTCAGAGGTGACAATTTCCGCCTGGAAACCATCCTCAGTCAGGGTGTACTGTACGGGAATGTACACGTTGGCAGTGGGGAAACCAAAGGTGAACTTGACGCCGTTCTCAATCTTCTTGGATTCCATTCTGCCCTTCTTGATACTGTCCTTGAAGTTGTCCATTTCCGCAAAAACGCCCTTTTCCAGGTTCAGGAAGTTTATGTGGATCTGGCTGGAAAGCTTACTCTTAACGGCAGCAACCGTATCGGCATCTCTGTCCTGAGGGTTGGAGTACCACTTCATACCGGAAGCCTTTTCGGTAATTTCAATTTCAGCGGTGGTAAAATCAGCAGAAAGAATAAGCTTATCATTCTCCGCCACCTTCTGGAATCCGGGATCACCATAATTGTACTTAGTGGTAGCCTTAATTGTTGTCTTATCCTTTTCCTGATTGTTCAGCTCTGCGATCCGCGCATCGGACTGGATGATACTGAAAGATGCATATCCAACCACAGCTACTAACGCAACAATCAGCGTTATGCTGGTAACACGGGCAATTGTCTCTTTTCTTTTATGGATTGCCCGTTTCCATTTCCAAAATAAATCTATTATGTTCATCTTATTCTCCATTCCATGCATATCGCTTAATATCTAAGTTCAAACACGACTGTAACAATGAAATAATACAACTGTTCAAACAGAATCAGCAGCATTAAAGCAATAAAGAACATGATTATCAGGCAGACAATCGTCAGAAAAATAGAGAAAATTGTCTTAACAAAAGTATATTCGTGAATTTCCTGCAGACCGCAGAATGCAATAATACCTGCCCAAATCTCAGATACCACAACTGCATATGTCAGGAACACCTGCTCATCGCCTGCAAAGACCCAGCTGAGAACAGTGGTCAAAAAACGGACGATGATATACGGTACCAGCGCATTGGCTGCAACAACACAAATATCCTTCAGCTTACCCTTGCCTTCAATCAAGGTGCAAATACACCAGTTAGAAAGGCAGACCATCACAAACATAATGACGGTTACAACTGCAGTTCTGAGCAAACTCATGTCCGCGGCGTTGAACTGGTTCATATCGTAGCCGGTTGCGGAACGATAGAACAGTTCTACAAACAACCAAAGCAAAACAGTAATCAGAACCACGGTGGTGGAGCCTTTCTTGTTTGCCTTCAGTTCCAAAAAGCCGTCATGGGGATGCTTGAGGATGTAAAACGGGTATGCGTAGGGGCTCATTGTATCAAATCCTGTACGTTTCATAACTCTTCACCCCTCACTTTCTCTTAAATAGGTTTCTGATGCGCCAGAACAGGTCTGCTCCGATATCCACGACCTTCTCGTAGAAGAGAATACCCAGCAGGATAATCATTACAGCTGCTGCAAACAGAGCAAAGTTCTCACGAATCTTCTGGTCACGGAGTGCAGCCTTGGCTTCACCGTAGCCTTCCGGATCCTTGCCAAGCTTGAAGTATTCCATCGCCTCGCTGTACTCACCCATACTCATATAAGCCTTACCCAGACCCATATACGCCTGTGTATAGTTAGCATTCATTCTAAGCACTTCTCTCCAGGGGGTGATGGATTCCTGATACAGACCCTGGTTGTATAAGCGGTTAGCAGAACGAATCATCTGGCCATAGAAGGTCTGCTCCATAACGGTAACAGAGTTCTTACTTGCATCCAAAACCAACAGGCTATTTGCGCTGTCAGACTCGATGGAAATAGGCTGTGTGAACAGGCCCTTCTGGTAACCCAGACCGCCAAAGACAGCTAACAGGTTACAGCCCTCGTCATACTGGAAAATATGGCCGGAGGTAATATCCACGAAGGAAATTGCGCCTTCGTTATCCACAGTGATGTCGGTCAAAACCGTGCCTTTAATCTTTCTGTCGTTTGTCAGTTGGTAGATATCGATATCCTTGGGGAAAACATTGTTACCCAAAGCATTCAGCTTGGAAATTGCGGAAGCAACAGATTCAACCAACGGAGAGACGGTATAAACGAATCTGTCCTCAGACCAGAACAGGTTATTAAATTCCACAGGCTGGAAGGTCTCGCCCAGCTGAGCCTGCGCATCCTTGGACAGCAGGTTTCGCCACATACGCTCTACCTTCATGGCTGCGGTCATCTTCAGTCTGTTGGTGCCGTAGAAGCCCAGGAAGCTGTTATTGCTGTCCACCAACAGTGCGCCGGTGTTAACGGTACCGGAGGTGACAAACATAATGCCCATATTATCCACGATAATCTTCTTGGGCTTGTAAGGCAGCGTGGGGTCCAGCAGCTCACCTTCCGGCTTGTTGTATATATTTTTTACATTGCCGTCCAAATCAACCACAACAATACGGTTGTTGTTGGTATCTGCAATATACAGCAGCTGATTTGCTTCACGATAGAACAAACCTTCTGCGCCTTCGGCCAGATTGATTGTTTCACCGTTATGCTGGAAATCTTTCAGTTCCTTAATGCACTTATAGCTCTTATCAAGCACCAGAATTCTGCAGTTACCGGAATCCAGAATAAATGTGCGGTCTTCATTATCCACAAAGATATCTCTGGGATTGTTCATCCGCGTGGTTCCCATAACAGCTTCATCTACAACGATTTTAACCTGATATGCATTGGTTGACGGGACGGGAGTGTTTTCCTCATAGGTATAGGTTCTGTCAGGCTGAGCCGCAAAAACCGCAGCCGCAGAGGAAGACAACACGAGTACCATCGCCAGAATCAGGCATATTACTTTTTTACTCATGTACACACCTCACTTCATAGTCACTCTGGTGTTTAATCCTTAATGCCGGAATGCGCCATTGTCTGGAGCATCTTGCTCTGAGTCAGAACAAAGGACACAATGGGAGGAATCATCAAAAGCACACCGGCAGCGGCTGCAGCACCGGAACGGGAGATACCGCCGGCACTAATCTGGCTCAACGCTGTGGGCAGCAGTTTGAATTCTTCTTTGAAGATAACGCCCGCAGAACCGTTGTTCCAGACGTCGGTGAAGGAAAGCACCATAACCGTCATCCAGGCAGGTTTTACGTTGGGCATAATCACGCGCAGGAAAATGACAAAGTCATTTGCGCCGTCAAGCTTGGCTGCATCCAACAAAGAGTCGGGAATCTGCAGCATAAACTGACGCAGAAGGAACATATGCAAGGTAGATGCCAGGCAAGGAAGAATCAGTACCCAGTAGGTATTAATCAGGCCCAGCTTTGCCTTAATAATGTAGGAAGGCAGAGCGGTAACACCGCCGGAGAACAGCAGGGTCAGCATAATCAGCTTCCACAGAGCGTTCCGACCGGGGAACTTCTTCTTTGCAAAGGGGTATGCAGCCATAGCGCCAATCATAACGCTGACTGTGGTACTTACAATACTGACAAATACTGAGTTAAACAGGTATCTACTAAAGGGAACTGTCAGGTCAGATACCAGCTGGAACAGCTGAGAGTAGCTGCGCCAGGAGGGGTTAACCACGTAGAACCGGGGCGGGAAGATAAACAATTCTTCTGCCGGCTTAAAGGACTGGATTACGTTGTAGTACAGAGGAAGACCCATGAAAACACCAACAGCAACCAGCATCACGAAGATCATAAAGTTACCGAAGTGGGATCGGTTTAACTGTTTATGTAAGCGAATTCTTTTCATAATCTCTCTTAATCCTCCGCCAGTACCTTGTTGATAACCTTATTCACAATCAGCATAACCAGCAGCAGCACAGTACTAATCGCGCAGGCGTAGCCCAGCTCGTACCGGACTCCACCGTAGTCATCAATGTGGTTAATAATCGTATGGGTAGCATAGTCAACAGAGGGGTTGCCACACAGCGCTGCAGGAACGGCGCCGATGGCAAAGGCCTTAGAAATCTGCATAACCGCACCGAACAGAAGCTGAGGCTTCATCTGGGGCAGAGTCAGGAACCAGATTTCCTGAAATCTGTTGTGAACGCCGTCAATAGCGCCGGCTTCATACAGGGTGGTATCCACAGTCTTAAAGCCTGCCAGGAAGGACAGGAAGCTGGTGCCCAAGCTCAGCCACAGCTGAACTATGATACAGCAGATCAGCATGTACTTGGTGTTGCTCAACCACAGGATTGGAGCATCCAAAACGCCAAGCTTCATCAAAACACCGTTCAGCACGCCGTAACGGTCAGAGCTGAGGATGTAAGTCCAGATGGTGTAAACACCGCCGGCAATAGAGGGCGCGTAGAACACCAGGGTCATCACTGCACGAATCTTGTTGGGCAGCTCATTGATAAACCAAGCGAAGATAAAGCAGGCGATATAACCTACAGGACCTGTGATGAACGCCATAATCATCGTATTTTTAACAGCGATAATAAAGATGTCATCGTTCAAAAACAGGGTCTTATAGTTATCAAAGCCAACAAAGTTGGGGGTCTGGAGCATATTAAAGTCGGTGAAACTCAAAACAATTGCCGCGATAACAGGTATCACCGTGAAGATAAAAAACGCTGTCAGAAAGGGAGCAATCATAAAGTAGCTTGCGCGCTCATTGCGGATAGCTCTTAATGTTGCTTTCCGTCTGTATGACTTTCTTGTAGAACTCATCACTTTCAACCTTTCACAAAATCTTAGTTATTCAAGTAGAACTCATTTCTCTTTCTGAGAATCTCATCATTGATCTTAATGGTCCATTCTGTCAGCATTTCACGCGGATTGGCACCATTATCAATTACAGCACGGACAGAGTTGGTCAGGCCTCTGTTAACATAGTAGTTACCGGGAACAATGGGAATAAACTTCAGCCAGCCAAATTGGTCTTCCAGAACAGACAATTCCTTGGTTGTCCAGCCCTGAGAACGCAGAGTGGTGTAGTTTGCAGTTGAATATCTTGCGGAAATACCCAATGCAGCTTCCACATCGTTTGCGTATCTGGTCTGGGCATCTGCCTTAGACCACCAGCTGATGAACTCCCATGCCAGGTCGTCCTTGCCTTTTTCTACTGCATCGCTCAGCATAACAGCGCCGTTACCGGAGTTATCCATCTGGGTACGGTCAATGGTGCCGTCCGGCTTCAGCGTACCGGGACAGGGGAACATCTCCCACAGACCGGAGATTTCGGGAGCGGTATACTTCAGAGTCGTATAGATGGTATATCCGGCAATACCGATGGGCATTTCACCGGTTCTGAAACGGTTAGAGAAGTCATAAGCCTGGGGGAAACCGTACTTTGTAAAGAACTCAGTATGCTGCGTCAATGCTTCAACAGCAATATCAGAATCAAACTCAACCTCGGTCATTTCTTCATTGAAGTAAGAACCGCCGTTCTGATACAGCAGGGTTGCAAAGGACGGAGCAGAGCCAAGGGACATATTATATCTCTGCAGCACCTGGGCTACGTCGTACATATCACCCCAGGTCTGAGGAATCTTCAGTCCCATATTTTCAAAGATGTCTGTTCTGATAAACATAACAGAACAGCCGTTGGTATTGGGCATACCGTAGTATCTGCCTTCCAGCATAAAGGGAATTTCAGCGCCATCTACGTATTCATCCAGAATCTCCCAATAACCATCGTAGGCAGAAAGATCAACTGCCGCGCCACGGAGCGCCAGGTTCACGATGGTATCGGAAACAACGCCCAACATAACGTCAGGACCGGTACCGGCTGCAAGCGCGTTAATCAAAGAGCCCTGCGCCAATTCCAGGTCAACCTGAATGCCCGTCTTAGGTGTAAACTCATCGGTGATCATGTTCTTCATGATTTCATACTGGTCAATACCGGAGTTGACCCAGACACGAATGGACTTGACTTCTTCATCCTTTTCAATGTTCTTCTTGCCAAAGGAGGCCACAAAGCTCTTGACCTGGTAAACAATCCACTGCCATGCATTCAGCTTTGCCTTGGGCAACTGCTGATCGGCAGAAAGCAGAGCAATATAGTCGATATCCAGCGCCTGCTGCTGATAGGTAGACAGCTTTGCACTCAAGCCGTTAATATCGTTCTTAAAGTTGGTAAGTCTAGTCTTGTAGGTCAGGTCGCCGATGTTTTCGCCATAGCTCTGCAGATTGTAAGCTACGTCCTCAAAATAGGCGTTTTCTGCGCCCTTGGTGCCAACAATCTCTTCCAGACGCTTTGCTTCCGCGAACAGCAGCTCTGCGTTCTTGTTAAAATCATCGGGCAGGTTGGGCAGCAGCTTATCCAGATAATAGTCACGGTAGGGGTCGGGGCTGCTACTGGTCAGCATTACGATGGACAGATACATATCGTTCAGATTCGCAACGACAGCCTGCAGCACGCTCATGGTGTCGGTCAGGTCACCAACCACGTTTTCCATAGTGATTTTGTGAGGACCCTTGGTCAGATAAATGCTATAGGGAGTATTGCCGCCCAGCTTCATATTGGTCCATGTAGAAGCGTAATTAAACCGGACTGCGTTCATTTCCTGGAAAGGAACAGCATCATCAATATAAATCTTACGGGAACTGAACAAACCGTCCAGATAACCCTGCTTATAGCGGAAGCCCAACTGGTAGAAGCCATCCTCAGGAACATCAATTTCCCAAGTGATCCAGTCGCCGGGTTGCTTCCACTGACTGCCGCCGCCGTAGTTGATCTTAACGTTATCATAGGAGAACGGGATGGTCAGGGGGCTGGTCTTGTCAGCTGCAGGCCACAGAGCTGCACTGGACTGCAGATAGTAATTCTCGGCTTGGAACAGTTTGTTGTGACCTTCAGTCTGCTTATAACCCTTTTGCTCGTTCAGGGAGATATAATCCTGATAGGACATCAGATAAGGCTCCTGCTTCAGGGTTATACCCTGCAGCAGCAGAGGTGTGCCGTCAAAGCACAATGCGATTTCGTGGGTGCCCTTCTCCAGGTAGAACTTCAGAGTTCCGTAAACACCGGTCTGATCAAACAGGAACTGCTTTCTCCACACAGGTGTCTGAGAAGCCATAGGACGGAGGTCGTCGCCATTCTCATCAGAACAGATTTCTTCATTCTTAAACACACGGCTCAGCTTACAGCTGTTCGCCTCGGTAAAGGGAAGCTTGCCATCAATGTAGAAGCCGAACAGGTACTGGCTGGCGCTTTCTGCCAGAGGGAAGTAGTCCAGTTCGACGCTGTACATACCGCTTTCCATAATCTCAACGGTGAAGACAACTTTTTCGCCCTTTGCGCGAATATCGACACCCTTTGCAGAGCCTTCCTTATTTTCATAAGCGGCTGTGCCGGAGGGCTCCTTAGCGTGTTCAGGCTCGGTTACCTGAAAAGCGGAGATATCCACCGCAATCTCCTGATTGGGGCTTGCAGCATTTAAATGCTTCTGCAGGTAATCATAATATGTATTGGTATTATTATGACTATCCGCATCGTAGGTCCAGTCGTTGTCCTTAGACCCGGTTGTTTCCGCTGCATTTGCCTGCATCATGGTCACAGGGGCACACAGCAAGCTGAGAACCAGCAAAACAACAACCATTTTCTTCATCTTCTGCATCATTTCGTTTCCTCACTCCTATTAAGATTTCTGCACGGAAAGGTAAGTACAACCTGAACGCTACCCCGCTCTTCCGGGTCTGTTCCTACCCGGTCGCAGCTCACGCTCACACCGTATTCCTTTCCATATACTAACTTGATGCGCTCATTTACATTTCGCAGGCCGACCTTGCTTTCCTCAAAGCCGGAGCCTGTTTTTAACGTTTGATTTAATGTGTCCATCTCCTTGTCGGTCATATCCTCTCCGTCGTTCGCCACGCAGATACGCAGGCAGTCATCTTGATAACGGGCAGAGACGGTAATATTGCCAAGGTAATTTTTGGGACGCAGGCCGTGTTGGATGGCATTTTCCACAATGGGCTGCAGACACATTTTAATAATATTGCAATCCTGCAGGCCCTCATCGATATCCCAGTGGAACTGGATGGAATCGCCAAAACGAATCCGGACGATTTCGATGTAGAGCTTCAGAAATTCCAATTCTTCTTTCAGGGTGACGATCACATCGTCATTTTCAAGGCCAAGCCGATACAGCCGGGCAACTTTGGTGAGCATCTTGCTGACCTTATTGCCAAGACCCATCTCCTCAACCGCGCTCCATTTAATGGTTTCCAGCGTGTTATACAGGAAGTGGGGGTCAATCTGGAATTGCAATGCCCTGAACTGCGCTTGCCGAAGCGCTCGGATTCTTTCTTCCAGCTCCTCGGATGTTTCTTCGTCCGCTTCCGCCTCGCCCCGATCAGCCAGTATATTGCTGGTGATGTAGAGCAATTCGTTGGACTGCTTGGTGGCTTCCTTTTCGTTCCAGTGAAGCCGGGGATTATTAATCACATTCATAATCTTCCGCATAGGGCGGTAGGTCAGAATGGTAATCAGGTATGCCACAATCAGGCTGGCGAACAGGCCCACCAGAACAGAGGTAATCAAAAAGCCGCTGATCGCGCCCATTTCCTCTTTGTAGTCGGAAAGCTCTGTCACAAAAGCATATTGCCAGCTTTTATGCTGAGATTTCATAACCGACACAATACGCTCTGCGTGGTCGGTAATCAGCTGGGTCTCCCCTGCTCCCACCTGGGCGATATCTTTGCGGTACTCGCTGCCGGTTTGTTCGTCCCACTTGCTGTAGTCCTGCTGGTTACAGTATATGGTCTGACCACTGATATCCATAACAAAGAAGATACCCTGACGGTCATACCCCTGCGCCTCCAGAAGCTGCCGGATTTGCTGCAGCTCCACATCCAGAACAAGCAGACCGGAACGTTGTCCTCTCGCCGACCAGATAGGCTGGCAGACAAAAATGCTTTCTGCATGGTTCACCATAATGTACGGATAAACCATAGGTTCTGTTTTGTGGATTTCGTACCATTTTCCCTTGGGGGAAATCTGGTCAATATGTAAGGCGCTGTTTTGATCGATCAGCATCTCATTTACATCGGAATAGATATAGGATGCTGCGATTAGGTTGCTGGACATAGTGTTGGCTTCCACCAACTTGATAACCTCTTGGACGTTTTGATAATACGCTGCGTCTGTATCCTCAGACTGAACGGCATCCACGACCTCATTCATCTGCGCCAGTTTGTCTGCCGTTTCCAGCAGGCCGGCAAAAACATTATCGGTAACAACCGCATTCTTCTGCAGCAGTCCCTCATTCATATCCATAACCCGGTTGTTCACCACGTCACGGAAATTGTTGTAGTTCAAGATCAGCACCAGCAGAAGCGGCAGTGTGACCAGCGCAAACACGTAAAGAAAGTTTTTCAGCAGCAGGGTGTTGAATTTGTAGCCCTTGATGTAAGGCCATGCGGATTTTTGTCTATTCATCACAGCGATACCCTCTGGCAATACTCTCTGGGCGTACAGCCGGTGTACTTCTTGAACATCACGGAAAAGTAGGAAGATGTACTGTAACCGACCAAACCGGCAATCTCGCCGATTTTATATCGGTCTTCTTTCAGAAGTTGGGCTGCTTTTTCAATCTTGATGCGCAGAAGATATTCTGAAAGGGTCTCCCCCATCTCCTGCTTGAACAGGCGGCTTAAGTAACCGGGGTGAAGTCGGTATTTGGCAGCGATGGCTTCATGGTTGATATCCTCATCCATATGCTCGTCCAGATGCTGCACAATCCGTTCAATCACATTGTGTTCGCTTCTGTGCCTTCTGTTCCTCAGACTGTAACACAGAAAACGGAAATCCTCAATTACACAGGCAGCCAGCGCCTGCTCATCATTCACAGGGAACCGACGATTACTGTGGAATCTTCCGCCCGTAATCTCCCAAAGGTCAATTTTCCGTTTTTTGTAATTTTGTTCCACTGCTGCGTACAGGCTTCTCATCCGGGATTCCATATCCCCGGATTCATTGCTGTGAATCACATTTTTTAGAACGTGCAACAATGTTGCCTCGGCGCTCAAATCCAATTCCACAATCAGCAGTTTATACTCTGCCGGTACATGGGCATCCAACTGCGGGTCGGATGCGCTCTTCCCCTTCTCTGTTGTCAGCAGATCGGTCATACGCAGTACGTTATGGGTCAGATGGCCGGAGAAATCACAGCTAATACTTTCGTTCAGGCTGTCCACAGCCTTTTGAAGTTTCTCGGAGCAGCTTTTCCGGAAGGTTTCATCTTCCCTTTGACTATCGCCGAAAAATACCACCTGCCAATGATTGGGCTTGCTCTCAAAGCAGAAGCTTTGACTCTCTGCGCTGGCAGATCCAAAGCACTTGTCAAAAACGGCTTCAGCAGCGGCTTCGGTGTTCTCCTGTTCCCTGCTCTCGGCTTTGATTTCAAACGCAACCAATCCGGCAGTCTTCTGGGATTCCCCATAGCCAAGAAGCTTCAAATATTCATCCAGTTCCTGCTCGGCGGAAATACCACCAGACAGCAAATCCCGGAAGAAATTCCGTTGGAGCAACTGTTTCAATTCCCAGTTATCTCCTGTCAGCGTGTGTTCCTCCGCCTCGCTGTCCAATTGCTTCTTAAGACCCTGGAACACGTCCATCAGTTCTTCTTCGTCCACGGGCTTTACCAAATAGTGGGCTACCTGATACCGGATTGCCTGCTGGGCATAACCGAAATCACTGTGACCGCTCAGGATAACAACCTTTAGTCGAGGCTGAATCTGATGGAGCTGCTGAATCATCTCCAAACCGCTCATTCGGCTCATAAGAATGTCCGTCAGAACCACGTCGCAGGGATTGTCCTGCAGATAGGTCAAGGCATCAGATCCGTCGCTGAAAGCGCCAACCACCTGAAAGCCCATTTTCTCCCAGGGGATGAAACATTCCAAACTATGTCTGATGTTATCTTCATCTTCCACAATTACCAGTTTGAACAATGTTTCACCTCTTCTGCAGGGGTTGTACAGACGCACCTTTAGATGTGTCTTTTGACACGCCTTTTTCAGGTTTCCATACTCCATCCCAGTATACAAAAAGATTATACGACAAATTAACAAATTTTACAAGGTCACTCTCTTTACTTTTTTTAAATATATGAACTTTTTTTTACAAATCCGCACCCTTTCCCTTCGTCAAAATAAACAAATTTTCCGTAGGGGGTGGTCCCCTACGGAAAATCTATGCTCATTCACCCGCAGGCGGTAATCTGCGGGGCGGTCTTCTGTCAGAAGGGGGATTCTCCCCGTCGGACACATACCGCTTGGATTGAGTGGTAAACAGTTCAAAGTACTTGCCCTGCCGGTCCATCAGTTCCCGGTGACTACCCTTTTCAATCAGGCAGCCGTTCTCAATGACGATAATCTGGTCCGCGATGGTGGCGCTGGACAGACGGTGGGACACAAAGACGGTGGTCTTGTTATTCCGCAGACGGTCAAACTGGTTGAAAATCTCCTGCTCTGCCATAGGGTCAAGGGAAGCGGTAGGCTCATCCAGAATCATAATGTCGGAATCCGCATAGAAGGCTCTGGCAATGGCCAACTTCTGCCACTGCCCGATGGACAGTTCCAGTCCGTCCCGCTCAAAGATACGCATCAAGGGTGTATCATAGCCGCCGGGCAGCTTGGAGATATACTCTCCTGCCGTGCTTTGCTTGGAGGCATACTCTACTTTTTCCATAGGCGCATTGCTGTGGATATCGCCCAAGCGGATATTCTCCTCCACAGTCAGAGCATATTTGCCGAAATCCTGGAAGATAATGCCGAAGGTCTGGTACAGGCTCTTCACATCGTATTCCCGCAGGTCCTTGCCATCCAGCAGAATGTAGCCTGCGGTAGGGTCATACAGACGGGTGAGCAGTTTAATCAGGGTGGTTTTACCTGCGCCGTTAAGGCCTACCAGCGCAAGCGTTTGTCCCGGGCTAATGGTAAAGCTCACGTTCTTCAAAACGTCCCGCTGGGTGCCGGGATAGCGGAAGCTTACGTTCACAAATTCGATGGTATGCTCACCGCCCTTTTCCACCTCAGCGGCAGGCAGTTCCTTCGGCGCAATGTGTTGCTTTTCGTTGAAGAAGGCAATCAGGTTATCGATAAACAGGGTGCCTTCATAAACCGTACCGGTAGCGGAAATCAGCGTACCCACACAAGTCACTACGGAGGCGATTGCGCCGGTATAAAGGGTATAGTCACCGATGAGCATCTGGCCGGTAAATACCCGCAATGCGATGATGACATAGAACACCAGATTTGTTACACCGGTGATCAGAGCAAAGAAAATATGCCAGGCGCTTTCCTGCACAATCAGCTTACGGATACCCCGGTAGTAGGATTGAAAGGCCTCAAAGAATTTACCGATAAAGTTATCTGCCAAATCGTAAAGGCGAATCTCTTTAATCAAATCCTTGTCCACCAGAATGCCGGAGAAATAATTCATCTGCCTGCGTTCCTTGGAACTGAAGCGCATAAAGTGGAAGTTCTTTCTGCGGTAGACGAAATTCACAATCGCAGAGGGTATGGAAACCAGAATCACTACAGCAGTAATCCAGGACAGTCCCGGCGCAGAAAGCAGGACAACCAGGAAGCTGACCAGCTCGATCACGGAACTGATAATGCCCAGGGTTTCTGTAAGGATATGGAGCGGTCGGTGACCGGCCTCCCGATTGGCATTCTCCATTTTTTCATAGAAAGCAGGATTATCAAAGGATGCCAGGTCAATCTCTTTGGACTTTTCCATAATCTGCCGTTTGACTTCCATAACCACCTTTTCGCCGGCGATACGGTTTAAGGCGCTGCTGATATTATTCACTACCTGAATCAGCAGGCGGTAGGCAAACAGAGCAATCAACAGATACAAAATCTCCGATTTCCAAAAACTGCTTTCCGGCAGTCCCCCCTGCGCAATGACTGACTGCAAGCCGTTAAGGATATTCCGGGAAATCAGAGAACCGATGACCGGTGTGACACCCTTGAACAGCGCAACAAAGCACAGCAAGACAGGAATCCATCTGCCAGTATTCCACACCAGCTTCAATATGTAGAAAAATCGCTTGAAAAAGCCGCCCAGCAATTCTGACAGGTACCGGGGCACATCCCCCATAGACTGGGGCGGTTTGGGCCACTGATAATTGGGCCGCATTCTCCCTCCCATTGGCATCATTGTGTATTTCCTCCCAGCATTTTTACAGCAAACTATGTGTATATTATAACAAACCGTATCCCCTATCGCAAGAAAAAAATAGAAAGGACGTGTATTGCTACACGTCCTTAGGGATTATGCTTCAATCTGTTCTTCTTTTTCCTCTTGGGCAGCCTTCAAAAATGGGTCAAACATCTTGGCAAACAGTTTACCGTTGATGGTTGCAACCAGTCCGGGTGCCAAGAGAATCCAGACAGGCGCTGTTCTGACCACAACCGGCAGAGAGATAAAGCCCAGCAGGATTGGCAGCATATTCAGCACGAATACGACAACAGTGACTGGGAATTTCCGCATAGATAAAATTGCCGCATTGATCAGGGTCTGCTTGACGGTATTATAAAACTGCGCCTGCAAGGGGTATGCATAAAACATAATGCACAACAACCAGATGAACATAGCGAAAAAGGCGGCGCAAACAAGTGTACCCATAGAGCCTTCTGAGCCCAGCATAATCCAACAGTCCAGCAGCAGCACAATGCCAATCACAAGGGAAATGAGGTTCAGGGCAGTTGCCTGCTTGAAATTATTCTTAAATGCCTGGAAAAATGCAGTGGTGATTTTCATATCCTCGTCCCGGGCGCTCTTCAATGTTACATAGTACATAGCGGTAGTAGATGCGCCGATGGTGATCACCGGCAGGCAGCAGACAAACCACAGAATACTCAGAAACACCATATCTGTCATACGGGACAAACCCATCATAATGGGACTGTCCAAGCGAAACCATTTGTTCATATCATCTCTCCTATATCGGGTCATTTTGTTTTATTCTACATCACCAAATGGCAGAAATCAACAAAATTTTCCGTGAACAAAAAGCGCAGAACTCTTGGGCGAAAGTTTTCCCTTCGACAGGATTCCCTTGCATCCCAAAAAGCTCTGCGCTATGCTATTCATAGGCGGACATTCTCCCCGAATGCGACACCCGCCGGCCGCCGCTGCGCTTCTCCCACGCAACGGCGGTTTTTCCTATTTTACAGGAATCAGCAGCACCCGGCTGTTCTCCGGTTCGGCATCCAAGCCGTTTGCCTGTAGAATAGTATCCATCGTAGAGCCGGTTTCCTTTGCCACGTCCCAAATCCGCCGGCTTCCCTTTTTGCAAAGAATCAGGCTGGGACGGTTGGGGTCGGGTTTTTCCACTTCACCGATTTCTATTCCCGTGAGCATAGGAATCCCCTGCCCTGCTGTCACATTGGCTTCCACGGTCATATCTGCCCGCAGAGCAATGTTCCCTGCGCCCAGCATAGCTTGCGGTCTGCCTGCAGAAACGATACGGGTATCCAATCGACTGTCTTCCGCCATCTGCACATTCCACACATCTTCCCAAGGGGCAACTGCGCTGCGCAGCTCACCCTCTGCATCATAGTAGAGCATCTGGAACTGCCCCGGCAGCAGAATTTTCCCATCAGATGCGGTCCGTTCAATCTGCCCGCAGGCGGGATAAAATACTGCATCCACGACCTGCTGGGCATCTGCCTGCACATTTGTTTCTGCTTGCAGGCTATTGGTAAGCCGGTCCAAAACAGAAGGCAGCTGCAACTGCTCAAACATCAATTCCAGCTTACGATTGGGACTGTATGCATCCTCCGCAACGGTGACCATAGAGCGGTCAGACAGCATATACTGTCCCAAAAGCCCTGCCTTCATTTGCAGCTGTCCGTTTTCATCCAGTGACAAATCCAGACTGGTTACACAGGGCTGCACAGACATCTCTGCCTCCGGTCCGAATGCCCCGTCCAAATCCGCATACTGAGAGAAAGGCAGCTCCCAATCCCAGGTATACAGCTTTTCATCCTCCCCCCGGTACAGCAGATGCAGGTTGGCAGTCCCCCGGAACACAATCCGCTCCGCCATAATCTTCTGCTCAGTAATCTCCGGGTGCAGGGTATAATACATCAGCTTATCCGGCTTAGGGGCATTGGAAACGGAAAGCTGCTCTTCCAGCAAGAAAGGCTTCTCTCCTGCTTCCCTGGGCAGCATGACAGGATAGGATGCTGTGAGGAGTTGGATATCTGCGGGCAGTTCTCCAGGGGTGGCAATCTCTGCTTGGGTCGTCTGCCAGCCTTCCGCATCTGCGCACATAACCGCCCGGACCATCAGCTTTCTTGCCGAAGTGCTGCGGGCGTCAATATTTTTCAGCATACATTTCGCCAGTATCTTACCGTCATAACGGGTCTCCGGAAGCTCCCACTTCATAGAGAAAGGCAGCCACGCCTCTACGCTGCGGACACCCTCCCCGTCCTCCGGGGTATACAGCACCCACGCCATCACACCGCAGGAGAGCGCCATATGGTCGCTGTTCCACTCCTTGCCCCGGACAACTACCTGTCCCCATGCGCCAAGGACTCTGCCGATATCCGGCATGCCCTCCGGCAGCCGCACCTCCAAAGTTTCTTCCTGGGTACGAGCGCTGCCGGCCAGCTTCTGTAAATAAGTTACAGCAACTCTATCAAACTGCATTTCCACGCAAATCACTCCTTATGGACTTCTGATACCAAAGCATATTCCCCCATGGACAAGGTTATACCACTTATTTTCTGCGGCATATGGCGAATCCTGAAAACAGAGCAAGAAGTCCAAATAAATGACAGAACAAGCCGCTTTCCAACCAGGTTCCCACCAGCACACCAAAGCCGAATGCCAGCAGCACACAGCCCCAAAGCTGATTGCGTCGACACATAAAAACACCCCCTGCAAAATTCTATGCAGGGGGTGTATCGTTTTATCCGCCCAAGTAGGCTTTTTGCACCTCAGGACTTTGCATCAGTTCCTTACCGGTACCGCTAAAGGTGATCTTACCTGTTTCCAAAACGTAGGCCCGGTCGGAAATCTCCAACGCCTTACTTGCGTTCTGCTCCACCAGCAGAATGGTAGTGCCTGCTGCATGCAGGTCTTTGATGATGGAGAAAATCTGATCCACCAGAATGGGCGCAAGACCCATAGACGGCTCATCCAGCATCAAAAGCTTGGGGTTGATCATCAATGCCCGGGATATGGCCAGCATCTGCTGCTCACCGCCGGAGAGTGTGCCGGCAATCTGCTTGCGGCGCTCTGCCAATCGGGGGAACAGTTCAAAAATCCGATCCAAATCAGCCTTGAACTGCTGCTGATCTTTTACGGTATAAGCGCCCATCAGCAGGTTGTCATACACAGACAATTCCTGGAATATCCGACGGCCCTCCGGCACCTGGGTCATACCCAACTGCACAATCTTGTGGCAGGGGGTTTTGGTGATGTCCTGTCCGTCAAAGATGACGCTGCCGCTTCGCTTGGGAATAATGCCCACGGTGCTTTGCATCATGGTGGTCTTGCCGGCACCGTTGGCGCCGATGAGGGAAACGATTTCGCCCTCGTTTACGTGGAAGCTGATACCCTTCAGCGCGCAGATGACACCGTAGTAAACTTCCAGATTATTCACTTCTAACAATGCCATTGCGTTATCCTCCGATATAGGCTTTGATGACCTCAGGATCCTGCAGCACAGACTTGGTATCACCCTGAGCCAGCACAGTACCGAAGCTGAGAACAGTCAGCTCGTCACACAGCTCGGAGACGAACCGCATATCGTGTTCAATCAGCAAAATGGTCATATCAAAATGGTCGCGGATAAACCGGATGGTGTTCGCCAAATCCTCCGTTTCGTGGGGATTCATACCCGCAGCCGGCTCGTCCAACAGCAGAATCTTTGGGTTGGTAGCAAGCGCTCTGGCGATTTCCAGTTTCCGCTGCTTGCCATAAGGCAGGTTACAGGCGAGGTTATTCCGCTCCTCCTCCAGACCAAAAATCCGGAGCAGTTCCTTTGCCTTCTCCCGCATTTCCTTCTCCACCTTGAAATGACGGGGCAGGCGGAACAGAGATTCCACAGTAGAGCACTTGTATTCCGGACGATTATGCAGACCCACCATAACATTCCGGACCACTGTCATATTATTGAACAGGCGGATGTTCTGGAAGGTACGGGCGATGCCCTTTTGATTCATCTTATGAGGGGTTAGTCCCTTCATTTCTTCGCCGTCCAGGTAGAATGTACCGGTGGTAGGCTTGTAGATGCAGGTTAACAGGTTGAAGATGGTAGTTTTACCGGCGCCGTTAGGTCCGATGAGACCGTACAGCTGATTCTTCTTAATGCGGATATTCACATCCTGGGCTGCTTTCAGACCGCCGAAGGAGATACCGAGGTTTTTGGTTTCCAGCATATATTCTGCCATTACTTCTTACCTCCCTCTTTATCGGGTTCAAAATTCTGAGGAGTGAAGTCCACGGACAGCACCTCGTCCATACTGATCTTGGTGGGAACCACATCCCATTTTGCCTTATCGTCCTTAATATTCGCTGCATCGTGCTTTTTCAGCTTATCCAGCAGGACGCCAATATTGTACTTATCCCGGAAGCCCTTCAGCTTGGGAGCGTTGTTGTAAATCACAATCACAATCAGCACCAGCGCGTACAAAAGATTCTGCAGCACCGCCATATCGCCGGTAAGCTTGGTGGGCAGCCAGGTGTTCAGCCAGGTAATCAGCGCAGCGGCAATAATAGAACCGTTGATACTGCCCATACCGCCCAAGACTACCATAACCAGCATCTCGATGGAGTAGTTATAGCCGAACTGGTTGCTCAGCACCTTGTAGTTGCTGTAGCTGTACAGCACACCTGCCATACCGGCAAGAGCAGCGGACATAGTGAAGGTAATCAGCTTGTACTTGGTTACGTTGATACCGGTTGCCCGGGCAGCGATTTCGTTATCGCGAATAGCTGTCACGGCTCTGCCGTGCTTGGAGCGGATGAAGTTTTGCACCACAGCCAAGGTCAGCAGCACCAGCACAAAAGCGATGATGAACAGGTATTTCTTATCAAAGCGGGGAGTCTCCAAGCCCAAAGTACCACCGAACAGCTTATCCGGCGCATTCCGGAACAGAGATTTTACGATTTCGCCAAAGGCCAAGGTAACAATTGCCAGGTAGTCGCCCCGCAGTCTCAGGGCAGGAATACCTACGATGATACCGCAGACAGCGGCAGCAGCGCAGCCGGCTACCATAGAAATCACCAAAGCGGGAACGCCGTTGCCCAGCACGGGCACCAGCAGCGCAGACACCTTACCGCCAAGGTAAGCGCCCACGCACATAAAGCCGGCGTGACCCAGGGACAGTTCGCCCAGGAAGCCTACCACCAGAGACAGGGATACCGCAAGAATAATGCTGATTGCCACTTTCTCCAGCAAAAACAGCAGAGAGCTGTCAAATTTTACACCAACGGCAGACATACTGCCCAACACAATCAGGAGCACCCCGATAACCATATAGTTGATGTAATGGTTGATTTTCAATTTACCAAGTCTCATACCTTTTCCCTCCGTTTCTTACCGAGGAAGCCGGTAGGTCTGACCAAAAGAATCACAATCAAAATGGAGAACTCAATGGCATCCGTGTAGGGGGCAATTACTGTGATTTTATTGGAGATATTCTCCACAACACCCAGCAGAATACCGCCAAGCATAGCGCCGGGAATGGAACCGATACCGCCAATCACCGCTGCGGTAAATGCTTTGATACCGGGCATTGCGCCCATAGTAAAGGATACGTTGGGGGCTTTCAGCAGGTAGAAAAGACCTGCCAATGCTGCCAAAGAGGAGCCAATGGCAAAGGTGACGGTGATAATGCCGTTGACATTAATACCCATCAGCTGGGCTGCCTCTCTGTCCTCAGATACAGCAATCATGGCGCGGCCCAAACGGGTATACTTGACAAACAGGGTCAGCACAACCATCACCACAAGGGTGACCGCCATAGTCACCAATGCAGACACCTGCACGGTAGCGCCCATAAACTTCACGGCGCCAAATTCGTATACAGTCACCATCTTGGGCGCAGAGCCGAAGATAATCTGGGCAAGACTCTGCAACAGATAGCTGACACCGATGGCGGTAATCAGAACCGCCAAGGGAGATGCGCCCCGCAAGGGGCGGTAGGCCACCCGTTCGATGGTAACACCCAAAATCACACAAGCAACCACCGCAACAGCAATCGCCAGTAAAGGATTGCCGCTGGCCATCATCACAAATATCACGTAGCCGCCCACCATAATCACATCACCGTGGGCGAAGTTCAGCATCTTTGCAATGCCGTAAACCATGGTATAGCCCAGGGCAATCATTGCATAGATACCTCCAAGACTTAAACCATTTATCAGTGTAGACAATATTTCTTCCATAAAACTTCTCAATTCTTCTTATGTTCTTAAAGCACACAACTGCACATACCGGTTTTCACCGGTATGTGCAGTGTTTTTTAGATGTAAATTATAAATTAGCCGGCATCCTTGATCACGTACTGGATAGCGGACTTATTCACGTAGCCATTGGTTTCCCAAGTGATCTTGTCACCGGTAACAGCATTCTCTACGGTATAGCCGCCGTTAAACTGTTCCTTCAAAATCTCACACAGGTCGGAAGCGCTGATGGTGACAGGAATCTCCTTGCCGCCCTCAATTGCCTTCTTCATTGCGCCTACCAGTGCGTAAACACTGTCGTAAGCGGATGCGCCGAACTGGTTCAAGGTGTCCTTGCCGTACTTTTCAACGTACTTGTCGATAAAGGTCTTGGCTGCGCCCTCAGTAGCCTTGGAATTGAAGTGGGACAGCATAGTAACCTTCTGAGGAATGGTGGTAATATCAAAGCCTTCTGCGCTGTCGATGCCATCGAAGCCATCGCAGCCGTAGTAAACGGTTTCTTTAGCCAGGATATCCTTCGCCTGGGTCATAAAGATGGATGCGGGAGTATAGTAGATAGGCATAAAGATAAAGGTGCAGTTCTTCAGGGTGTCAATCTGGGTGGCAAAGTCAGTGGTGTTGGCATCCGTGAACTGTGTCTGAACCATCTTATCCTTAATGGATGCATCCAAATTGGCGGTGAACTGATCGTAAATGCCCTTGGAGTAGGAGTCATCGGACTTGTAGAACACACCGATGGTCTGACCTGCCAGGTTTTCATTTACGAACTGAGCAGCAACCTTACCCTGATTGCCGTCAGCAAAGCACATCTGGTAACCGTTGGGGTTAGCAGGAATCTTATCGCCGGAAGCAGAAGGCGTCAGGAAGAACACATTGTCCTCTACGGACAGGTTCTTGAACTCTTCACCGGGGTCGGTGGTAACAGTGCCCAAAGACAGCTGCATACCGCCCTCCAGCAGAGCGGAGTAGTTACCGGCAACCTTGTCAGCCTTGTGCTGATCGTCCAGAGCTACCAGCTTGAACTTGATACCGTTCAGACCGCCGGCAGCGTTGATCTCATCAACAGCCAACTGCGCAGCGTTCTGAACTGCCTTGCCGTAAATGGCAGCAGCGCCGGTCAGAGGACCGGAAACGCCGATGACATATTCCGTATTGTTTGCAGTATAATCGGTCTTGCCGCCACAGCCGGCGAACATTGCAGCTACCATAAGAGCAGCCATCAGGATTGCGAGAAACTTTTTCATAATAAGAGGTCTCCTTTTCATTTTTGTAAAGAAGCGGAGGTGCATACGCACGCGTTTCCTCATAACGGATATATTATCCAATGTTTCTATATTGTATCTCACATACGCACACTTGTCAACCGCAAAAACACATTATTTTACATTTTCCTGCACGGCTGCAAGCACTTTGGACACAATGGGAATACATACGGTTTTTCCGTAACCGGCATCCTCCACGCAGGCGATAAACGCCAGGGGATATTTCTCATTATCCACGAATCCGGCAAGCATCGCGTTGGGTTTTTTGCCGCCCACCTCACCGGTGCCGGTTTTTGCGCCTACAGTCAGTCCGGGGAAATTATCCGCGCCGTACTTAACGGTCACGTTGTTCTGCATATATTCCTGCAGAATCTTTGCGGTTTCCCTGGATAGAATCCGGTCACCGGAACAGAGCTTTGCATCATAGGTGCGGTTACCGTTCACGGTGATTTCCTCAACCAGGTAGGGGTTTGTCACCTTTCCGTCATTGGCTACCGCGCCAATAAAGGTCATAAAAGCGCAAGGGTTTACCAAATCCAGATGCTGACCGATACTGGCCCAGGCCAAGTTCAAATCCGCATTGCCGGCAATTTGGAAATTGCCCTTGTTAGTTGTAATACCATCAAAGGATACAGACTCCACAATGCCGAATTTCTCCACATACTTGGTGATGGTCTCCGCCCCCAGCTGCAAAGCAATTTCCGCAAAGGCGCAGTTACAGGAATTGCAGAAGGCCTCTTTCAGGGTCTGCTCCCAATGGGCGCCTTCGCAGGTAATTTCCTCGTTGCCGATTTTGTATTCGCCCCGGCAGACAAAGGATTTGTTCACAATCTCCGGGTCGGTTTCCAGCGCCGCCGCCAAGGTGACAATCTTGAAAATCGAACCGGGAATATAACTGGACTGTGTAAATCGATTCACATACAGACCGTCATAGCGCTCATCTTCTTCCGAAAACTGCGGGATATTATCCGGGTCATAGGTGGGGGTGGTTACCGCGCATATCAGCTGGCCGGTTTTATAGTTGAATACCGCCACCGTACCCTTATAGTCCCCCATTGCCTCCAGGGCAGCCATCTGTACCTCTGCCGAAAGGGTCAGTTCTGCCACGCCGCCTACCTGTCCGTAGTTATACACGCCGTTTACAATGTCAAAACCGGCAAGCTCTGCGGCATAGTTCGGTAGCGCAGGGGCGCTGATGCTGCCCCGCCGGTCGCCGATCCAATGGACGGTTGCCTGCCGCAGCAGGGGCGCATTGGAATATTTTCGTCCCTCGTTCAAATCCAGCAGCAGCTTGCCGTCCCGATCCACCACCACACCGCAGCCGATATTGCCGCCGGTATAGATATGGGGTGAGCCGGGGAACAGCACCCAGTCCTCTGCTTTTATCAGGTACTCCACGATAAAGAACACAAAGCCGCCCAGCAGCAGCGCACACACCAGGAATAAGGCAGTGGCGCGGGATGCGATTCTATTCATCTGCCACCCCTCCCCTCTTATGCAAACGCACAGCAAAGCTGGCGTTCTGACGGGTATCCGTAGCCTTGATAAAGGCAAGCAAACCCCAAGCGCAGATCATACTGGAGCCGCCGTTGGACAAAAACGGGAAGGTCACACCGGTTAGAGGTACTACATCCACCGTTCCCAGAGTATTGAGAATCACCTGAAAAAGCATAATGCCTGCGGCGGTACAGCCGCCGATGGTATAAAAGCTGCTGCGTCCCACTGCGGCAGAACGAATGACAAACAATGTCAGTCCAACCACCGCAAGGAGCAGGAAAATAACCATAACCAGTCCCCATTCCTCGCCGATGGTGGCAATTACCACATCGGAATCGGCAGCAAAGAGGTTTTCCATCCAGCCACGACCTGCGCCCAGGCCGAACAGGCCACCGGACACCATACACATCAGCGCGCGGGTCTGCTGGTAGCCGCCCTCCAAGGGCATTTCCCATATGTGCCGCCAGGAGGCAAAGCGCCGCAGGGCGTGAGGTGCAATCCGCAAGGCAACCACGCCGGCAAAGACCAGCGCCGCCACTGCCAGCGCAATCGTTCCCACACTACCGGAACGCAGATAGGCAATCACCATAAAGGCAAAGAAAAAGATCAACGCCGTACCGAAATCGTTCATCAAAGCAAGGCAACCGCACAAAATGCCCGAATAAGCAATGAACAGGATAAGGTTCCGCTTTTTCATCAGGCGATCCATGGTAGAAGCGCCCACAAACAAAAAGCAGACCTTACTCAATTCTGACGGTTGAATGGACAGCGAGCCGATGGTCAGCCAGTTTTTCGCGCCGTAATATTCCTGGCCGAACACAAGCGTAATCAGCAGAAAGCCTATACCGGCAAAACCGGCAATATACCGGATTTTCTTTGCCCGCTCCAAATCCCGCAGAGACCAGCCTACAAACAGGAAGGTTACAAGACCAAGCGCCATAGCAATCAGCTGTTTCGTCGCCTCTTTGGGTACAACCGAGGCAATGGCCGCCATACCCATTGTACTCAAAAAGAACGCGATTGTTTCCACCTCAAAGGATGTACGATGGATACACACATAAAACAGCAGCAGCAGCCATTGCATTACCGTAATGCCGGAAAATCCAATCAGCACGGATTGGGCGGTTTCCGGGTTTCCGTTCATCAAATATGCCAGGCAGCACAGCGCCTGAAAGACAGTCAAAAGCAGCACATTAAATAGGCTGGTGACAAAGGACGAGCCTTTGGTACGCAGCTTTGCCAGGATCTGCTCCTGCTTTTGGGAGATGGGCTCCAGCCGCATATTCACGCCGCCCACAGTAATAATGTCCTTGGGGGTGAGGGCGCTGATTTTCTTTTTCTTTCCATTTATCAGAATACCGTTAGAGGAATCCGAGTCGGTAATGGTCCAGCTGCCGTCGTCATAACGGGTCAGAACGCCGTGACTGCGGGAGACGGTAGACGCATCCACCACAATATCGCTGCGCTTGCTGCGGCCTATTACATTTTCCCAGTGGGTAATGGGCAGTTTGGTGCCGTCCTCCAGGCACAGCCACGCCCAAATTTCCGGCTCCCGCCGGAATGTCAGCAGAGGCTTCAGGCAGCGCAGCAGCAGGACAAACGCCAGCAATGGCGCGCCGTATCGCAGGATGCCTACCAACACATTGGAATAGCTGGCCTGGGCTGTCTGTAATGTATGAAATAAGCTGTCCACGCTGTCACCTCCTGGGTAAGTTTTTTATTAGCATACCACAAAACACAGCAAAAAGCAAATTCTTGATATTCCTCAATTTTCCCTCTTGTAATTTTAGGATGTTAAGGTTATAATAGGGCAAGAATTGTAACAGGAGGTCAAATTATGGCTGTTAAAATCGAAAAAACCACCATTATCGGTGATGTTCTGGATATCGCACCCCACGCTGCACCCTTGTTCTTTGCAATCGGTATGCACTGCCTGGGCTGCCCCTCCTCCCGTGGTGAGACTGTTGAGGAAGCTTGCCAGGTTCACGGCATTGACTGCGACCCCTTTCTGGCTCAGCTGAACCACTTTCTGGAGGCTTACGAAGCCGATCAGGCCGAGAAAGAGCAGAAATAATCCGGCTATGCCATCCCGATTTGCCGGGATGGCATATTTCTTATTTCCGGGAGGTAGCTTATGAAAATCCCTATGTCTCCCCGTTTGCAGGCTTGCTGTGACTTTGTTCACTCCGGTGACCGGGTGGCAGATATCGGCTGTGACCACGGGTATTTGGGTATTTATCTTCTAAAAAATGGAATCGCCGAGTCAGTTATCGCATCCGACATTCGGGAAGGTCCCCTGCAAAGCGCTGTCCGCAACAGTGAAAAGTTCGGTGTGCGGGACAAGATGACCTTTTATCTGTCCGACGGTGCGCGGAACATTCCCCGGAACTTTGACACATTGGTATGCGCCGGAATGGGCGGCGATACCATGGTGTCCATTTTGGACGCTGCAACCTGGCTAAAAGATAAGCAGTACCGGCTGATTCTTCAATGTCAGTCCAAAAATGCCATTCTGCGGCGGTATCTGTCGGAAAACGGGTGGAAAATCCTGCAGGAGAGCATAATTCCAGACGGCAAATTTCTATACACGGTTATGGAAGTTATTTGGCAGCCACAAGAACACTTAACACCGGGGCAGTGTTACTTCCCGCCGGTGTTGCAGGAAAGCGAACACCTGGCTGCTTATTACCGGTTTGTAATCAAAGGGCTTGAGAATATTGTGCTCAACCGGAAAGAACAGGCTGACCCCTTTATGGTGCAGGCGCTGGAAGAACTAAGAAAGAAGGAATTGTAATGGCTAAAGCCAAGGATATTTTACAATTTATTGAAACCATTGCCCCCACCCATCTGAAAATGGATTGGGACAACGTGGGTCTTTTGTGCGGTCGGGGCGATCAGGAAGTGCGCAGGATTTTGGTGGCCTTAGACCCCTTTCCCCACGTTTGTGACGAGGCGGTGGAAATCGGCGCAGATTTGCTGGTGACCCACCATCCGCTGATTTTTGAGCCTTTAAAATCCGTAACTGACCAGACCACCATTGGACAATCCATTCAAAAGCTGATTGCTAACAATATTGCTGCCATCAACGCCCACACCAATCTGGACTGTGCTGAAGGCGGTGTCAACGACACATTGGCAGAACGGTTGGGACTGACGGATATTTCTTTCATCGGCAGTGAGCATCTGCTGCGAGTTGGTAGTTTTCAAAGCACCCTGCCGGCATTTTTGGAACACGTAAAGGCCAAACTGAATTGCCAGGGACTGCGGTATGTAGATGGTGGAAAGCCTGTCTGTCGTATAGCGGTAGGCGGCGGCTCCTGCGGTTCTGCCCTGCCTGAGGTGATTGCCGCAGGCTGCGATACCTTTGTCACCGCAGACGTAAAGTATAACCAGTTTTGGGATGCCAAGGCATTTGGCATTAACCTCATCGATGCCGGTCATTTTCAAACAGAGAATCCCGTCTGCGGGGTGCTGGCGGAGAAGCTGCAGGCTGCATTCCCAGAAACCCGGGTTATTTTAGCAAAAAACCACGCTGATTGTATGAAATTCTATTGATTTTCCCTGCGCGGTTTGCTAAAATATATGGGAAATTTTAGATCTAACAGGAAGGAAGATACTTATGTCCGGACATTCCAAATGGCATAATATTCAAAAAACCAAGGGCGCGCAGGATGCAAAGCGCGCTGCTGCCTTTACCAAAATTGCAAAGGAACTGATTGTGGCAGTCAAGGAGGGCGGCGGCATTACAGACCCCGCTAACAACTCCCGTCTGGCTACCATTATTACCAAGGCGAAAGCTGCCAATATGCCCAACGACAACATTAAGCGTTGTCTGGAAAAAGCTGCCGGCGCAGGCGGCGGCGACAGCTACGAATCCATCACCTACGAAGGCTACGGCCCCGGCGGTGTTGCCGTGATTGTAGAAACTATGACCGACAACCGCAACCGTACCGCAGGCTCTATGCGTCATCACTTTGATAAGTTCGGCGGCAATCTGGGCGCTTCCGGCTGTGTGGCCTGGAGCTTTGACCGGAAAGGTGTTCTGGTCATCGACAACGAGGACGGCGACTATGATGAGGAAGAAGTTATGATGGACGCTATGGATGCCGGTGCAGACGATTTTGAGGCCGAGGAGGATTGCTTCACCATCTACACCACTCCTGATGATTTCAACGACGTGGTTGCAAAGCTGGACAAGTATACCTTTGTTTCCGCTCAGATAGAGATGGTTCCCCAGAACTATCAGAAGCTGGACAGTGAAGAGCAGGCTACTCAGATGCAGAAGCTCATTGACGCTATGGAAGACGATGACGACGTGCAGAACGTCTGGCACAACTGGGAAGAGTAATTTAAGATACAAAGCCGGCAGTTATGATAACTGCCGGTTTTTCTGTATGTTATTCACAAAAAATCCATTGGTAAAAATGTTTTCTTTGCGCAAACAAATGTCTTGCATTGAGAAACAATTTGTGATATAATGTCGATAATTCAATATAAGGACTCTGTATGAGGATTGCAGGAAAGGACGCAAGTCGCCGAAGGAGTAACGCTCTCAGGTGTTCCAAACAGGAATGAGGACTGTAATCTGACAGAACTTTGGAGAAACTCATTGAATTGAGTGCCGAAGGTGCAAAGCGCAGCGCGCTAATCTCTCAGGCAAAAGGACAAAGTGCAATTTTACTCTTATTGTATCTTTTTCTGAGGACCGTGCTGTATGCAGCGCGGTCCTTTTATGTATTTTAGGAGGAAATTATGTTAGACAAAATCGCGGAAATCAATGGCAGCGTCAATGGCGTTGTATGGGGCATTTGGGGTTTGGCTCTGCTCATCGGCACAGGTATTATTACAACGCTCATTACAAAGGTGTTCCAGATCTCTCATCTGAAGCACTGGTGGCAAAATACCATCGGCAGCATGTTCAAAAAGGATGTCATTGGTCACAGCAAGGATAAAGGCTCTATCTCCCCTTTCCAGGCGCTGTGTACCGCTTTGGCCGCAACGGTAGGTACCGGTAACATTGCCGGTGTTGCTGCTGCTATCTGCGTTGGCGGCGCAGGTGCT
>JAZSAD010000077.1:0-42201 GCA_045601715.1 Faecousia sp.
AATTTTCGTTGGCTTAAATTCGATTTTACTCGAAACTTAAACAATTCATAATTGTCCAAGGTGTTTGTTCGTCTTTGCGTTATTCAATTTACAAGGTACATCCCCCACCGCAACGCGGTGAGCCTGATTATTCTATCACAGGGTTTTCCCTTTGTCAACAAGTTTTTTACATTTTTTTAAAAAATTTTTTTGGCATTATCTGTCGGAGATATTGCTGCTAATATCTGCCAAAATGTCCCCCGCATCCAGCACCGTTTCCTCTCGAATTGCCATATCTCCCAGGCTCACCATACCGCACAGATTCCCCTGCTCCACCACCGGCAGACGACGGACCTGAAGTCTGCCCATCAGGTGCGCCGCCACACCGGTCTGCATATCCGGACTGACCGCAGTGACCTGCTCTGTCATTACCTGTCGCACCTGGGTATTGCTCGGCTGGCGGTTTGCCGCAAGGCAGCGGGTAACGATATCCCTGTCGGTGAGAATACCGCACAGTTTACCACCCTTACACACTGGCAACGCGCCAATATTATAACGGGACATGGTTCGGGCGGCAACCTCCACACTCTCTGCCGGGTCAATGGATACTACGTTCCGGGTCATAATATCTTTGATTTCCATACACACACTCCTTATTATAATGTAAGGATGAGTATAAACAGATTGGGGGATTCTTATAACAAAACCGCCTGACAATTCAGTCAGGCGGTCTACTTTATGCTTCTTGGGCTTGCAAGAATTTCTTCTTATCTCGGTTTGCCAGGATATACATTATAATATATAGGCCGATTACCAACACAGACGCAATGGCTGTGCCGCGGAAGATGGGTGTATAGCTTCCGAAGAACTTCTCATATAATGTGCCGCTGAAAAGGGGCGCTACCATATTGGCTGCAGGAGCTGCCGCCATAATCACACCCATTGCCTTTGCGCCGGCCCGATAGCCAAAGAGGCTGGGTGTCAGAAGCGTAGGCGCCATAATGGTCAGGGACAAGGAGATGGAATAAACCAAGGTTGCGGCATACATCGTGTTCCGTCCGGTTGCGGATGCCAGCATCAACATAGATACCGTCAATGCCGAAAGCGCGATCATCGTCACTGACTTTGCACCAATGCGGTCGCTCAAATAACCAAACACCAGCTTAAACGCACCTAAGCCGTAGAGCATCAATGCCTGCGCAGTCGCGCCTTCCTCCGGAGTCATGCCGATTGCCGCTGAATGGGTAGGAATCACATAGAAGCACATAAAGACGCAAGCGCTGGACAAAAACGTGCCGGCAATCATCATATAGAAGGTAGGCTTTTTCTTCAGCACCGACATATCAAAGCCTTCCCAATGGTCCCGGGCGCTCTTTTTGGCATTTTTTGTAAGTTCGCCCTCGCCAAAGGGCTTCACGCCCATGTCAGAAGGTTTGTTCCGTATCAGCAGCAGCACAAGCAGGGCTACTGTCAGGCAACAAAAGCCCGCCAGCCGATAGGCGCCGCGCCAGCCGAAGGCAGCCTCAGTTTTCTGAAACAGCTGGCTGAACAGTCCGCCACCAAAACCGGTCATACAGGTTATAAAGCCCATAATTGTGCCGTAATGTCGATGGAACCAGGGGCTCAAAATCCGCGGTGTGCCGGAACGATTGCAAACGCCGTACATACCCCCCAAGATCGCTGCCATACAAAGGCCCAACAAGTTATTGCTGAAAGAACCCAGCATATAACCCAATCCGGAAAGGGTCATACAGGCAAAAATCAGCTTCCGATAGCCGAATTTAATGAACAATACACCGGACAGAAGATTTATAACCACGCCGACACCACTGAGAATGGTAACCTCCAGAGATATCTGGTCCTCACCAATATTTAATTCTCCGGTCAGGGAGCTTCGAACCACGCCGGACAGAGCGCTGCCAATACCACCGCACACCACCAGCGCCAAAACGGTTACAGCGGCGATCACCCAGTAGTAATTGGCTTTCAGTCTTTCTTTTAATCTCATTTCAAGAACACCGTCATTCCGCCTTCGCAATCTCCAACGCAGCTTTGTAAAGCTTGCAGAATTTTCTGTATTTCTTTTCAATGGTTTCGCTGGAGTTCGGCTCATAGCGGCGGACCATTTTCACGTCCTTGGCAGCTGCTGCCAAGGTGGGATACTGTCCCTCGTTCCAGGCAGCAATCATCGCCGCGCCCAGGCAGCCAGCCTCGGTGACTGCGGGAACTTCCACGGGAAGTCCCGTAATATCCGCCTGCAGCTGACACCAAACAGGGCTCTTTGCGCCACCGCCTGTAGCAACAATGCTGGAGATTTTCGTACCCTTGGAGAGAATGTCCTCCACATTCTTCCGCAGGACAAAACAAACGCCCTCCATAACCGCCTTAGCCATTTGGATATTGGTGTGCTCCTGACGCAGGCCAAAGAACACGCCGGTTGCCTCCCGGTCAAACTCAGGGGCATTGGTTCCCACCAGATAAGGCAGGAACAGCAGTCCGGTTTCAGGAGCTACCAGCAGTTCCTTATTTAATGTATCGTAGTCCAGGTTATTCATGCAGGTACGGCGGAACCAGTCCAGACACACGCCGCCGCTTTCCATAACCGGCAGCATAATGTAGGTATCCGGCAGGAAACCGTAATGGAGCGCCATATCCCAGTCCGGGTCAGGCGTGCCGTCCGCCATAGCAGTGAGCACCATAGTGGTGCCGGTGGACAGGGTCATACCACCGGGGGCGGTATTGCCGGTGCCAATCATACCGGCAAAGTGGTCCAGCGTTCCGATATTCACACGAGTTTCAGCAGAAAGGCCGGTTGCAACAGCTACCTCAGAGGTGATCGTGCCTGCTACAGTGCAGGGTTCTGTCAGCGGGGGCAACTGGTCTTCTGTGATGCCGATGGCAGAGAGCATTTCCTGCCAATAGCGTTTCCCATAAATGTCAAAGTAAAAAGAGAAGGTTGCGATGGACATATCCGAGAGTTTCTTCCCTGTAAGTCCGTAAACGATATAGTCCTTTAAGAGCATATAGGTAGCAACCTTGTGGAATACCTCAGGCTTGTTTTTCTTCAGCCAAAGGATTTTGGTAGCCGGCCATGTGGGCAGCACTGCCTGCTGACCGGTAATGCGGTGGCAGTCTGCAGCAGAAAACTGCTGCTCCAAAATGGCGCATTCCTCTCCGGAGCGCTCGTCCATCCAGGAAATGGCATTATGGACAGGATTTCCCTCCCCATCAATGCACACAAGGGATTCCGCCTGACCGGTGAGGGCAATCTGCTTCACCTGGCAAGGGTGTTCCGCCATCAGCTCTGCCAAAATAGATACCAGGGTATCCAGATATTTTTTTGCGTCAAATTCGATAAATTCACCTTGACGAATATACTCCACAGGCGCGCCCTTTTGCGCAACGCAGGATAAATTCTCGTCATAGAGGGCAGCTTTCAGATTGGTACTGCCTAAATCAACACCGATATACATATGGTGTCCTCACTTTTGGGATAGATTTTGGGAAGGCTGCCACATCCCAGATGTGGCAGCCTTGCATAGGAAATAATTAGTAACCGACCTTCTCCCAGCACTCGAAGGGAGCAGCCAGCTCTTCGCTGATGTAGACCTGAGTCTTCTTGGTCTGCAGCATAGTAGAGGGCAGGTAGGGAGTGATGGGGCCGTGGGTGCACAGACGGGAGGTCATTCTCTGCCAGGAGGAGAAAGTACCGCAGGTAGCCAGTGCGTGAACCTCGATACGCTCCTTAGCACGCATAACATCCAGAGGTCCAATGGTAGCGGCGCAAGGAGGAACGTTTGCGATGTCGCCGGACTGACCGAAAGTACCGTTCAGGGAGTTCTGCATAATGGTCATGGGGTGCAGCTTGACGATCTGAGCAGGCTGATTCAGCCACTCTTCGATGTCGCCGGAGCCGATGAACTCGGGGATAGGATCCACGAAAGCCATATGGCCAGCCCATCCGGGAGAGGTGGAAGCGATGTCAGCGCCACCCTCGGAGATGTCGTTGATGATCTTGGAGTAGTCCTTGATGTTGGCGTTGGTGGGGAAGTGAACATTCTCCATAGGCATACGCAGCTTCTCGTCGATCTGGTAGTAGAAGTACTTGATCATGGAGTGAGCAAAGCCTGCCTCGTAGGTGATGGGGGCGATGTTGCCGTCCTCGTCAGCCCACTCGTCCTCAGCAAACAGGTGAACCTTGGAGCAATCAACCTGGAAGTAGTTGATCAGCTGAGCCAGGGGGATGTAGGTGTCGGGCTCGGGGTTACCCAGAATCATGGTGAAGGTCTTACCTGCTTCGGAAGCAGCCTTCAGGCGGGAGAACAGAGTAGCAATCAGAATGGGATGGGGGTTCATAATAACCTTAACATCGAACTCGGGGTGCCACCAGGGCTCACGCTTTTCCAGATCCTTGCCGCTCAGGCTGCGAACATATTCGCAAACCTTCTTGTCCTTAAAAGGAACAAATTCGTGGGGCTGGAAGTCAAACTTTGTTGCGGGATCTGTGATAAAGTCTTTCATCGTACAAATTCTCCTTAAATATATTACTGTTTCCACATACACTTTGTGGTTAACGACATTTTCGTCTGCCCGATTGCGGGCGGCAGGGGGGTCAGCTAAAAGGATTATACGCGGCCTTCCAGCTGGTTATCGTAGTGCAGGTCGTAAGCCTTCTCCTCGGGAGTGAACTTACGCAGGGTGTTGATGGTCTCGCCACCCTTCCACTTGCGGTCGTTTACGTCCTCAGTGGTACCCATAACGGTAATGTTGGCCTGACGGGGACGAGCGCGAACGTGGTCCCAGTCGATGAAGTAGATGTGAGCGAACTCACCGCCGTCCAGCTTACCATCCTTGATGGTCAGGGTCTCGGAACGGCCGAAGAACACGGAGCGCAGGTGGCCGTCGGTGTTCATAGAAGTGTAGTTACCGGGCTCGTCAACGTAGCGGCCGAACTGTGCGTGGATGGGGCCGGGATGACGGTAATCGCCCTCGTTGGTGTAGTCGGGGATCATCTTGCGCATGATGTCCAGCAGGTCGTGCTGCAGGAACTCCAGGTCGAAGGAGTCGATGTCGTGGGAGCACTCCTGAACCATAACGGAGCAGGTGGTGTGGTGAGAAACAACAGCAACAGTACCGTTCTTAACACCGGATTCCTTAACGATCTCCATAACTTCCTTGGAAATATCGTGGAAGGTGGGGATCCAGCCGCGGGACTGCAGCTGCAGTTCTTTCTGATATACTTTGAATTCCATAATATGTATCCTCCAAAAAATTATTTTTAATTTTTTTGCTTATGAATTAGTGTCTTTCATCCCAGGCCTTACGGACAGCGGCGATCATCTCATCCACCATAGCGGCCCGGTCAGCAGCCTTGGCAACGCCGGAAGAAGAACCGGTGGCATCTGCGCCGGCGATGATGGTGTTGTAAACATCGGTACCGTTGGCAATACCGGCAGCGGTCAGCACCAGAATGTTGGGGTTAACGCTCTTAACACACTTGGTAGCAGCCTCTACGTACTCAGGACCAACACTGACACCGGTACCAATCAGCTCGGAAGGCTCGGCAACAATGATATCGGGAGCCAGCGTAGCAATCTTGGATGCGTCAGCCATGGAGTCGGCGCAGACAATGGTCAGCAGACCAACCTCTTCAGCGCGCCGAATGGTCTCAGACAGCACTTCAAAAGAAATGGGCTTCTCCACATGGTTCAGCATAACGCCCTCAGCGCCGGCAGCAACCAGAGATTCCGGCAGAATGTCAGCCAGACCGCGACCCACGGGAATGGGGTCCATGTGAGGAGCGAATACGTGGATATGCTTGGTGTTCTCCTTAACCCGACGGATATCTACCACAGGGCAGGTGAAGATGATGTCCACACCGTACTTTTCAGAGGCAGCATCAGCAGCCTTTGCCAGCTCCAGAATCTGGTCGCCGTACAGGTAGGACTTGGGGCCAATCTCAAAGAAAGGCGCCTTGATGGAACAGTTCTTGTTCATAGCATTTTCTCCCATAATCAGTATTTTTCCGGCAGCAACACAGACTGCCTCATTTTGGCATAGTTTTCACTGTACCTATCATACCCCCGAAAGGGCAATTTGTCAATTGATACCAGCCGTTTTTCCGCATTTTTGGTGAATATTTTTCCCCTTTTGGCGTACAGGTTTGTAAAATTTCTTTGTACTGCTTGAAGGCAGGAAGAATTTGTGTTATACTGGGCGAAAAAAGAACTATTTTAGGAGGATTTTCTATGAAACCCGAAAGCCTGAAGGCAATCAAAGACGCTTATATTATTGAGCGGGATTGCATCAATGAAATGATGGACTACATTGACGATAAGCAGTTTGCAAAGGCCGTAGACCTGCTGAGCAATGCCCCCCGCATCGGCACCTGCGGCTGCGGCCACTCCGGCATTATCTGCCAGCATATGGCCCATCTGATGTGCTGCATTGAGCGTCCTGCCCGCTTTATCTCTCCTGCCGAAGCCGTTCACGGCGCTACCGGCTTTTTGCAGCAGGGCGATGTGATGATCTTCGCATCCCGGGGCGGCAAGACCAAGGAGCTGCTTCCCATCGTGGATATCTGCAAGGCGAAGGGTGTTTCTATCATCACCGTCACCGAGAATATGGAATCTCCTCTGGCTCAGGCTGCTGACGTAGTGCTGAAGCAGCATGTGAATAAGGAGACCGACAAATGGAACGCCCAGGGTACTACCTCTACCACCGCCCTGTGTATGATTTTCCATGCCCTACAGGCTGCGGTCATTGAGGAGACCGGCTACCAGGCAGAGCAGTTTGCCCTGATTCATCCCGGCGGAGCTGTGGGCGAGCGGCTGAACAACAAGGCTCTGTAAGGAAAACCCTATGACCATCTTTGAACATATCAAAAAACAGCACGCGAACATCAAGGACAGACCCAAGGAAGAACGCTGGCAGTATTTTCTGGATTACTACAAGTGGCACGCCCTTGCGGTTTTGCTCGCCATTGTTCTGCTGATTCAGGGTGTCGTCAGCATTGTAAACCGCAAAGAGGTTGTCTTTTCCGGTATTTTGCTGAACTGTGTCATCAGTATTGACGACGAAGCTTTTCTGCAGGGGTTTTATGACCACACTGATATCAACGGGAAGACGCAGCAGGCAGCCTTCTATACGGATATTGTTCTCACCGACAAAAACAACAAGAATGACATTAACGCCTTCCAGCGGATTATGGCAGGCATTGCCACCAAAGATACAGATTTTATCGTGGGTCAATCCGATAATTTTCGGCTGTGCGCCTACAACAGCAGCAAGATCTTTATGGATTTGCGGACGTTTCTGGACGAAGACACTCTGAACAAGCTCTCTGACCGTCTGTATTACATTGACGGCGCTGTCGTGGAAAAGCTGGCTGTGCCGGTGGGCGAGCTGCAGGATGCCAATATCGCCTATCCTGATCCCACCAAACCAGAAACCATGGAAGATCCCATTCCCGTGGGCGTCAACATAAGTGACCGGACAGATTTTCAGGAAGCCTACTATTTCCCGAATACAACGTTGTATCTGGGCGTGATTGCCAACACCCCCAGACCGGAACTGACCAAGCAATTTATTGCGTATCTGTTCCATTGATGTTTTATGTAAACCATATATGACACAATCTCCCCCAACCATCTTGGTCGGGGGAGATTGCATTTCATCATGAGAAAAGCCGGGAGGGAAAATTCCCTCCCGGCTTTGATTTCGGGGAAATTAAGCGTCCAAGTAGCTGTCGGAGTACAGCACGTGGTTCTTGAAGATGTCGCAGGACTTAATGGTCTCCATCAGTCTGCGGTCGTTGGGGTTCACGATTGCAGAGGTCAGACCCTGCATCATGCACATTGCAACCAAGGTGGAGTCCATGATGGGACGAACATCCTTGGGTGCGCCGTTGGAGTTGTTGGACAGACCGCCGGTGGACTTCAGGCCCTTGTCGGAGAACATCTTGATGGCCTCCAGAACTTCCATCTGCTTGTCCTGCATACCCTTAACAACCAGGAACAGGGGGTCGAACCACAGGTCGTCGGAGGTCATACCCAGGGACAGGCCGCGCTCCAGCATATTGTCACAGTGCATTTCACGCTCAGCGTTGTCCTTTGCAATACCGTCAGCGGAACACAGTGCGATACAAATTGCATCGTTGGCAGCAGCCAGATCGATGTAGCCGATACGGGAACCGGCGTCAGCGGAGTTCACGATAGGTTTGCCGTTGGTACGGTTGTAAACCTTGTTACCAGCCTCGATAGCCTTCATGTTAGCGGTATCCAGAGCCAGAGGAACATTGTTGAAGTTCTCCTGCAGCAGCTTAACAGCCCACATCATACGCTCGGGACCGTCCTTCTCAGCAGGTCCGATGTTCACATCCAGGTAGGTAGCGCCGGCCTTGATCTGAGCAGCGGCACGCTCCAGGATAGGAGCAGGATCACGCTCGTCCATAGCCTTGCGGATAGCAGGAGCGATACAGTGGATACGCTCGCCGATGGTGACGAAGGTCTTGGACTCGGGGTTGTGACCGCCGTACTTAACACCCATGTCAACGATCTCGATAGCGGGAACCTTGGTAGCCAGCAGTTCTTCGAAGGACAGTTCCTTAACCTCTTCCTTCACAGTGCCGGCCTTAGCAGCGCGCTCAGCCTCAGCAGCCTTAGCAGCAGCCTCGTATTCCTTATCCTTGATGTACTTGGGCAGCTGAACAGCCTCCAGAGGACCGACAACAACGTTCCAATCAGGCAGCTTCTCAGCGATTTCGCCCTTCATAACAGCAACCTTACCGGGGATGATCAGGGTGCGGTTCTTGATCTTGTTAGCGATGTCCAGCTCCTCGAAGGTCTTCTTGATGGTGGAGGAGGACAGCTTACCGGCAGCCCAGGCAGTCAGAACAGACATACCGGAAGCGTCGGTGATGATCAGGTTCACAGGCTGGCCGGAACGCTCCAGTTCGCCGGAAACCAGGAAGTAGGTCAGCGCAAAGTCAACGGTCAGGCAGCAGGGGCTGTTCTCGTCAGCGCCGTTGATGGGGTAGATCTTAGCTTCCACCTTCATGGGCTTCTGAGGATCGGTGAAGATGTTCTGACGCAGACCGTACAGAGGCAGAGCCTGTGCGTAGGACATATTGGACATCACGATGATGGAGCCGTACTTCTCAACGAACATAGCAGCCAGAGCGGTCTGCAGACGGTCGTCATCCTTAGCGATCTTAGTCAGGTTCACGATAGAGGGGTAACCGAAGGTACGGTCTTCCTGCTTCAAAGCGGTGCGACGAACATTAACAGCGTTAGCCAGGGTCTCCTTAGCGGTCTTGCCGGTAACATCCAGAACCAGGTTGGTATTGCCCTTGGCTTCCAGGTTCTTTACGGTATCGTACAGGTCAGAGATGTTCTCTGCCCAAACGCCCAGAGCAACACCGGCGGACTTAGCCAGCTCGCTCATAGCCTCCCAGTTAGCAGGAGTAGCGCCGTCCAGAATTACATTCTTACCGGAAACTGCCAGAGCAGCCTTAGCGCACTCCACATCCCAGCACTCCAGGACCAGTGCGCGGCCGGTAGCGGCAGCCTTCTTTACCAGCTCTGCGTAAACAGCGGGGTCAGCCTGGCAGTTGGAAACCTGAACAAACTCCACGTACATACGCTCGCCGATACGCTCGTAATCGACCTTAGCAACTTCAGCCAGCTTAGCATCCACAGTAGCCTCGTCCATGCAGGTGCAGACAGAAACTGCGAACAGGTTCTTGTTAACCAGAGTCTTTTCGTGACGGAACAGAACGGTTTCGCCGCCCAGCTTGTAATCACCAACAGTAATCGTCTTCATCAGAGGAGCGGTAGCAGAGTTCAGAGTTGCCAGAGCTTCCTCGGAGAAGTAGGGACACTTGTTCAGTTCAACAGCGCCCTGTGCCACCTTCATGCAGAAAGCCATACAGGTGGGGCTGCCGCACTCCTTACAGTTCTTCTTAGGAGACAGCTTAAAAATATCAAGACCTTTTAATGCCATAATATGTATCCTCCTTCCGATTAGACCAGTTCAGTGATGAACTTCTTGATGGTAGCCACGGATGCGGGGTGACGCAGAACAACAGCGTCAGCGCCGCCGGTCAGGTCTGCAGCAGCGGTAGCGACTTCCATAGAAATGGCGCGCTCCTCGCGGCAGCCCCAAGCGGGCTCGTCTTCTACGGTTGCAGTGGATTCCTTAACACCCCAGGTGTCGCAGCAAACGGCAGCCAGGATGGGCATCTGCAGGTCAGCATCGGACTGGCCCAGTGCAGCCAGACGGATACGGTCGAAGGTGGAAGCGGCGTACTCGTAGCCGTAACCAACAGCTGCGGTACCGATATCCATCACAACATTCTCGGGATTGACATTCAGGCCCTTCAGCATGATGTTCAGCTGCTTAGCCAGGTTGATGTCGTCAGCGGTCTCAGCGCCCAGCTTCTGGCCGTTTGCCAGAGCAACGGCAGCGCCGACGGTCTTGTAGTTTTCGTTCTTTGCGGACATGAACAGGGCATTCTTGCCAGCCAGAGCCTCAGCCAGTGCGGGCAGCAGCTTTTCGTCCTTTTCCATGTTCTTGGAGCCCATTACAACGATAGGCTTGGTGACAACCTCGGCAACAGCCTTGGCATCAGCAACGCAATCTTCAACGGAGCGGTTTGCGCCGTTGGGATCTGCGCCTGCAAAGTTCAGGCAGATGAAGTCGCAGCCTTCGATGGTCTCAGCCTTCTTAGCGAAGTCTGCCATGGTAGCGCAGCCGGCGTAGAAGTCCTTCAGACCGGCGTAATCCCACTGGGAAGCCAGGTCGGAAACTTCCACACCAACCTTGGGTGCGTTTTCGATGGGTGCATCGAAAGTGTAGAACGGCAGCACGTTCTGACCGCCGATGACGATTGCGTTATCACCGGTGCCCAGGGTCACGGCATTGATCTTGCCGCTGAAGGGTGCTGTCTTAGGTTCAAAAGACATATTAGGTATCCCCCTTAAAATAAATTATGTTTTTATATGTTCAAATCCAGTACGGAAGCCCGTAGCTTGATTTTGAATCCCTATTTACAGTCCCAAAGACTGCATAGTTTTCTTCACTGCAGCCTTTACCGGATTGCTGTCCGGCAGCTTGGCGGACGGCTCACCGTCGCAGTCGCAGCGGTATACGCCCTCGTCCTGGGGCAGGACACCCAGCAGCTTCAGGCCGTGCTTTTCGATTTCTTCCATCACGCCGGCATCCAGCTGACCGCCCGGCGCGCGGTTGACGATCAGGCCCATAGTGCCGGGTTTCAGTTCCATCTCGTCCACGATCTCCGCCACTCTGGCCGCCGCCTGAATACCGCGACGGGAGCAGTCGGAAATCAGAAGCATGGTGTCCACCTTGGGCAGAGTGCCTCTTGCCACATGCTCCAGACCTGCTTCGTTATCCATTACGATATAGCTGTAATTCTGGGCATACTTGTCTACCTGGGATTTCAGCACGCCGTTGACATAGCAGTAACAACCTTTTCCTTGGGTGCGGCCCATCACCAGCATATCGAAGTCATCCTCTTCCACAATGGCGGAGTTGAACTTGAAGTCCGCGTAATCTGCCTTGGTCATGCCGGCAGGCAGCGTGCCTTTCAGCTCGGCCTGCGCCATTTCCTCACGGATCTGTCCCAGGCTGGTCTCTACCTCAACGCCCAGCACCTCGTTCAGGTTGGCGTTGGCGTCAGCATCTACCACAAGGACAGGTCCTTGCTTCTTGTTGCACAGATAATCAATGATCATACCGCAAGTGGTGGTTTTACCCACGCCGCCTTTACCGGCCACTGCGATGGTATGGGGTGTTGCCATAGATATTGCTCCTTTGGAAATCTTCGAATGGGCGCAGTTCCCCCACCCATATCGATACTATTATACTTTATCATATTCTGTCGCCTTTTTCAACCATAATTTACGGAAAAAAGGGGGTATTTTTTCACAAATTACAGGGGTGTAAATACAAATTTTTGAATCAGTCCGTCACAGGTGGCAAAGACCGTCACGGAGCCACCCTGCCCCTTTTCACAGATCACGTCCACCGCTTTGCCTTTTAAAAAGGCCCGGACATAACCTTCCGGGTCATCGGTTTCCACCTCATCAAAGAAAATATCCCGCATTTGATTGTTGGGGCATAAATTCTGAATTTCCCGTACCATTTCGTATTGGGTCATAACATTCACTCCTTTTGTATGAATATAACATATTCTAAGACAAAAAGCCAGCCGGTCGACAAATTAGGCTTGAATTTCCAATCTCCCTTTGCTATAATAACGCCACGATATGCAGGATTAGTTCATCGGTAGAATCTCTGCTTCCCAAGCAGATTAGGCGGGTTCGACTCCCGTATCCTGCTCCAAATAAAAGATACCACCCCACCGGGGTGGTATCTTTTATTTTAGTAAAGGAAAGGGAGTCGAACCCATCGAAATGCAACAGTCCGGTGGACTGTTGCTGACGACAGTGCAAACACTGTCGGCTACATCTATTTTCGCCATCGGCGAAAATGCATATCGACTCCCGTATCCTACCTCCAGCCAGATACTTGATTTCCAACAAGTGGACAAGTATAATTCAATTAGACAAACTTGAATTTGACTAACTGCCATAAAATATGATTTGGGAGGAATTTATATGGCTGATCCTATGATTCAAAAACTGGAAAGTTGTAAATCCTTTCGCGTTGATGCTTATTGCGAAGGATATCCGGATGTAATTTTTGAGATCATTCTAGATGCAGTACCTACACGCGAGCAAACTGAGATTGCTGTTAATGCATTAGAAAAATTCGTATACACATACAATAGATTTCATTTTTTGCGCCCAATTCATTATATTTCAGATATCAATAGTCTACCTGAACAAGAACATCCTAGAGGAATCTACATTCATATAGATTTCGGTAGTTGCTGCCCATCAGCTTTAATAAAGGCAGTTTCTGTGTTAGAAAAAACTAATTTGCCAATCTTTAGACTTGCATTGCTATAAAGAACCAAAACAGTTAGATAAATTCCAATTTGACGAATTGTTTTATATTTCAAAAGCGCCCACCCAGGTGGGTGCTTTTGTTTATCTAAATTCCTCTTCCCTTTTTTGACGGAATATGATAAATTAAATACACACAACCCCATTTTGCGGGAGGATTTTTTGTGAAACACTATATCATTTTCTTACTGATTTTGTCCTTTCTCCTCACCGGCTGTCTGACGGTCATTCCCGGACCTACGCAGGATGATATCAAAGACACCAAGCCTGCTGAGGAAACTACACCCACCGGCTGGGTAACGGAAGGTACGCAAACCTTTTACCTACGGGCCGATGGCAGCCGCCACGTAGGTTGGCTGGAATTGGCCGGCAAACGGTATTATATGGACAATATGGGTGTTATGCAGACCGGCTGGCTGGAACTAAATGACGAGACCTATTATTTCCAAGCCGACGGCTCTGCCGCCGTAGGCAAGGTCACCATAGACAGCATTGCCCACTATTTCACCCACACCGGGGCAAAAATTATGATTGCCAACCCCTGGAATATGATTCCGGCTGACTACAAGCCCAACATTAAGGACATCGAGGACGGCTATTCTATTGCAAAAAACTGCAAAGAGCCTTTGGAGCAGATGCTTGCTGACTGCCGGAATGCCGGTCACGGAGTTGCGATTGTATCCGGTTATCGGCGGAATTCCACCCAAATCACCTTGTACAACCGGAAGGTAAACTACTACTTAGACCAAGGCCTGGAGCCTGCAGAGGCCCGGGAAGAAGCCGGAAAGGTGGTCGCCAAGCCCGGCACCAGCGAGCACGAATTGGGCCTTGCCGTGGATTTGGTAGACACCGACTATTACGGCTTGGATGAAGCCCAGGAAAACACCGACACCCAAAAATGGCTGATGGCCCATTGCTGGGACTATGGCTTTATTCTCCGCTACCCCAACAACAAAAGCCACAAAACCGGCATTATCTACGAGCCGTGGCACTACCGCTATGTAGGCAAAGAGGTCGCCAAAGAACTGAAAGAATCCGGTCTGTGCCTGGAAGAATACTTGGAAAAGCTTAGCTGAACCTGTCGGGCATACGATACATATGCCCGATTTCCGGTCTTTACTTTTTATCTAGCAACTGGTATAATATCAGCAATCTTGTTAAGGATGTGTTCCCATTGAAAATAAAAGATTTGTTTCCACTAAAGGAGAAGCTGACCCGCAAGCGGCTGATTAAAATTATCCGCACTGAACTGCTGATCCTGTTCGGTGTCGCATTTCTGATAAGCGCCGGCTTTTTGGGGGATTATTACATAAAATCCATTAAGCAGAAAAAGATGAATCAAGAACTGTCCAATATGCTCCAGTCAAACACCGGCACAGACTCCCTGGATGACTACACCAATGCCGACCTGAACGAGGACTTCACCCTGCCGGAAAACTCCCGGTACACAAAAGTGGTTCATCCAAAAAACAATAAGGTTATGCTGATTCAAAGCCAATATGCGGACGTTTTCAAGCTCAACTCCGATTTGGTAGGCTGGATTTATATCCCCGGTACCGTCATCAACTACCCTGTCGTCCAATCTCCAAACTGGGTCAATTACTATCTGACCCGTGATTTCTACGGCAATGAAAGCAAATACGGCGCCATTTACGCAGACGAGATGGCCGACATCCGAAACCACTCCGACAACATTACCATCTACGGTCATAAAATGAAGGACGGCTCTATGTTTGCCGGGCTGCATAACTACAGCAACAAGTCTTTTTACGATCAATATCCCACCATTGATTTTAATACCATTTACGACAATCACACTTATCAGATTTTTGCCGTATTTATCACCACCGCCAACGAGGGCGGCTTTGACTACCACCTGTTTGTAGACGGCACAGAAGAGGAATTTGACACATTTGTCAACCAGTGCCGGGCCCTTTCTCTGTATGATACCGGCGTGGATGTGAACTACGGCGATAAACTGATCACCCTGTCCACCTGCGAACACAACACCTCCAACGGACGGTATGTGGTGGTGGCCAAGCAGATTTCCTGATAATACAGATAAAAACGGACGTGTCGGAAAACACGTCCGTTTTTTCAGTCCTTATGCTGTACCCGGCTTTCCATATGGCCGGAGTGAATCACCGGCGGCTTCGGGTCTTTCAGCTCCCAGGGAATGGGCTTATCGTTTTCTTTTTCCTTCATCATAATCCCCTCCTGTCCCTAGTATGGACAAAACGGGCAAAAAAACACGTGGTACAGACCACGTGTTTTTATATTTCTATTTCTTGCAGATTTTCAGCCGGACCTTCCAGATATAAAGCATCAATCTGTCTGTCCTTGCCTTCAATGGTGATTTCCAATGCGCCGCCGGGGTTTTCCACAGTCAAGTGACCCCCGGGAAGCCGACCTTGCAGCCACAAAACTGCCGCCACAGAGGCACTGCCCGTTCCGCAGGCAAGGGTAAAATCCTCCACGCCCCGTTCAAAGGTGAGGATACGCACAGAGGAATCCGTCAGCCGGCGGTAGAAATTTACATTCACGCCCTTAGGGAACAGCGGATTATGCCGGATATTCAGGAAATCCGGTCGTAACATTTCTTTGTCAAGCCAATCCAAACCGGGGTATTCTGTCACACTGTGGGGAATTCCGGGATCTCCCAGCTCTATGTAGGCGGTATCCGGTAATCTCTGTAAATCTGTAATTCCGGGGTTATTCAGCCGGATGCGGTATTGGTTTCCCCCCAAACGCCAGCCATACACCATACCGGCATCGGTTTCCACGGTCATAGATTCCCCGGCGATACCGTGGTCATAAGCGAATTTGCACACGCAGCGGGCACCGTTGCCGCACATTTCTCCACGCAGACCGTCGGAATTGTAAAAATGCAGCTTAAAATCTGCAATTTCCGATGTATCCACTGCCAGAAAGCCGTCTGTGTCGAATTTTTTACACAAACCAACAGCCAAAGTCTTCAAGTCCGGTTGCATTCTGCGGACATCCGCCACAACAAAATCGTTGCCGGCGCCGCTCATTTTCAGGACCTTCACAGGTTTTCCTCCAGCAGATCCGCCATGGTATACAGGCCAGCAGGCTTACCCTCCAGGAACTTTGCCGCAGCAACAGCGCCATCGGCAAACATACCTCTGTCAAAGGCTTCGTGTCGGAGAGAAATCTGCTGGGTAGCGGTGGTAATATGCACCTCGTGAACGCCTACCACATTGCCCATACGCAGGGAGCTGATGCCAATTTCACCCTTCTCCCGTTTCCCTTCCCCGGCTCGACCGCAGTTGGCAGTTGCCTTGGGGCGGGCCTCTTTGACCGCCTCAAAGAGCATCTTTGCTGTGCCGCTGGGGGCATCTACCTTCCGGTTATGATGGATTTCCACGATTTCGATATCCGCATCGGGAAAACTCTGGGCAGTCTGCTTTGCAAGGTTACATAACACCGCAATTCCCAGGCTCATATTCCCTGCGTAAAACACAGGAACAGTCTTGGAAGCGGCGTGAATAGCGGCTTTTTCCTCTTCGGTGTGACCGGTGGTGCCCACCACCATAGCGCAGCCGGTCTCAAGGGCATACTTTGCTACCTCAGGAGCAGCGGTATGGTGAGAAAAGTCCACCACGAAGTCCGCCTGCACATCGCCTAAGTCTGCAAAGCTGCGGGGAATGCCGTTCAAGCCGTCGGCGCTGACTAAGCCCACCACGGACTTGCCGAATTTCTCCTGCAGCAGCTTTCCCATAGCGCCGTTGGCGCCACAAATGACCGCTCTCATACTTTCACTCCCAATGCCCGCATCTGTTTCAGGAGGTTCTCCCGGTTGCCGTCCTCCAGGTAGGACAGGGGCATACGCAGATATTCCTCGCCAAAGCCCATCGCCGCAACGGCTGCCTTGGCAGGAATGGGGTTAACTTCACTGAACAGCGCCCGAATCAGGGGCAGCATTTTGCACTGCAGCTGCGCTGCGCCTGCCACATCGCCGGCAAAGAACTTATCGCACATTTCGACCGCCAGACTAGGAACTACATTGGAAAGCACACTGATACAGCCCATACCGCCCATGGAGAGCATAGGTACAGTCAGAGAGTCCTCACCGGAGTATATGTGCAGGTTTTCACCGCACTTTGCAATGGTTTCCACAGTAGAGTCCATATCGCCGTTGGCATCCTTAAAGCCCACGATATTGGGGTGCTGGGACAAAACCGCCGCGGTATCCGGCATAATCTTACAGCCGGTACGGGAAGGAACACTGTACATAATCACCGGCTTGGTTGCCACATCCGCCACAGCGGTATAATGAGCAATCAGACCCTTTTGGGTTGCCTTATTATAGTAGGGAGTGACCACCAGCACTGCATCGGCGCCATCGTCGCAGGCGCTCTTGGTAAAGTCCAGCACGTGGGCGGTGTTATTGGTACCGGTACCGGCAATCACAGGCACACGGCCGTTTACCTGCTTTACAGTGAAGCGAATGACTGCCTTCCGCTCCTCAGGGCTCAAGGTAGCGCTTTCGCCGGTAGTGCCCACCGCAACCAGAGCATTGATACCGCTGGCAATCTGGAACTCGATAAACTGCGCCAGGGTATCAAAATCCACACCTTTTTCCGTCATGGGGGTAACCATAGCGGTGGCCATACCCTTAAATACTGTATTTTTCATAGGAATGCCTCCCTTACAAATCGTATTACACCCTTATTCTATCACACAAATACCAAAAAGAAAACAAAAAATTACACCGCTGATAAAATCAGCGGTGTAATCGCCACATTATACCAAGAATGCCTTCACTGCAGCAGATGCCTGTTCAGCGTCATCGGAAACAGTAATGGTAATGTTCATATTGTTGGCTGCGGCAAAGCCTGCGCACCACAGAATGAACTCCTCGCCGGCAGCCCGGTCGGCGCCGATGGTCTTATACAGATTGTCGATGTACACATTGGTGATATCAAAGTTGCCTGCGTGCAGACCGCTGAGCAAGCCCTTCAGCTTGTCCAGATTGTCGATCTCGTATTCCTTGGAATCAACCAAACGGACACGATAGTTTATATCATAAGTCAGCTGCTTGCCATACTCGATGCAGACTACATCGCCCTGAGCGTTTGCCACTGCCTCATTGATGGAGTTAATCAATCTTTTGGTCTTACCGGAGCCCTTCAGGCCCATAATAACTTGAATCATGGAAATTCCTCCTTTGCTGTCCAGCTTTAAGCTGTACCTTAATTTTAACAGGAAACCCCTGATTTTGCAACCCCTTTTTATAGAAACTTCACAAAAATTTTTACAAGGAAAAATAGCCTACAATTTCCTGCCGGGAAGCCTTGATATTCCCCTGAAATGCCTCCTTTTTACCACCGCCGCGGCCATTTAGCGCCTTGGCTGCTTCTGTGCCGATGGCCTTGGCATCCTCTGTACGGCTGATGATGCAGATACTATACCCGGTTTCATCAGTTCCCGACAGGGTGACCGCCACAGTTGCATAGTCTGCGATGGCATCGCACAGTTCCCGATTTGCGTTGGGGGTGAGATTTTCCTCAAAGTGCAAGGCGAGGGGTTTTCCGGCATAGCCTTGGGCAATATAGCCGAACAACCGTTTTTCCAGGCCGGTACTGCGGAATTTCTCCGCCGTCAAAGCATCGTTCATACGGCGGGCAGCCTGCCCTGTCTCCCCGATTTTTGCAGAAAATGCCTGGGAGACCTGCTTATTCTGCTCATAGCTATCGGACAGGAGCTTTAATGCCCGTTTTCCGCAGACCATCTCAATACGCACACCCTCATGGAATTTCACGCAGGACAGCAGCTTCACAAGACCGATTTCTCCGGTTTGCTTTACCTGAGTTCCGCAGCAGGCGCAGATATCAATGTCAGGGAATTCCACAATCCGCACAGGCCAGGGCAAGTCCCGTTTCCGCCGGTAAGGCACAGAGGGCAATTCTTCTTCGGCGGGATACCAGCAATTTACCGGCAGATTTGCCCAAATAGCGGCATTGACGGTGTTTTCAATGTCCTGCAAATCCGCTTGGGGAACAATGCCGTCAAAGTCAATGGTCACCACATCAGCGCCCATATGAAAGCCCACATTGTGATAGCCATACCGCTTGTGAACCACACCGGATACCATATGCTCGCCGGAATGCTGCTGCATAAAATCCAACCGCCTGTCCCAGTCGATCTTGCCTGTTACAGCGCTGCCCACGGCAAGAGGCTTGTCGCACAGGTGGACAATATCTTCTTCCTTTTCCGTAACAAACAGAACGGATGCATCCCCCAAAACGCCTGTATCCCAGGGCTGGCCGCCGCCCTCGGGATAAAAAGCGGTGGCATCCAGGGTCACTTCCCAGCCGGTTTTTGTTTCCACGCAACCGGTAACTGTGGCGGTGAATATCTTTCGATGACTATCTTCATAATATAGCTTTCTGACTTCCATAAGGACCACCTCTTAGCGGTTTTTTCCCATTGTACCACACAGAATCCCTCTTTGCAACGAAGTTGGTATGCACTTTGTCGAGGAGTTTTCCCGGAAGGGTTTGCATTTTCGTGGAGTTTCTGTGGCTTAAGCCGATAAACTGTAAGTAACAACCAAGGAGGACAAATTTATGCAGTGTCAGAAATTAAAGACTTATATGGAAACCGGACGGGTGGTGTTCCTGCCGGCAAAATCCATTTTTTCCAACCCCTTTCAGCCGAGAAAAATATTTCGGGAAGAGCAATTGACCGAATTAACCGATTCCATTCGCCGCCACGGGATATTACAGCCTCTGTCTGTCCGCCGCTGCGGCACCCATTATGAGCTGATTGCCGGAGAACGACGGTTACGAGCGGGCATTTTAGCGGGTCTGACGGAGATTCCCTGCATTGTAATGCAGATGTCGGAAGAAGAATCCGCTATGGCGGCGCTGGTGGAAAATTTACAGCGGCAGGATTTGGATTTTATTGAAGAGGCCCAGGGAATTGACCGGCTGCTGCGGCAGTTTTCCATGAGTCAGGAGCAGGTGGCAAAGCTATTGGGGAAAAGCCAGAGCGGTGTTGCCAACAAGCTGCGGCTATTGCGCCACTCCCCCAAGGTTTTAGAAGCGCTGCGGCAGGCAGAGCTTACCGAACGCCACGCCCGGGCGCTGTTGAAGCTGACCGCCGACCACCAAAAGCTGCAGGCAATCGGGGTAATATCCCGGCAGAATATGAGTGTCGTCCGGGCAGAACAGTACATCGAAAGCTTGCTGAATCAGCAGGATACCGACCGCAAAAGAGCCAATGTAGGGGCATTTTTAAGCTATCTGAATCAGTCTCTGGCGCGGATTCAGCTGTCCGGCATCTCCGCCGTATCGGAACGGCTGGAAACGGACAGTCAGATCGTGTTGACCATCACCATACCCAAGGGGTAACAAAAAACCCGGATGCAAACGCATCCGGGTTTTCGATTTTGTAATTACTTGCCGCAGAATTCCTTGGCGACCTTTACGATATTCTCAGCACACAGACCAAACTGCTTCAGCAGAGCAGCAGCGGGACCGGAGTGACCGAACTCGTCGTTCACACCGATGCGCTTAACGGGAGTGGGCAGCTTCTCAGACAGAACGCCGCAGACAGCCTCGCCCAGACCACCGATGATGGAGTGCTCCTCACAGGTGATGATCTTGCCGCACTTTTTAGCAGCAGCCAGAACCAGCTCCTCGTCCAGAGGCTTGATGGTGGCCATATTGATGATCATAGCGTCGATACCAGCCTCTTTCAGCTCCTCAGCAGCGGTCAGAGCCTCAGCAACCAGCAGACCGTTGGCAATAATTGCCACATCCTTGCCGTCCTTCAGCACTTCGCCCTTGCCGATCTCAAACTTCATACCCTCTTCGTGGATGACAGGCACAGCAGCGCGGCCAAAACGCATATAAACGGGGCCCTGGTGCTTGTAAGCGGCGCGAACCATTGCCTTTGCCTCCACATCGTCAGCAGGGCTCATAACCACCATGCCGGGGATGGAACGCATCAGCGCGAAATCCTCGCAGCACTGGTGGGAAGCGCCGTCCTCACCAACGGAGATACCGCCGTGGGTAGCGCCGATCTTTACGTTCAGGTGGGGGTAACCGATGGAGTTACGAACCTGCTCGAAAGCACGACCTGCGGCAAACATAGCAAAGGAACTTGCGAAGGGCACCAGACCTGCAGTGGACATACCGGCAGCCATACAAATCATATTGGCCTCGGCGATGCCGCAGTCAAAGTGGCGCTCAGGGAAAGCCTTCTTAAAAGTGCCAGTCTTGGTAGCGCCTGCCAGGTCGGCATCCAGAACTACCAGATTCTCAAATTCAGCGCCCAGCTCCTTCAGGGCGTTACCGTAGCTGTCACGGGTTGCAATCTTCTTAATCTCTGCCATTTCTTATGCCTCCAATTCTGCCAGCTTGGCCTTCAGTTCTGCCATAGCCTGAGCGTACTCTGCGTCGTTGGGAGCCTTGCCGTGCCAGCCGGCATCGTTCTCCATAAAGGAAACATCCTTGCCCTTGACGGTCTTCATCACGATAGCGAAGGGCTTGCCCTTGGTTTCTCTGGCCTTATTGAAGGCAGCTTCCAAAGCGTCGAAGTCGTGGCCATCCAGCTCTACGACTTCAAAGCCAAAAGCAACCAGCTTGTCCACGATGGGGTACGGACTCATAACATCGGCGATGTTGCCGTCAATCTGCAGGCCGTTGTTGTCAACGATGATGCAGAAGTTGTCCAGCTTGTAGTGAGCGGCAGCCATGCATGCCTCCCAAACCTGACCCTCCTGAATCTCGCCGTCGCCCAGCAGAGCGTACACGCGGTTGGTCTTACCGGTGTGCTTGGCAGCCAGCGCCATACCGGTGGCAACAGAGATGCCCTGGCCCAAAGAACCGGTGGACATATCCACACCGGGAACGGTGTTCATATTGGGGTGGCCCTGCAGATAGGAGTCAATGTGACGGAAGGTGGGCAGATCTTCCACGGGGAAGAAGCCGCGGTTAGCCAGTACGGAGTACAGGCCGGGGGTGGTGTGACCCTTGGACAGAACAAAGCGGTCCCGGTCCTCCCACTTGGGATTTTTGGGATCGATGTTCATTTCCTTAAAGTACAGGTAGGTATAAACCTCAGCTGCAGACAAGCTGCCGCCGGGGTGGCCTGCTTTTGCGCCGTAGGTGGACTCAATTACGCCCATACGCACCTTGCAGGCAGTGATTTGCAGTTGCTTTTTCTCACTGGAAGTCATGGTGTTCCTCCTTAAGTATTCTGGTTAGATTGCGGAAAAGCCGCAGTCATTTATCGTATAATACCATTAAACCGGCAAACTTTCAAGTAGTTTGCCGGTTTTCACGGAAATATTTCGTTTTTGGGTTATACTTGGGGCTCTTCCGCAACCATTTCCTCTGCGGGCAGCTCTTCCAGGATGGCTTCAGCAGCCAGTTTCTTTGCCTTCTGCTTCTTCAGCAGGATGTACACAGTCAGCAGCGCGCCGCCGGCAAGGAGCATCATAATTGTTCTGATGAACATACCGTTGGTGAACGCGCCCAGCAGAGAACCGATGAGACCGGCAACCTGAGCGCCTGCATCCTTTGCGATCTGGCTTACCGCAGACTTGCTGATCAGCAGACCGACAGTAGTAAGCAGATTCAGACCGCCGCCTACAAACAGGTCCACCGCCAGCCAGCGGAAGCCTCTCATACCGGGAATCCGGCAGGCAAAAATCAAACCGGACAGCACCACAATCACACCGATAATCGCCATCTTAATGGTCTTCTTCATGGCCAAAATATTCATAGCTGCTTCCAGGGCGGGAACACTTTCCACCAGCTGCTTTTTCAGCTCCTCAGGCTTGGGCAGGGAATTTACGATTTCCTCGGCATTCTCGTTGACCGCCTTCTGGATATTGCTCTTCAGCTCCTCCGCGCTCATATTGGCGCACTCGGGGACATTGGCCTGCAAAACCTGCACAATTTCGTCGATATTGTCATTGACAATGCTCTTAATCTTATCGGCATTGAAGGCAGCCGCCTTGTTGCCACCGGTGATGGCATTGGTCAAATCGCCGGTGTATGCCTCAATCAATTCTTTTGCTGCGTTAGAGGACAAAATGGCGCTCATCTGCTCCTGACTGACAGAATCGCCAAACATACCCGCCAGCAAATCCTCACCTACATCCTCGGCGGCGGAAGACTGGTTTGTGTTGGACAAAGTTACAATTTCCACATTCTCCGCGTTGGGCTGGGCTTCCTGACTGCCGGCAAAAACCTCCGTCACTACCTTTGTAATGGTCTGACCGTTCAACAAAGACAGGGCGGAAAAAGCGATGGGCGTTACCAGCAGCATCAGCACCAGAACGATGCTCAGCAGCCAGGCAACAATAATTCCAAGAACATTCAGTGTCTTTTTCATTTTTCAGAGCCTCCAATTTTCGTTTTTGAGAACACCTCCATTATAACACGCCTTTTTCAAAATACCAAGCAAAAAATTCACAGAAATTTCATTTTTGTTTTTCTTCCTGTCTTTTTGTCGCAGCTTTGGGACAGACTGGATTTTTTGTTAAATTATATAAAAAAGATATTGAAAAAAGGAAAGTTATGTGGTAAAGTAGCAATGGTATATTCTCGCGTTCTTTCTGCACTGAGCGCAGGAATTTTTTACGCCCCACCGCATACATATTACATTGTATATATGTTGTGCCAAGGGGCGCACCGCAAACTATATATTGTTAATAGAGGAGAGATTGTATGAAGAAAAGAATCCTGTGCGCTTTGCTTGCGCTGTGTCTGTTTGCAAGCCTGCTGCCTATGACCGCTCTGGCGGCTGACCCCGACGTTACGGTAATCTTTTTTAACAAGGGTACCAAAACCGATCGGGACAACAAGACCCCCGGCGTATATATCTCGCTGACCATCAAGCCCGGTGATCCGGCCAAGTACATTACCGCCAATGCAGAGGGCCTTATGACCGAACATACCGGCGATACCGCTCCTGCCGACAACTTCGTCAAGCTGGAATACCCCGCTGACGGCGCAGCTAATTTGAAAGTCACCCTGCAGAACGTCTACATTGACGGTCTGTGTACAAGCGACGCATACCAAAGACCTGCCATCGAGTTTGGTGAAGGCGCTTACAGCGTTACTATGGAGCTGATCGGCAACAACACGATTGTTGACGGTCATTCCGCCTGCATCAAGAACACAAACGACGGTGGTTTGACCATCACCGGCACTGAGAACAGCAGCCTGACCCTGCAAATGGGCAACTCCAGTATCTCCGGCGCAGCAGCCGGCGCCCTGTGGGCAAACGGTGGCAATCTGGTGATCAAGAATACTACCTTGAACTTTGAGATTACCACCTCTTCCACCTCCAAGCACAATGCCATCCTTTCCACCAAAGGCAATGTCCTGCTGGAGAAGGTAACCGTTAAGAGCAAAACCAACAACACCGGTTGGATGATCTTCACCGGTCTGGCAGATGCCAAGGAGCCCCGTTACACCATCGACTCCGATGCTACCAGAACTGTTACTATTAAGGATTGTAACATTGATAGCCAAACCGGCGGCACCATGATCCGGACCACTGCTCCCGTTGTCATCAGCAATTCCACCATCAAGGCTATCGGAAAAGCGCCTCTGTTTGATGGCAAAACTGAGGGTTCCTTCAATAAGCCCACCATTGAAGGCGAATATTCCGGCGCATGCGCTGACAAGAAAAACGCCGAGAAGCCCGAAAAGTGGAAGGAACTGGGCGAAGACATGAAGAACGTGAAGAAGTACTCCTTCCTGTACATCGTTCCCGGCAAGGTGGATCTGATCCCCGAACCCGAAACCACTGTGCCCGTTGAGACCACCAAGCCTGTTGAGGACAACAAGACCGAGGATACCAAGCCTGTTGAGGATACCACCCCCGTTGAGGATACCACCCCTGTGGTGGGCACTACCCCCGTGGAAACAACCGCACCTGTGGTCGATAACAACAACGAGGCTACTCAGCCCACAACCGGCGACAAGAACGAAGCTACTCAGCCCGCTGATAAGGATGACGAAACCAACAAGACCGACGATGCTACCGAAGAGAAGTCCGGCAGCCCCCTGAAGGTCATTCTGATTATCCTGATCGTTCTGATTGTTCTGGGCGGCGGCGCTGTTGCTGCAATCCTGATTCTCCGCAACAAGAACGCTGAAGCTGAAGCTGAAGACGGCGAAGAAGAGGAAGAAGCTGAGGAAACCGAAGAGGAGACCGAGGAATAATCCAATCCTGTATTTCAAGGAGCGGGCATCTCCGGATGCCCCCCCTAAAAATAACAAACCCAAAACATAAATCAGAAAAGGAGACCCCTAAGAAATGAAAAAGTTATTCACACTCGTTTTGGCGCTGTGCTTGATCGTAGGCCTGCTGCCTATGGCCGCTATGGCAGAGGGCGCTACCGCTAAGGTGACCTTCACCAGCAGCACCGCCTCCAAAATCACTATGTCCGTAGAGCCTGGCGACACTGCTTACGTTATCACCGACGAAGAAAAGCAGTTCGTAAAGTGGACCGAAGATGCTGCTCCCACCGACAAGTTCATTAAGATGGAGCACTCCGCCGACGGCGCAACCCTGAACGTCACCTTCAACAACATTGATGCTGACAGCTCTGAGGGAACCGTATACCACAACTACGCTATCGAGTTCGGCTCCGGCGACTACGCTGTTGTTTTGAATCTGGTTGGTGTAAACAAGATTACAGAGCAGAGCTCCTCCTGCATCAAGAACCTGAACTCCAAGGGCTTGACCATTACCGGTTCCGGCAGTCTGGAGCTGACCTGTACCGGCGCTCCGGCCGGCGCTCTGTGGGCATCCGGCGGCGACCTGCTGATCAAGGACACTACTTTGAGCGCAGCTGTCACGACACAGTCAAGCGGCTGGTATCACTCTATTCTGTCCTCTGTTGGCAACGTTACTATCGAAGGCTCCAAGGTTAACACGACAGTCCATGGCGGTGCCTACATCCACTTTGGCGTCGATAGCAAGAAAGACGGCGGTAAGAAAACGGATACCGACGAAACCAGAAAGCTGGTCATCAAGGATTCTGAGTTCACCGGCAAAAAGACATCCGGCAGCATCGGTTTTAAAACTACATCCCCTGCCACCATCAACAACAGCACCCTGACCTGTACCGCCAAGAGTGCCGGCATCTTCTCCCACATTCCTGTTCTGGAGGGCGACTTTATCGCTATGGGTGGTACCAAGGTAGAAAAGGCGAAGGAATACGAGCCCAGCAAGAAGACTCTGTATAACGGTATGCAGTACTTAATGCTGACTCCCGGTAAGTCCACCATCACTGACGAGACCACTGCTCCCGTAGAGGATACCACTCCCGTAGAGGATACCACACCCATCGAGACTACCACACCTGTAGAGACTACCGCACCCGTTGTCGACAACAACAACGGAGCTACTCAGCCCACTACCGGCGACAAGAACGAAGCTACTCAGCCCGCTGACAAGGACGACGCTACCGAAGAGAAGTCCGGCAGCCCCCTGAAGGTTATCCTGATTGTTCTGATTGCTCTGGTTGTTCTGGGCGGCGGCGCAGTTGCTGTGATTCTGATTCTCCGCAACAAGAACGCTGAGTACGAAGAGGACGAAGAAGACGAAGAGGAAGAAGAATCTGAGGAATCCGAAGAGGAGACCGAGGAGTAATCTTTTCCGGAAATCTTAAATATTAAACCCCACCGGGGCGTGTTGTGAAGCACGCCCCGGTTTTTATGTATCCGCCCTTCTCATTGTCATTCCGAGGCTTGTGAAACAAGCCGTTGGAATCTATACTGCGCACTTGAGATTGCCACGGTCGCGTTGCTCCCTCGCAATGACGCAGAGGGGGCGGCTTTACGGACACCGCAGGAACGGCGCCCCTATACGCACCATTGATGGATTTCGTAGGGGAGGGGTCTCCCCTCCCGTTTTATTGGCAGTGGAATACTCCCCAAATTTTCTATTGCGCAACTTGTATTGTTTCATTTGCCTATATCTTCCAGGGCTTTGTTGTAATACCTGCACAAAATTTCTAATTATTTCATATAAGGTATTGCAATTTGCCTTTCTATTGGCTATAATTGTACACAGAATCGTATCGGCTTTTGTACGGCAAAAGCTACGAGACAATATTTTTTCAAAAGGAGAATTTAAGATGAAGAAAAGAATCTTAGGCCTGGCACTGGCTCTTGTTATGATCATCAGCCTGCTGCCTGCAGTTACTGTTCTGCCCGTTAAGGCAGCTGCAGTATCCAAGACCCTTTACCTGTGGGGCGCAAATGTTACTGTCGATAACGACGACGCAACAACCGATATCAAGGATGCCTACTACTGGGTCAACGACGGTGATAATGTGCCGAAGGAAAAGACCACCGAGGCAGACTGGAACTATTCCTTTGCTATTATCGACGGTGTGGCAACCCTCACCCTGAAGGACGCAGAGTACAACAACGATGCCTGCTTCATTTCTATTGCTAACACCTACGCTGGCGCTCTGAATATCGTTTATAAGGGTACCAACAACATTAAGCGTACCGGCTCCGGCGGCGCAGTTATTTCTGCTACTTCCAACAACACAAAGAGCCCCTACGTTAAGTTTATCGGCGGTGAGGAAGACGTGCTGAACCTGTCCGGTAACAAGGCTGACAGCTGGGTTGTTTCCCTTAACTTTGGCAACTGCAATACCGACACCGGCTCCCGCGTAGCTTTCCTTGGCGGTAACGTTAACATCACCAGAACTAACAACGGTAAATACGGCGCATTCTCTGTTACCGGCGCTCACGTTCTGATTGAGGATTGTAATCTGAAGGTTACCAGTAAGAAGGCTGTTAGCGCTCTTTGTTTCGCTGCCGTACAGTTTGTACCCGATGCCAACAACAAAGACAGAGAAATTATGATTCGCAATTCCAATGTGACAATTGATACCAATTGTATCATGGGTTTGCTTCTGGGTTCCACCTCAACCGGTACGTTGAAAGAAAAGTTAAATGACTTGCACATCGAAGGCAAGAGCAACATTTCCATTAATGTAGCCAATACATACGGTAACGCCAACTATGCCCGCGGCGGTATTGTTGCCAAGGATATCATTATGAACGGCGGCGCTCTGGAAGTTAAGACCTCCACCACCGTAGCTAATGCTACTATCAACGCCATCGAGCTGAAGGGCGAGGGCGTCACCGCTCCCAACCTGACCGGTTATGTTGGCGAGTACAATATGTACGTTGAGGAAGATGGCGAGCCTGTTACCGCATACGCCGCTTCTGACTACTTCAAGGTTGAGTTCAAGCCCTGCACCACCCACGCCGGTAAGATTACCGACTGCACCAAGGATGCTCCCTGCACCAACCCCGGCTGCCCCGAGAACTTCTACACTGCTCCCGCTAACGCTGCTCACGAGGCTGAAGATGACGACGGTCTCTGCACCACCGGTATCAAATGTAAGAACTGTGACGTAATCGTTACTCCCGGTGCCGAAAAGCACAATGACCCCCGTACCGACTGCGGTGTAGCCGGCACCTGTGCTACCCCTGGCTGTACCTATGCTTTCACTGCCGGCCAGCACAATCCCGCTGCCGACGACGGCGACTGCACAACCGATATCCTGTGCGCTTCCTGCGGCAAGGTTGCTACCAAGGGCCAGGCTGAGCACAAGTACACCGACAAGAACGACACCACCTGTGACAACGCAGGCTGCACCAAGACCCGTACCGTTGAGGGTGCCGAGAACCCCACGACCGGTGACAACACCGCTCTGGTTCTGATGGCTACTCTGATGGTTGCCGCTGCTGCCGCTTTCGTTACTTCCAAGAAGTTCGTTCGCTAAGCTGAACATATAGAATCTAGATTCTAAACCCCACCGGGGCGTGCCTTACGGCACGCCCCGGTTTTTTTGTTCTCCCCCCTCCTCGTCATTCCGAGGCTTGTGAAGCAAGCTGTGGGAATCTATACTGCGCACTTAAAATTACCACGTCGCCGCAAGCTGCTCCTCCCAATGACGTGGTGGAAGTATAAAAAATACCCGACGGGAATCCGTCGGGCATTCCTATTATAATACTATGGGATCACAGGGCATCACGGTGCTGGTTCATAATCACCAGAGGAGCTTCGTGCACCTTGGTCAGCACGTCCATCAGAGCGATCAGCTGCTCGTCCTTGATGGGGTACTCAGCGCCGAAACGCAGAGCGCCGTAGACATGGTTCCAGAAGGGATCCCAGGTGTCCATATCAAATTCTCCGTACTGATATTCCTTCTCGATCCAGTCGGGATTGACCTTAGCTACGAAGGTGCCGGCTGCGCCGAAGGACTGGCCGGGGGTGTCAGGATTGGCAACAACCTCAGGCATTACCTGCTTGGGATCCATATACTTAAAGTGGACATGGCCTCTGACAACCTCAATGGAGCCACGGCTGCCGTGGATCGCATAGCGACGGCCGGTGTTCAGCGCGGAAGCGCCGCTGACACACACGTTGGCATGACGGCCGTTTGCGCCTACCAGATGTACGGTGAAGTGGTCCTCGCAGTCACCGCCGGCAGCAACCTGATAACGGTTGCTCTGCTGCTCCACAACAGGAGCGCCCAGCAGCATCAGAGCCTGGTCCAGAATATGGGGACCCCAGTTCAGAGCCTGACCGCCGCCAAACTCGTTGATGGTCTGCCAGTCGTCACGACGCTGATAGCCCTTCTGGGAAATGTTCACTTCGAAAATATCACCCAGAACACCGGAGTCAACCAGTTGCTGGATATCGGTGTAAACAGGCTCAAAGCGGCGATTCTGACGAACAAACAGGCGGGGCTTGCCTTCCTTGTTTGCCATGGAGATCAGTTCCTTAGCCTGCTCCACATTGATAGTCATAGGCTTCTCCAGCAGAACATTCTTACCTGCCTCCAGAGCCAACTTTGCGTGAGCATAGTGGTCGCAGTTACGGGTTGCGATGTCAACCAGTTCTACGTTGGGATCAGCCAGCAGCTCTTCGATGGTAGCGTAGCCCTTGCAGCCCAGCTCATCCTCAGCTCTCTTTACGCGCTCAGGAATCACATCGCAAGCGGCAACAACCTGGAACAGGTCCTTCTTCTTTGCCAGTTCCTTCATCTGCATGCCCCAGCCGGCGCGGCCGAGACCTACAACACCTAACTTGATGGGATCTTTCATTTTATATTCCTCCTTATGTTTTCAGGATTAAATGCCGCAGTCACGGATGTAGTCACGGCTGATCTTCAGATCCTTGGCAGGCTCCTGCAGGTGGGTATCGTGCTCCACGTGGATCCAGCCTTCGTAACCCTTATCCTTCAGCTTCACCAGAACCTGACGGCTCAGGTCGCCCATCTCACCGGCGCCCAGCTCACAGAACCGAATCCGCTTGCCCCAGTCCTCTGCGTCCTTATCCTTGTAGACATAGTCCTTAACGTGGACCGCGCCCAGACGGTCAAAGTATTTGTCGATAAAGTACAGAGGATCGCCGCCGGCAACACACATATGACCGATGTCCAGCAGCAGACCGGCTTCAGGACACTTCTCCAGGAAGGTCTCTACCTGCTCGGGAGTCTCCACAATGCCCATATGGTTGTGGAGCAGTACCTTCAGACCGTACTTCTTGGCAGCTGCAATCTGATAGTTCACCCGACGGGTGTACAGCCCCATATTGTTACCGAAGGAGCCCTCGGACCACAGGTACTTCAGGCCCAGCGCAGAAGCAAAACGGATGTTCTGACGGGGAGTGTTGGCCCGGCAGGTAGCGAAGTCCATACCCATCTGACGAGCATCTGCCACAATTTCAATGGCCTCTGCTGCATCCTTAGCTTCCACACGCTCAATGCCGTCGAAACCGATTTCCTTCAGCATAGTCAGGCGATCACGGTAGTCATACAGAGCGCCCTCCCACTGGTTTACGCCGTAATCAGCAATACCGACTTTAATCATAAGAATTTCCCTCCATTTGTTTATAGTGGTGTTTCCATTATATAGCATTTTACCCCCATCGGTCAAGAGACCATTTTAAGAAAACCGCCACCTTACTTGTCATATATTAAGATGTTTGTTTGATTTTTTCTTGATAATTCTCATTTTTAGCGGTCAATTCTAGGAAAATATTAAACTAATGCAATTTCCTTGACTTTTCAAAATTCTTGTTGTACCATAAACTAAGAAGACCTATGCTTGGGAGGCGCAGGCAGTGGAGAATGTACTGATTATACTGTCCGGCAACAACCGGGTAAACCGGGTGCGCCGGCTGAACGATACCATTAGTTACTGCGACCTGACCTTTGTTTTTTCCGGGGAACTGCGCTACTCAGTGGACAATGTGTCCGTCACGGTGAAAAGCGGCGACGGCATTTTTATCCCCCCGGGCAGTCAGCGGGTTCGATTGGCCAGTGAGCAGGAAGCCCACTATTTCAGCATCAACTTTATTGCAGACGAGTCCCTTTATCAGGGTATCCCTATGCATTTAAAGGCCTGTTTGAGCAGCACCGTAAAGGAGCAGCTTTTGTTCCTGAAGACCATACGGGCCGATTGCACCGGTACATATACCGCCGCCAAACAAGCCCTCACCCTGGAGCTTTTATTTGTGCTCATTCGGGAGCAGCTGGAGCACGATTCCCGTAATCCTTACGTTAGCGCCATTTTGTCCCACATTAAGGAGCATTTCCGGGAATCATTAACCCTGCAGGATATTGCCGACGGGGTGCACCTGACTGTTCCCTACTGCTGCAGTCTGGTGAAGGAGCATTTGGGAACAACCATCTATGCCCTGATTCTGGAGGAACGGCTGTATCTTGCCAAGGAATATATTCTCCGGGGCGAAAAGCGCTTGCAGGAAATTCCGGCGCTTTGCGGTTTTCGGGATTACGGACATTTTTCCAAATCCTTCCGCAAGCACGTGGGCATCCCCCCTTCCCAGTATCGGGCCGCATTTTCCGCAGAACAATTTACGCAGTAAACCGATTGATATTATAACGAGAAAGGAATCGATTTTATGAGCAAATTCTTACTGAGCGCCTTTGCCGATGAGGCTGGCGAAAGCCTGCAGGAGCAGATTGCCGCCCTGAAGCGCAACAACATCACCCATATGGAAATCCGCGCCGTGGACGGTGTCAACGTCTGTCTGACCCCTCTGGACAAGATTAAGGAATACAAAAAGCAACTGGACGAGGCCGGTATCAAGATTGTGACCATCGGCTCTCCCGTGGGCAAGGTGCATCTGGACGAGGACTACACCGAGCATTTGGCTATGTTCCTGCACACCCTGGCAGTTGCCAAAATCCTGGGCGCTACCCGGATTCGTATGTTCTCCATCTTCCTGCCCCAGGATGAGGATGCCGCCAAGTACAAGGAACTGGTAATGAGCCGTATGGCTGAGATGGTGAAGATCGCCGAGGGCACCGGCATCACTCTGTATCACGAGAACGAAAAGGACATTTACGGCGACGTGCCTGAGCGGGTGCTGGAGCTGATGGACGCTTTCGGCGGCAAGATGCAGTTCATTTTCGATCCGGCAAACTATGTCCAGTGCGACCGGGATCCCCTGGACGTCTATCCCCTGCTGAAGGATAAGATTGCTTATTTCCACATTAAAGATGCCCGTATGGACAACAAGCGTGTGGTGCCTGCCGGTACCGGCAGCGGACGTATTCCTCAGATTCTGAAGGATTACGCCCAGACCCACGAGAACACCATGCTGACTTTGGAGCCTCACCTGAAGGCCTTTGCTGGTCTGAAGGACGAGGTGAGCATTCAGTATGACGAAGAGGCTGCTTACAAGGACAACAATGAAGCCTTTGATGCCGGCGTTGCTGCCCTGAAGAAGATTCTGGACGAAGAAGGTCTGAGCTATGAATAAAGTACGGGTTGCCGTCATCGGTGTTGGCAACATGGGCTCTGCCCACGCAAAGCATATTGCCGACGGCGGCATAGCCGGTATGGAGCTGGTTGCGGTATGCGACCCCGATGAAGCGAAGCTGAACTGGAGCCGGGAGCGGCTGGGCAACCTTGTTTTTTACAAGGATTATCACAAGCTGCTGGACGACAAAATCTGCGATGCCATCGTGATTGCCACCCCCCACTATCTGCACCCTGTCATCGCCGCTGAAGCCTTTGAAAAGGGCTACCATGTACTCAGCGAAAAGCCGGCAGGTGTGTACACCAAGCAGGTACGGGTAATGAACGAAGCCGCAAAGAAAAGCGGCAAGGTTTTCGCCCTGATGCTGAATCAGCGGACCAATCCTCTGTATCAGAAGGTACGGGAGCTGGTGCAAAGTGGCGCCATCGGCGCGCCCAAGCGGTTTGTGTGGATTATCACCAACTGGTATCGCACCCAGGCTTACTACGACAGCGGTTCCTGGCGGGCTACCTGGGCAGGCGAAGGCGGCGGTGTGCTGCTGAATCAGTGCCCCCATCAGCTGGATCTGTGGCAATGGATTTTCGGTATGCCCAAGTCCATCCACGCCAAGTGCTCCATCGGCAAATACCACAATATTGAGGTTGAGGACGAGGTCACCATCACCGCTGAGTACGAAAACGGCGCATCTGCCTGTTTCATCTCCACCACCGGCGAGTTCCCCGGCACCAACCGGCTGGAAATTTCCGGCGATAAGGGCAAAATCGTGGTGGAAAATCACAAGCTCAGCTTTTGGAAGCTGGAAGTTCCGGAACGGGAATTCTGCTTCACCTCCAAGAAGGGTTTTGACTTCATTCCTATGACTTTGGAAGAAACGAAAGTGGAGGACGTAGGACCTGCCCACGCAGGTATTCTGCAGAATTTTGCCAATGCGATTCTCTCTGGTGAGGAGCTGATCGGCCCGGGTTATGAGGGTATCAACAGCCTGACCATTTCCAACGCTGCTTTCCTGTCCGACTGGACAAAGCAGGAGATTACCCTGCCTATGGACGAAGATCTGTTCTACGAATTGCTGCAAAAGAAGATTGCTGAATCCGGCAAGACCGCCGATTTTGAAGCTTCTAAAATCGAGAACTTTGACGGTGTATACAATGTCCGCTGGCAGAAGATGTAATTACATAGAAACGCCGCTTCCTTTTATGAGGAAACGGCGTTTTTGCGGACAGATCATATCCTCCTCTACCTTTTTTCAATGGTGAGAATTTGAGATAACGGGATCATTTCGCCGGTGGCGAGGACGATTGTCTGGGTATATTCGTCCAGTTTTTTTACCGGGGCGGTGACATTCACATATGCGCCGCCGGCTTTCCGCAAATCCGGCTGGAAATAGGTAATGGATGCCCTGGGCTGCAGAGAAATGTTGTCCTGCAAATAGCGGTAGACCTCATTTAAAAGCTGTTCTTCGCTTTCCGTCAGCTCCGCCCGGGGCGTGGTGAGCCTTGCGGTCTCCGCAAGCTCCGCATCATAGCCTGTCAGCGCCGCAAAGGGGGCAAACTGGGCCGCCCGGTCTGCGTTGGACATTGCCCCGTGGCGGGCAGAAACCGGATGGGGCAAATGGATGATATCTTCGTAGTCTGCCATATGCCCTCCTATGCCTTATGTCCGCCGATTTGGCTGTTCCGCTGAACAGCAGTCGCGCCCTCCCATAGGTTCATACCCTTGAGAACTGCGTTCTTGCCGTACCGCTTTTGCAGGTGTAAAATGGCTTTTTGCCGGTTCTTTTCCCGTTGACGGACTGCCTTTTGGGCCGTCCGCGTTTCCATATCCCCGAAAAAATCAATCTGCTCATAGGGCTGCGCCCGTTCTGCCGTTCCCTCTTGCAGAATGTGGTTGGCATTCAAGGTCAGCCGTCGCACCAGCAAATCGGGGTTTACAATCCGGTCAAACAGCTCCATAACCCCATCGGTGAGCAGGCGGGTGGAAGCGGTATGCAGGCCTAAATTCACTGTTCCACAGGCGTGTTTGGGCACTTTTCTGCCATAATGGTCTACGGTAATCTCCCCTTGGTAGCAGATTTCGGGACGGGTGAGATTCTCAATATCATAACCAACAGTCAGCACCAGCTGGTCGGTTTCCAGGCCCTTGTCCACCAAGTCCAGGGAGAGCATATCCACCATCTCCCGGGCAATCAGCTTAGCGGTGTCAATGGGTGTGGGTTCGGAAAGCACCTGACCGGAGCTGATGCTGCTATTTTCCGGTCTGTAAGCTTTGATGTCCGCAAGGGTGCAAGGCTCCCAGCCCCAGGCGTGGTCGATGAGCAGTTGGGCATTGATACCGAAAGTTTTATATAATAAATCCTCATTGTAAAATTCCGCAGGGTCACCAATGGAACACCGAGCGATCTGTCCCATAGTGTAGATGCCGATTTTTGCCAGCCGGCGGGTGTATCCTCTGCCCACCCGCCAAAAATCTGTCAGCGGTTTGTGATCCCACAGCTGCTGCCGGTAGGTCAGTTCGTTTAGCTCGGCAATGCGGACACCTTTCTCGTCCGGGGGCATTTTCTTCGCCACAATGTCCATAGCGATTTTGGCAAGGTATAAATTCGTACCCACCCCGGCGGTGGCGGTAATACCGGTGGTCTCCAGCACCGCATCCACCAGTTTCCGGGCAAGCTCATAGCCGGTCAGGCCGTAGGTTTTCCGGTAAGGGGTGGCATCAATGAACACCTCGTCGATGGAATAGGGGTGAATATCCTCCGGGGCGATAAATTTCAGATAGGTTTCGTACACCCGGCTGCTGACCTCCATATAATGGGCCATTCGGGGCGGGGCGATAATAAAATCCGCCTCCAAATGGGGATTGTTCGCCAGCTCCACGGAGTCGCAGGACTTTCCTGTAAAGCTGCGTACCCTACCCCGACGCAAGGCGTTGGCTTCCTGCAACTTTTGTCTTGCTTCAAACAGACGGGGTCTGCCGGGGATACCCAAGGCTTTCAGCGCCGGGGTCACGGCTAAGCAGATGGTTTTGTCTGTTCGGCTCTCGTCGGCAACCACCAAGTGAGCCGTGAGGGGGTTCAGTCCCCGGTCGATACATTCCACAGAGGCGTAGAACGACTTCAGGTCGATGGCGATATACACTTTTTCCGGCATCCTTCTACCCCTCCTTTAATATTCGAACACTTGTTCTATATCAGTATAACAGACCCTTTCCCTTTTTTCAAGTGGTTTTTTCCGGAAAATATTGTAAATCGGCTGCGGGTGTGATACCATAAAGAAAAACCTAAGGAGGAACTGTTATGAAGGATATCAATTGCGGATACTGTATGCGTGGAGAACTGCTGGACAAGTTTGGCATTTTTATTTGCGACCTGCGGGTTTCCAGCCTGATTTTGTTTAAGGAACAGTCCAAACCCGGCCGTGTGATTGTGGCCTATAAGGATCATGTGAGCGAAATTGTGAACCTGACTGAGGAGGAGCGGAATCTGTTCTTTGCAGATGTAAACCAGGTTGCCAATGCATTACACAAGGCCTTCTCCCCCAAGAAGGTGAACTACGGCGCTTACGGCGACACCGGCTGCCACCTGCATTTCCATCTTGTCCCCAAGTACGAGGGCGGCGACGAGTTCGGCGGTGTGTTCCAGATGAACCCCGACAAGGTGTACCTGACCGATGCCGAGTACGCCGAAATGATTCAGAGAATCAAGGATAATTTGTAAAAATCCTTCTCCTTGAGGTAAGCGAAGCGCAGTCGCGGTAGTGAATGACAGTCCGATGGACTGTCAGAGCCGCGACCGGATTTGCCGCAGCAAATAGGTGGAAAAAATCTTTGATTTTTGTGGGATGAGGTGGATGGGCTTGATTACGGCTGTTTTGCAGCCTACACTTCATCAGTCACCTTGCGGTTACAGCTTCCCCTCAAGGGGAAGCCTTTGGACGAGCAATGCTCGCCCCTACATCACGGAAATAAATGCCGCAAAAGCAAGAGCGTGTTGCAAATTGCAACACGCTCTTCAATCTGTTAAAAAAGTTTATAAAAAGGGTTGACTTTTGGGGATTGGCAGGTTATAATAGCAAAGCTGTCAAGAAAATGCTGATATAGCTCAGTCGGTAGAGCGCATCCTTGGTAAGGATGAGGTCCCCGGTTCAAATCCGGGTATCAGCTCCAAAGAAGAACCATCGTTAGATGGTTCTTCTTTTTTATTTACAAAGACAAAGAGCCTGCCTCTGCATTTTCCCAGAGGCAGGCTTTTTTATTACTGCAATTTGATACGGATCAGGGTGCCGTTTTTGGGATTGTTCTCTTTGGTGGTGCCCATACTGCAATACAGATAATCTCCGCACTTTTCCAGGGAAAGCGCAGTGGTCTCAAACTGGAAGTCGGTCACCAGTTCAAAGTTTTCCATATCCTTTGTCTTGTAGATGGAGATGTAAACAGGCTTCTTGGGGTCTATCCTGTTAAAATACTGACACAGCAGATAGGCCGTGTCCCCTACCACCAGGATATCCCGGACATTTTCTTCCTTGGGCAATTTGATTTTTTCAATGCCGTCGGAGGCGGAAAAGTCCGTGATGCGGAACAGGCCGTTGGCGGCCACATAGAACTCACCGTTCAGAGTAACATCTGCGCTCACATAATTGAACGAGCCGTTTCCGGAGCCGTATATGAAGCTATTGGCGGAGCACACATATTCCATTTTGTCGCCGGTGTAATGGTAGACATAGAAGTCCTCGCTGCCCTTGGTGAAGCCCATCATAGCATAGAGCTGGTCATCCTTCACAAAGAACTCATAGGCGCGCACGGCGCTATAAGAGGAAACCTTGACCTTGGAGCCGTTTTTATAGAGGGGGACATCGGTATAGGTTTCACCGTTGGCGGTGTATTTCACAGGCTGTTCGCCCTTGTTTACACCCAGGCCCACGAAGAGTTTTCCGTCAAATTTCACCATATCGAAATTGTGGATGCCGCCGGGGATTTTCCGGATCTTTTCCCACTGGCCGTTCACCAACTGGTAGTAATTACCGTAGGTCCAGCCTTCGATGGGATCTACGCCGGGGGCGGTGAGCACGCCGTCAATCACCGCAAATTTACTGATACACTCATCGTCGGTAGTGCCGGTTTTGATCCATTTCATGTTTACCGGGTCGTAGGCCCAAATGTCGGTAGCGCCGGAATTTTTATCATAATCGCCGCCGCCACAGTAAATCAGGCCGTTCCAGGTTGCCAAAGACCAGGCGCAATGGGCGGGATTACCGACAGAGTAGGCCGCAGGAGATCCAATCTCCAGATATGCGTCCTCAAGATTGCCATTGACCATATAACAGGTCTTACAGGTGTTATTCACAAAGGTATGTCCACCCTTTACACCCTCAGTTTTGCCGCAGGTGGTACAGGTCTTGGGTGCGGTGCAAGTTGCCGATTTCCAGCTATGGGCAGGATTTCCTTCCGTTGCGCCGCAGGTGGTGCAGGTCTTGGGGGTAGTGCAGGTGGCCGCCTTCCAGCTATGGGTATGGGTGGAGGTTGTGGGCTTGGTAGGATCGGTTGGCTTGGAGGAATCCGTAGGCTTCAAAGGGTCAGTAGGCTTTGTAGCCGGTTTGGACTCCGGCACAGTAGATGCAGTTGTGGGATCGGTAGTAGATTCCGTGGGCACGGTGGTTGAAGCTGTTGTGGGAGCAGTGGTGGGGGTTTCGATGGATGTATTGGGTTTATTAGGCCGGCTTACCAGCAGACCTGTTCCCACACCTGCGCCAATCACAAGGATCACCGCTATGCTCCAAAGAACCGCCTGTCCCCAGGGTTTTTTCAAAAATTCTTTCATTACAAATCACCTTCGTATCTTATTGTTCTCCGATCTTTTTGCCGGGTAATTCACTCCACAGGGCGCTGCCTAAGATCAGCGCTGCGCCCAGAATTTCCTGCCAATGCAGGATTTCGCCCAGCCATAGGGCGGAAAGTACAATGGCGATCACCGGGTCTAAGTAACTAAACAGCGCCACAGACTGGGACGGCAGCTGTCCCAACGCGCCAAAATAGAGCCAGTATGCAATCCCTGTATGGACAATGCCGACTACTGCCAGCAGGGCATAATCCCTGCCTGTCATCTGCCCCATACCAAAGCCACCGGCAAACAGGCAATAGGGCAGAATCACCACCGCCGCAGCTGCCAGCTGCATGACGGTCTTATCATAGGCGCTGATGTTACCTGATTTTTTATTCAGGAACATCACCCCGGTATACAGCGCTGCCGCGCCCACAGCAAAGGCGATACCCTTTCCCCCGGAGATGCCGCCGTCTGTCACGCCGGAGACGAACACCATACCTACTAGTGCAATACCGGACAGAATCAGCTTTTTGCCGGTGAGCCGTTCTCCCAGCAAGGGGGACACCAGCACCAAAAACACCGGCGCTAAGTAATAACAGATGGTAGCCACCGCCACGGTGGTATGCCGGTAGCTTTCAAACAGAAACACCCAATTCAGACCCATTGCGCCGCCGGACAGAAGCAAAATCCAAAAATTTTTACGGATCGCAGAAAAATCCGGTTTCTTTCCGGTGAGGGTCATGGCTATCACCATAAAAAGCAAGCCCAACACACCCCGGAAAAAAGCCACCGTCGCCCCAGGCAAAGGGATATACCGGACAAAAATGCCCACTGTGCCAAATATGGTCATAGCAGCCAGCAAGCTACCCTTCGCTTTTGTCAACTCTCTCTCCCCCAGTCAGGATCACTTTCAAATCGGTGGGTTTTCCCCTTGAACGGAAATGTAATGCAGCAAGAGTACAGCATAGGCGCTTTCCGGTCATCCCGGCTGCCGTACTTATGGTCGCCTACCAGGGGATAACCACGGCTGGAGAACTGCACCCGAATCTGATGACTTCTGCCGGTATAAAGCCGAATCCGCACCAGACTCTGTTCCCCTGTTTTTAGGGTCTCATAGGTCAAGCGCGCAGCTTTTACGCCACCCCGCTGCCGTTTTACTACAAATACCTTGTTCTTTCGGCTGTCCTTGAACAGCAGATCCTCCCAATCCCCTTGGGGCGGGGGCGCACCGTGGACCAGAGCCACATATTCCTTCACCATTTCCCCTTGGGCAATGGTTTTGGACAGTGCGGCTGCCGCCTGCTTGTTGCGGGCACAGACCATCACACCGCCTACATTTTGATCCAGTCGGTGTAACGTAAAGATTTCACCGCCTATCGCTTCTTTTAACAGCGCTGGCAATTCGTGTTCCGCATCCACGCCCACTGGCTTAATGCAGACCACAAAATCTTTGTCAGAATACAGGATCTCCACGGTATCACCTCTTTCCTATAGTATAGCAAACATTTCTCCATTGTCAAAAGATATTGTGTTTTGGAGAAAATGCGTGTATAATAATGGAAATCAAGGGGGATTCCTATGTGTACAAAAGATTTTCAGAAAAAACGTCCGCTTATTATCTTTTTGCAGTATTTTAAGAACCATAAAAAGCTCTTTGCGATGGATATCCTCTGCGCCTGCCTGATTGCAGGCGTGGATTTGGCTTTCCCGCTGATTACCCGCAGCGCATTGTACGATATGCTGCCGGGGAAAATGTATAAGACCTTCTTTATCATTATGGGCGCGGTGGTGCTGTGCTACGTAGTGCGGTCGCTATTGAATTTTACCGTCACCTATTTCGGTCACATCTTCGGTATCCGGGTGGAAGCGGATATCCGTCGAGACTTGTTCCGGCATATGCAGACCCTCAGCTTTGATTTTTATGACCGCAACCGCACCGGTATGCTGATGGCCCGGCTTACCTCCGACCTTCACGAATTGGTAGAGCTTGCCCACCACGGTCCGGAGGACTTGCTTACCTCATTTCTAACCATTGTAGGCGCGCTGATCGTCATGGGATCTGTCCAGTGGCAGCTGGCGCTGATCGTTTTGGTGATGATTCCCATTTTCCTTGTATTGGTTATGAGTATGCGCCGGCGTATGGGTCGTGTTTCTGCCGCCTCCAAAGAGAAAACCGGCTATATCAATCAGGAAATCGAAGCCAGTCTGTCCGGTGTCCGCACCGCCAAGGCATTCGCCAACGAAAACACAGAGGCCCGTCGATTTGACAACGCCAACGAAATGTACAAGACCGCCCGGGCGGAGTTTTTCAAGGCCATGGGTATGTTCCACAGCTCTATGGAATTTTTTCTGTGCAGCCTGAATGTGGTGGTTATCGGTGTCGGTGGCTACTATGTAATGAAGGGCAGTATGGACTACCGGGATCTGGTCACCTTCTGTCTGTACATCACTTCTTTCGTCGGTCCTATGCGGAAGCTGTCCAACTTCTCCGAGATGTTTGCCAACGGCTTTGCCGGCCTAAGACGGTTTGTGGATATTATGCGCACCGAACCCACCGTACAGGATAAGCCGGACGCGCCGGATTTGAAAGACGTAAAGGGCGCGATTTCCGTCAAGGATGTGTCCTTTGCCTACAACGAGAATCTGGATGTGCTGCGAAATGTATCTCTTGAGGTTGCCCCCGGTGAAACCATCGCCATCGTTGGCCCCTCCGGCGGCGGCAAGACCACGTTATGTCAACTGATTCCCCGGTTTTATGACGTATCCTCCGGCTTGATCGCCATTGACGGGCAGGACATTCGGGCGGTCACCCAGAAGTCTATTCATCAGAACATCGGCATCGTCCAGCAGGAGGTATTCCTCTTTGCCGACACGATTTTTGAAAATATTCGCTACGGCAAGCCCGATGCCACTATGGATGAGGTAGTGGAAGCTGCCAAAAAAGCGGAAATTTATGAGGATATTATGGCGATGCCCAACGGCTTCCAGACCTATGTGGGCGAGCGGGGCACTCTGCTCTCTGGTGGACAGAAACAACGGGTGGCGATTGCCAGAATTTTCTTGAAGAATCCCCCCATTTTGATTTTGGACGAGGCTACATCGGCATTGGACTCTGTGACAGAATCCAAGATTCAGCGGGCATTTGATGCCCTCTCTCAGGGTCGCACCACGCTGATTATCGCTCACCGGCTGTCCACCATCCGGGCGGCAGGCAGAATCATCTCCATCGCCGACGGTGTGATCACCGAATGCGGCACCCACGATGAGCTGATTCAGACTGACGGTATCTATTCAAAGCTTTACAATACGCAGAACGCCTCCCGACAGGGATAAAGTAAAAAGAGGTTCTCTTCGGAGAGCCTCTTTTCTGCAAATTTTGCTTGCATTTTCAAAAAACTTAGTGTATACTGTGTTCGTGCAATTCCCGACACTTGCCGGTGTGATGGAATTGGTAGACGTAGTGGACTCAAAATCCACCGATGGCGACATCGTGCCGGTTCGAGTCCGGCCACCGGCACCACGAAAAAACCTCGTTCGTAAGAACGAGGTTTTTTCAATGATATCCGTTCCCTGCGGTCACGGATGATATAGCTGACG
>JAZSAD010000078.1:0-8271 GCA_045601715.1 Faecousia sp.
GGAGGAAATTAAAATGGCATTTACTGCACTGGATGTTAAGAAGCTCCGTGAGATGACCAACGTCGGTATGATGGACTGCAAGGCTGCTCTGGCTGCTACCGACGGTGATATGGACAAGGCTGTTGACTGGCTCCGCGAAAAGGGTCTGGCAAAGGCCGCTAAGAAGGCTGACCGCATCGCCGCTGAGGGCGTTGCTTACGCTACCGTAGTGAACGGTGTGGGCGTTGTGATCGAGGTGAACTCCGAGACCGACTTCGCTGCCAAAACCGATGCATTTATGGATCTGGTTAAAAACCTGGCTGAGGTTGTTGCTACCGCTAACCCCGCTGATGTTGAGGCTCTGAAGGCTGCTAAGTACCCCAACTCCGACCTGACCGTTACCGAGATTATGCAGGAGAAGGTTATGTCCATTGGCGAGAATATGCAGATCCGCCGTTTTGCCCGCTTCGCTGAGAACACCTCCGTTGCTTACGTGCACGCTGGCGGTACTCACGGCGTTCTGGTAAACCTGGCTGTGGAAGGCTGCGATGCTACCGAAATCGGTAAGAACGTGGCTATGCAGATCGCTGCTATGGGCGCTAAGTACTGGGACAAGGCTCAGGTTCCCCAGGCTGAGGTGGACAAGGAGCTGGCCGTTCAGGTTGCACTGATGGACATCGATCCCAAGATGGCTGGCAAACCCGCTGAGGTTAAGGAGAAGATCGCTGCCGGTAAGATGAACGCCTTCTACAAGGAAATCTGCCTGCTGCAGCAGGAGTTCGTCCGCTCCGACCTGTTCAAGGGCGATGTCGCCGGCTACATTGCTGACGCTGCCAAGAAGCTGGGCGGTAAGGTATCCTTCGTTGACGCTATTCACTACATCAAGGGTGAAGGCATCGAGAAGAAGGAAGAGAACTTCGCTGACGAAGTTGCCGCACAGATCGCCGGCGCTGCTAAGTAATTAGCAACCCCAAACAACAAACGATACCCACCCCGGAGGATTCCTCCGGGGTGGGTTTTTATTGTTTCCGCTGATAACGCACATCTTCAACCATCTCCATAAACCTGTCTGCTATGATACAATGCAGCCTGTACCGGATAATGACCCGCTTATATTGTCCACATTCCTCACATAACTCCGGTTTTCGGATCATTAAGAACTTCCTCGGTTTCTCTTTCGTCCCCATATCTTTGTTCCAACAATCTAAACATACTTCCGCCATATATACACATCCTCTCAAATTCTGCATACTTATTTTAAGTATACTTTCCCTATTATAGCATACACTCATCTTAAAATATACTTAATTTGAGATTTTGAGGTGGCTTATGCGAAACAAGAATAACAAACATTTAGGAATCGAAATCGATCCGGCGCTCCATTATAAGCTACACTATATCGCAAAATACGAAGGACGATCCGGTAACGGACAGGTATTGCACCTAATTCGCCAATGTATCCGCGATTTTGAGAGCAAGCAGGGAGAAATTTCTTTGCCGGAAGAAATTGCCAATAAGCAATAAAAATGATAACCACCCTGGAGAAATTCTCCGGGGTGGGTTTTTGTTGGAACGATCATACTTTCTCTCCGGCGAGAAAGTATGCAAAGAGCCGCCGGGAAACGTTTCGTAGGTTTCCCGGACTCTTCCCACGACCAAAGGAGAAAATGCACAGACAAATCTGAAATCCAGCATATTTTGCATTTTCCCCTTTGGAAACCCCCAGTCACCTGAGTAGTAACGATGGAGCGGCGGGGGTTTCTTAAGGGGGCGCTATTGGCTCGTAGCGCCCCTTAAGCCGGTTCTTTGGTGACTTTCTTGCCGGAACAAGAAAGTTACCCGCCGGAGGCATTATGCAGCCATTACCAATTTCCGGAACAATCTGCCCCACATTTGCCAGAAGGTGAGCTTTTCTATCGCAGCTTCCGCTACCATAGGGATTTCCTTCAGTACCTGCTCCCCGGCTTTAATATACAGCGTCCCCAGCCGCTGTCCCTTGCTCACCGGCGCATCCACCTGCTCCTCCAGCACCACCTGCTGGGTCACCTGATTTTTCTGGGCCTTATCCAGCAGCACCGCATCTTCCCCGGCAGGCACTGCGGTGACAGTGTCCGCTACCCCCAATTTCACAGGGATTTCCGCCTTTTCTGTCTGAGGTGTGATGAGGGCGAAGCTGGCAAAGCCGTAATCCAACATAGATTTACAGGCAGCAAACCGCTCCTTGGAGGTGGCGCAGCCCATCACCACAGCGATCAGCTCCATATCCTCCCGGAGGGCAGATGCAGACAGGCAGTACCCGGCCTGGGAGGTAAAGCCGGTCTTTAGTCCCGTAGCACCCTGGTAAAACCGCACCAGCTTATTGGTGTTGGACAGGCCGAAAGCGCCATTTCGCACCGTGTCCATCCAAATGGTAGTGAATTTTTTGATGTCCGGATGATTTTTTAGCAATTCCCGAGACATAAGGGCAATGTCGTAGGCGGAGGTTTTGTGGTTTTTGGCGGAATCATCGTCGTCAAGACCGGTGCAGTTGACAAAATTGGTGTCCTGCATACCCAGTTCCTTTGCCCGTTTATTCATCAGGTCCACAAAGGCTGTCTCGCTGCCGGCGATATGCTCCGCCATGGCGCAGGCGCAGTCATTGGCAGAGCTGACTGCGATGGATTTCACCATATCGGACACGGACATGGTCTCCCCCACCTTCAAATACACCTGAGACCCGCCTTTGGCGGCAGCAGTTTCAGAGGTAGTAACCGTGTCATCCCAGGAAATGCGTCCTGAGTCGATGGCCTCCATAATCAGCAGCATCGTCATCACCTTGGTCACACTGGCAGGGGCAAGAGGGGTATGGGCATCCTGCTCATACAGGAGCGTCCCCGTGGCCACATCCATCAGCACCGCGCTCTTAGCGGGGATCTCCATATCCACCGCCCCAACCGGCACAGATAATACAACCGCCACAATTAAAAACAAACTCAAATACCGTTTCATAGAAAACCTCCCACCCAATTTGTCATTGCAAGGCCCCACAGGGGCCGTGGCAATCTATACTGCATACTTAAGATTCCCACGGCTTGCGATGCAAGCCTCGGAATGACATATGGCTTTGCTTTTTCATTGTCAATTTATTCAGCCTGTCCGGTTTTTAGAACTTTTCTATTGTGTATTTCGGGATTTTTTGGTATACTATTATAAAAATGATAAAATGGATGTGTTATGCTTTGAAATATGGAATTTGGAATTGCGCGTCGCCCCAGCCGGAGGCGGTCAATGCCTTGGTGTCCGGCGGGTATGCGCCCCTGGCAGCCATGGTGCTGGCATCCCGGGGCATTGGCGATGCAAGCGCTGCCCACGACTACTTAGACTGCGATTGTGAACTTTGTGACCCCTATCTGATGACGGATATGGCTTTAGCTTCCGGACGTGTAGCTGTGGCTATGGAAAACGGGGAAAAAATCGCCGTTTTCGGTGACTACGATGTGGATGGCATCACCGCCACCTGCCTGCTGACGGATTTCCTCCGCAGCCACGGCTGTGACGTAGTGCCCTATATCCCCGGGCGGCTGGAAGAGGGCTACGGCCTGAATCCCATCGCCATTGACTATCTCCACAGCCTGGGTGTCACCCTGATTATTACCGTGGACTGCGGCATTACCGCCGTGGAGGAGGCCGCTCTTTGCAAGGAGCTGGGCATTGACCTGGTGATCACCGACCACCACGAGTGCAAGGACTCTCTGCCCGAGGCCATTGCAGTGGTTGACCCTCACCGCCCTGATGATGGCTACCCCCACAAGGGTCTGTGCGGCGTGGGCGTTGCCTTCAAACTGGCTTCCGCCCTGTCCGGCAACCAGGAGGAAATTCTCAACCGGTATGCCGACCTTGCCTGTCTGGGAACGGTGGCTGACGTGATGCCCCTGCAGGGAGAAAACCGGGTCTTTGTCACCCGGGGACTGGAACGGATGCAAACAGCCCCCCGTCCCGGCGTTGCGGCGCTGATGGAGCAGTGCAGCTGTGACCCCGCCAGCCTGTGTTCTTCTATGGTAGGCTATATGCTCTGTCCCCGGATCAACGCTGCCGGCAGAATGGGTCAGATCGATTTGGCGGTGGAGTTGTTCCTCACAAACGATTACGAGAAGGCAGAGGCTCTGGCCAAGGCCTTGTGCGAACTGAATAAGCAGCGGCAGGCGGTGGAATCGGAGATTTACACCCAAGCCATTGAAATGCTCCCTGACGGTCAGCTGGATGCTGCCATTGTCCTGGCAGACGAGGGCTGGCACCAGGGCGTGGTGGGCATTGTTGCCAGCCGGATTGCGGAGGAATACTGCTGCCCCACCTTTATGATTTGCTTAGACGGAGAAGCCGGCAAGGCCAGCTCCCGCAGCTTTGGCGGCTTTAATCTGTTTGCCGCCCTGTCCCAGCTTTCCCCTCTGCTGGAAAGCTTCGGCGGTCACGAACTGGCAGCCGGCTTTACCATTCATCGTGACCAGATTGCCCCCTTCCGTCAGGAAATTTGCCGTCTGGCAAAGGAATTTTACCAAACCTCCGGCCCTAACACCGTGCTGGAAACAGACTGCATCATCACCCCGGAGCTGCTGACGTTACACAATATTGAATCTTTGCATGCCCTGGAGCCTTGCGGCAATGGCTGTCCCAAACCTGTATTGGTAATGGAAAACCTCACCGTGGACCGACTCACTCAGGTAGGCGGCGGCCGCCACCTGCGGCTGCGTCTGCAAGGAAAAAATCACGGCTTCAATGGCATCTTCTTCTCTGCCACCGCCGAATCCGCCGCCATCGAAGTGGGCGATTTGGTAGATGTGGCGTTCATTCCCCAGATTAACGAATTCCGGGGAGAACAGACGGTACAGATGAACATTCAGGATATCCGTCCTGCCTGCAGCGGTGAAGTGGACTGCGACACAGAAGGGTATTCCCGTCTGCAGTCCGGCAATTTGGATAGGGAGTCTGCAGAAAAACTCCTCCCTGACCGGGCGACTTTGGGTATGGTATGGCGGTATCTGTCCGCCCGGAACAGCGATTTGCAGGAGACCCCCGTGTGCCTGTGTCGGAAAATCGTCCGGTGGTCAGGTAACCCCCTCTCTTTGGGCCAGCTGCTCACCTGTCTGGACATTTTTGCCGATGTGGGCCTGCTGGAGATTCGTCACCAAACCAAGTACATTACCATTCGGCTGATTCCCACCCAGACCAAAGCGGATTTGAACACCAGCCGTACGATGCAACTTTTAATCTCTGCTAAGGAGCAGTAATTTATGGAATCATTTGCTGAACATTACGGGTCTATGTACCAAACCGTGAACCGGTGTCTGCCGGGCGTTGATATGACCCTCATAGACAAGGCCGTGGAATACGCTCGGGAAAAGCATAAGGACCAAAAGCGGAAAGACGGCTCTCCCTACATCATTCACCCCCTGTCCGTTGCAGAAGTGGTGGCGGAGATGGGTCTGGATATGGACGCGATCTTAGGCGCTCTGCTCCACGACTGCATTGAGGACACCGACGCCTCCTTCGAGGAAATTGCCAAGCTGTGCGGCACATGCGTTGCCGAGCTGGTGGAGGGTGTTACCAAGCTGACCCGGGCCAACTTCTCCTCTACCGAGGAGGCCCAGATGGAGAATCTGCGGAAGATGTTCATGGCCATGAGTAAGGACATCCGGGTTGTGCTGATTAAAATTGCTGACCGGCTCCACAACATGCGCACCATGCAGTATCAGACTCCCGAAAAGCAGATTAAAAAATGCCGGGAGACTATGGACATCTATGCCCCCCTGGCCCACCGGCTTGGTATGCAAAAGCTGAAATGGGAGCTGGAGGATATTGCCCTGCAGTATCTGGACCCCAGCTCTTATCAGGAGATTACCTCCTACCTCTCCGCTCATAAAGAGAAGGACGAGGCCTTTATGCACACCATTCAGGACAAGATCTCCCAGCGTCTGACGGCTATGGGTATTCACAATACCGCCTACGGACGGATCAAACACGTGTACTCCATTTACCGGAAGATGAATGCCCAGGGCAAGACCATGGACGAGCTGTTTGACATTTACGCCTTCCGGGTCAACGTGGACACCATTCCCGACTGCTACAACGTGCTGGGACATATCCACGACCTGTTCAATCTGGTCCCCGGCCGGTTCAAGGACTATATCTCCACCCCCAAGCCCAATATGTACCAGAGCTTGCACACCACCGTCATCGGCTCTCAGGGTATCCCCTTTGAGGTGCAGATTCGCACCTGGGATATGCACGAGACCGCGGAATACGGTATTGCCGCCCACTGGAAATACAAGCAGGGCGCAGGCGACGGCGAGGAAAAGGACTTTGAGTGGGTCCGCCGTCTGCTGGAAAGCCAGCAGGATACCGATGCGGAGGACTACCTCAATTCTATGAAGATCGATATGTTCGACGACGAGGTATTCACCTTTACCCCCAAGGGTAAAATTGTACCTCTGCCTGCCGGCGCAACCCCCATTGACTTTGCTTACGCCATTCACTCCGGCGTGGGTAACTCCCTGGTGGGCGCCAAGGTCAACGGACGGATCTGCAATATCGATGCCAACCTGCAAAATGGCGACATCGTGGAAATTATCACCTCCAAATCCGCCAAGGGTCCCAGCCGTGACTGGCTGAGTATCTGTAAATCCAACCAGGCGAGAACCAAGATTAAGCAATGGTTTAAAAGGGAACGGCGGGAGGAGAACGTTGCCCACGGACGGGCATCCTTTGAAGGAGAAATGAAACGGGTAGGTCTGCCCCTGCCCATTACTGTGGACCCGGAAGTTGGCCCCCAACTGTTAAAGAAGCTGGCCTTCGACTCCTGGGAGGATATGTATGCCGCCATCGGCTATGGCGGCCTGACCGCTGTGAAGGCGGTTGGACGTATCCGTGACGACATTAACCGGGCGCTGAAGCTGCAAAACAGCGAAAAGCAGGCGGCTCTGCAGACTGTGAAGACAGACAACACCCCCAAGCCCAACCGCCACAGTGTCAACGGTGTCATCGTGGAGGATATTGAATCCTGTATGATCAAATTCGCCAAGTGCTGTACCCCCGTTCCCGGGGACGGCATTATCGGCTTTATTACCAAGGGTTTCGGCGTTTCTGTCCACAGAATCGACTGTCCCAATGCCCAGAATCGGGACGAACCCCATCAGGCGGCCCGTTGGGTGCGGGTGCGTTGGGCCAATGTGGATGACCAGCCCTTTGAAACAACTTTGGAGCTGGATTGCATCACCCGTGACGGACTGCTGTTGGACGTGGCTACCACTATGACCACCGCCCGTGTCCGCATGAAAGAGATCAACGCCAAGGATCTGCCCGGCGGCAGAAGCGTGTTCACCGTGCGGTTTGAGGTAAAGAATATCGAGGAACTGGATTCCATTCGCAACAAGCTGCTGAATATCCGGGACATCACCGGTTCCAGACGGGGACAGAACTGAAATATTTTTGCTTGCAAAGGAGAGCATTATGCGTGCAATACTCACAAGAGTGAAATCCGCGTCCGTCACCATTGACGGCAAAGTAAACGGCAAAATCGGACAGGGTTTTCTGATCCTGCTGGGTGTTGGCCCGGAGGATACGGAGAAGGAGTGCCGGTATTTGGCGGAAAAGGCCTTGGCTTTGCGGATTTTCGAGGACGAAAACGGCAAAATGAATTTAGGCCTGGATGATGTGGGCGGTTCTGTGCTGGTTGTCAGCCAGTTCACCCTCTACGGCAACTGTCGGAAAGGCCGCCGCCCCAGCTTTGTGGGCGCTGCCGGTCCGGAGCTGGGTAACGCTATGTATGAAAAATTCCTTGCCATCTGCGAAGAATTGGGATATCCTCCCCAGCACGGAGAGTTTGGCGCGGATATGCAGGTGGAATCCGTCAATGACGGCCCTGTGACCCTGATTCTGGACACCGACCAGCTTTTAGACACACCTCGCAGATCCTAACCCCCTTGTCATTCCGAGGCTTGCAAAGCAAGCCGTGGGAATCTCCCGGTACGCAGTTTCGCTCCAGCAAACGCTAAGGTTTCCGCAGGAGATTGCCACGTCGCCGCAAGCGGCTCCTCGCAATGACAGTTTAAGGAGATTTACTATGCTAAACATCGAAACCCTGCCCCTGGGGGCATATCAAACCAACTGCTATATCGTCTATACGGATGATTCGTCTGAATGCATCGTCATTGACCCCGGCTACGAGCCGGAAACCGTCCTTCTGGCAGTAAAACGGCTGAAAAAAGACCTTGCCGCCATACTCCTGACCCACGGACATTTTGACCACGTGGGCGCAGT
>JAZSAD010000079.1:0-10464 GCA_045601715.1 Faecousia sp.
AGACTTGACGCAGCGAAAAGAAAAAAGGCCGTCAAAAAGCCGCCTAACATAGTTATCTTATCATACTCTATATCACTATGTCAACCGGTTTATTGTGCACACTGCCTGTTTTGTCCCTTTTGTACATAATATTAGTGTGCACTTTATACAAAATTCCATATTGATTTTCCAAAAACAATGTGTTAAATTATAGTCAGAAAGGGTAATCAAAAACACACAAACAACTTTCGTGTGAACCCTGGCCGCTGCAAAATGCAGCAATACAACATTCTTTTGATTAGGGAAATGTTCCGACATAGAAGTTACTCGCTTTGAGATTTAAGTCTGGTTCAGCAGATAAACTGGGATAATATGATGGACGGAATGGATTTCGTAAGGAACAAAAGAATGTTGAATCCGTAGAAAGAGAGGTTAACCAAAGATGTTAGATATCAAGATAGAACAGAAATAACCCTTGGCTATGCTGATTGCAAGAAACAGATAGTCAAGGGTTATTTCTATTTTATCTGAAACCGCGCCGGCGGTTATTTTTTTATGGCTTTTTCCCCGGTTTTCCTGTATACTGAAACTACCAATACAAAGGAGGCTATCCTATGGACTTTTTACAGATCGCCAATACCCGCCAATCCTGCCGCAGCTATGACAGCCAGCGTCCGGTGGAGGAAGAGAAACTTCAGGCCATCCTGGAGGCTGTTCGTCTTGCTCCTTCTGCCTGCAACGGTCAGCCCTATTTTGTCACCGTGTGCCGGGGAGAAAAAGCAAAACAGGTAGCTGCCGCCACCCAAGGTATGGGCATGAACAAATTCGCCTCAGACGCGCCTGTGCTTCTGGTACTGTCGGAGATGCCCTACACCAAAACAGCCGCCTTAGGCGCCAAGGTGAAGGGGAATGACTACCGCTCCATCGACATTGGCATTGCCGCCGCCTACCTCACCGCTGAGGCCACCTGTCAGGGTCTGGACACCTGTATTCTTGGCTGGCTGGATGATGAAAAGATCCGTTCTGCCTGCAGCCTGAAATATCCCGTGCGGCTGGTGATCACTCTGGGCTACGGCAAGGATGCGCCCCGCAGCAAAAAGAGGAAAGCACTCTCGGACCTTGTGAATGAAATGGATTGACCGTTTGAGCAGAAACTTCCACCATTTGACGTAGCTGCCCCGATAAGCGGTGGTTCTGGCAAAGTAAAAAATCGGCCTATATCCCATAACCGCTGCCCGGATTCGCAAAAAGCCACAGGTTTGGACACCGTTGGGTATAAGTTCCTTTTTTATCGATATTATTTTCCTTATTATCCCGGTTAACTGTTGATTTTTGGGATAAATGCGTTATAATGGTTGTGAACTGCGGCCGGTTGGGGACCAGCTGCAACCGCAAATTCTTTATCAACCTGTTTGGGAATCTGAAGGAGAAGTTGTACATGATTATTACACAGAAAAAACCCATTGAAGAAATCATGGCCCTGGTCGCTGACGCAAAGACCGTTGCCATCGTAGGCTGCGGCAGCTGCGCCACAGCTTGCCAGACCGGTGGTGAGCCCCAAATTGCGGAGCTGACTGCTGTGCTGGAGCAGGCAGGCAAGAAAGTGGTAGCTACTACTATCGCTGACTACTGCTGTATGAACCTGGGCGTTAAGGCCAAGATGAAGCCCGTAAACACTGCCAACCCCGACTGCGTCATCTGCATGTCCTGCGGTGACGGTGTGCAGTGCGTGGCAAAGAACGCCAACAATAAGCCTGTTTACCCCTCCAACAACACCATGTATCTGGGCGAAGCCGTCAAGTTCGGTGTTTGGGAAGAGGCATGCCGCTTCTGCGGCGAGTGTGTCCTGGGCCAGACCGGCGCTGTGTGCCCCATCACCCAGTGCGCCAAGAGCCTGGTGAACGGCCCCTGCGGCGGCCAAAAGAACGGCAAGTGCGAGGTCAATCCTGAGAATCCCTGCGCTTGGATTAAGATCTACGAGCGTCTGGAAGCCACCGGCGAGCTGGACAAGCTGACCAAGACCCGTAACGACAAGGGCTATGGCGACTACGCATATCCCAGAACTATCAGCCTGAGGGGGAAGAAGTAATGAGCATGTTAAGAGACGCACTGGAATCCGGTAAGTTTGGTATTACCGCTGAAATGGCGCCCCCTAAGGGCTGCGACTTTACTGAGCAGATGGAAGCTGCTGAGCTGCTGAAGGGCAAGGTTCACGGCGTGAACGTTACCGATATGCAGTCCGCCAGCCTGAAGGCCACCGGCCTGGGCCTGTGCATTAAGCTGAAGCAGGCAGGCGTGGAACCCATCCTGCAGATGACCGGCCGTGACCGTAACCGTATGGCTCTGATGGGCGATGCTCTGTCCGCTGCCGCTTTCGGCATCGACACCATGCTGGCCCTCACCGGCGACCACCCTGTTGTGGGCGACTGCCGTGACAGCAAGCCTGTTTACGATTTGGACTCCGTTGGTATCCTGCAGATGCTGACCGATATGGAAAACAGCGGCCGCGACTGCGGCGGCAACCCCCTGTCCGGTAACACTGTGGACAAGGAGACCGGCGAGATCACCGACAAGTCCGCTACCCCCAAGTTCTACAAGGGCGCTTCCGTAACGCCCGTTTACGAGCCCCTGTTCCTGCAGATCAACAAGCTGCGTCAGAAGGTGGAAGCCGGCGCTATGTACATTCAGACCCAGGGCATCTTTGATATCGAGACCTACAAGCGCTTCCTGGACGCTGTTGACAAGGCCGGTATCAAGACCCACATCATGGCCGGTATCATTCCTCTGTGGGCTGCCGGTATGGCGAAGTATATGAACGAGAATGTTCCCGGCATCGACGTACCTCAGCATATGATCGACAAGCTGGCTGCTGCCGCTGCCGAAGGTAAGGAAAAGGGCATCAAGGGTCTGCCCGCAAAGCTGGGTATCGAGATGGCTGCTGAGATGATCGCCGAGATCAAGGCTCAGAACCTGGGCTCCGGTGTACATATTATGGCTATCGGCGCTGAGAAGAATGTTCCCACCATTCTGGACAAGGCTGGTCTGTCCATCTAATTGCAAACAAAAAAGGGCGTGTGGAAAACCACACGCCCTTTTCGCTCGAAAAATGTCGAAAAATTGCACCCCTAACCGACTTGCTATCAGCCGGCAAATTTGATATCCTATATATATTATTGTGAAAGGGGTCGGAATATGTACAAACTACTGATAGCAGACAGTTCCGAGCCCTATACAGATATCCTGCGGAGTTCCCTGCAGGCGGAGTTTGACCTACGGATCTGCCAGGACGGAGAAACCGCTTTGGAGCAGCTGTTGGAATTTCAGCCGGATGCGCTGATTCTAAATCTGATGCTCCCCTATAAGGACGGATTGACGCTTCTCCAGGAAACCGCCTATAAACCCCGGGTTATTTTGGCAATTACCCCCTTTATGAATACTTATATCCAGCAGTCTGCAGCGGATTTGGGTGTGCAGTATCTTACTATTCTGCCTTCGGTCCATTCTCTGCGGGTGCGGCTGATGGATTTAATTGCCACCACCATTGCGCCCAAGGAAAATTTGAACGCCCAAACAGCAGTCATCTTACACAGTCTGAACTTCCCCACCCATTTGGACGGGTATCAGCAGCTGTGCGTAGGCATTCCCATTTTTGCCCAAAGTCCCAATATGCGTCTTTCCAAGGAGCTGTATCCCCGAATTGCCGACCGGTTCCATCTGCCCGATGCCCGAACAGTAGAACACTCCATTCGCAAGGCGGTTACCTCCGCGTGGATTCGCAAGGACACCGCCGTATGGGCAAAATTCTTCCCGGCAGACCCAGGCGGAGAATTCCCCTGTCCCACCAATAAAGAATTTATCGCTCACATTGCAGAACACTTGGAACTATAAAAACAAGCCCGACTCCTAAGGAGTCGGGCTTTCCCTTACTTCAGGATCTTTTCATGCTGGGTGCCGAAATAGAACGACACCACCATAGATACTATGATCATCACATTATCCGGATGAATTTCCCCCTTCAGCGCCAGCACCATAAACACCGCCACCACCGCAAAGGTCACAACGGTTTTCACCTTTAATAAATCTGCCAGCTTTTGCGCCAATCTTTTCATGCCTTATTGCACCTCCCTTTCCAAATCTGTCAATCGGTGATTGATCACCTTGATTTGCTCCTCTAACACCGGCATCCGCCGAGCAAAACCGTTATGCTCCCGTACCTCCCGGGTCAGCTCGTCGATTTTGGTATCGGTAACCGCTTGGGAAATGCGCACAGCGCTTTCATTTTTCTTTGCCGTTGCGATGCAGGTAATCACCACACCTGCAAGGGACAGTCCGCCGGTAATTAGAGCAACCAAAATTGCCTCACTCATTGGTATTCACCCCCTATACCATACCCAGCAGCTTTCGCCAGGTCAGGTTTCGGGCAGTAAGCTCACCGTCAGCTACGCAGCCATTTTCCTGTTGAAATTTTTTCAAAGCCAAATCAAATTTCTTGCCGGCAATGCCGTCAGCCTCTCCAACCTGGGTATATCCCAAAGCAAAAAGCCGCTTCTGTATCGCCTGCACCACCGGGTGGGTACGGTTTTTTGTTGCGGACACTGTCACCGTCTTGGAAAGGGTTTCCCTGCCTGCAATGCCGTCCACCGCTGCGCCGCAGGCACTCTGTACACCCCGAACAAAATACTCCAGGGTGTAGGATTCTTCCTTGGGATCGCCGCCAAAGGTTGTGCGCCGCTGTTGCCCGTGACTGTACCAAAAAGACTTACTCTGCCTGGTGTCGATATGTACGAAGGTATCGTACAGACCAATCCCCTTCACACCTATTGACTCTGCGTATTTTGCGATTTCTGTCGGTGCAACACCGTCAATATGGAAATCAGCAGCCTGCCCGTAGATGTGATAGCTGTTGGTTGCCGCATTGGGTGTACGAGCATTGTGGGTTCTGCAGCGGTAGCCGGTCAGATATACAGGCTTTCCAAAATGGTCGCGAATCTGTTGCAGATACTCCACCAGTTTTTCGTCAACCTTTGTTTCTTTGCAGCAATCCACACCATTGCAGTCAAACTCTCTTGCGCGAAAATTGGCAGACAGCTTCGCGCTGTCTCCTTTCTTGAAAATCCTAATTGCCATATAACACTTCCTTTATCATTTTATAACGGGTGCATTACACCGCCAATCAGGCGGAAAGATTGGGCGCCGTTGTGGTAATCATACAACGTACCGGCACCGTACTGTCCCTCGATACAAACCATACCCACCGCCATACCCACAAAGGGGTACGCCGATCCCTGTATCATAACAATAAATGCGCAGTCGCTTGTGCAGGTCGCCAAAAATTCCGCAACGCTTTGCATGGACACGCCACCCTCGGTCTGCCAATAATAGGTCTGCACATGGGGCGTATTCAGTACCGAAATGCCGGACATAGAAAGCTTGCCGTCCACCTGTAAGTCCCCGTGAATGGCAAAATCCTGCTCTCCCCAGTCGAATACCGGTATTGCTCTTGCGGTATACTCTGCAGAATTTACAACTGCCAGCTGATCGATTGCCCTTGCCTGGAAGGTGTATGCCTTCTGATAATCCAAGCCGGTCAGTTCCATTTGGGCGATATAGCTGTTGCCGGTGAACACCGGCTCCATATCCTGCCATTGTTCCTCCTGCCAGGACGTACCGCTGAGCTTATACCGGTACTGGACAGTCAGGGTATTGTGTGATACCCCAAAAGAACCGTCAAAGAAATTGCCGGACACTGCAAGGGTCATATTTCCGTCGCCGTCGGGCTTGTTGCCGGCTAAATTGCAGGTCAGCTTCACATAGGGAACCACCGGCTTTATCACGGAGAGATTGGCCGAAATCCCTCGGCTATCCGTCACAGCAAATTGAAATTCACCGTTTTCTGCCCCCGCAATTACCATAGAATCTGCAGTATAGGTCTTACCGTTGTGGGTCCAGGCATAACCCGCAACGGTCGCGCTGTTTTTAGCGGCATATTCTGCAGTCACTTTTGCGTCACTGTAATACCGGACGAGGGTATTGCTGTCACCTGTGAGTGCCGTTGTTTCCGGATTATTATCTGTAACCTCCGCAGAAATGATAGGTCGGCAGTCTGCCTCATCAATATCCGCATATAACGGACAGGACGATTCACCAACAAGGGTATTTCCGTTATAGGTTCTGCAGACAAGCACACCCTCCCCCCGCTTTGCGGCAGGGATTTGGGTGTAAAACGCTGTGGGAATTGTCCACTGAATGGCACTCTCCGCCGTGCGCTCTGCAACCGTTCCCTGAAGCTTGCCAAATCCATATGTAACCGTATGGGTAAATCCCTCACCGGCTTTCTGAATGGATACGGTAACCGGCTTGCCGATAATGCCCCCCGGACAGGAAACCGTAGACGCCCGGGGGATCGGTGTCAGTTCCCAAGAACCGGACAAGGCCATTGCCGGCGGACCGTACCGATTCCAAGACTGAATATTGGGAACGGAAACCTCATAGGGCATATGGAGCCTGCCGTCCGGGTTGTGGGGTACGAGCACCTGCCCCGATGCAATGGTCTGGGTGGTGTAGTTCGACCCTAAGTTGAAATTAAAATTGTTAATTGCAATTTCCTGACCGCCAATGGATATGGACCAGCTGTTATTGTTGTCGGTGAAACGATTGTTGTTGGTGTTGCTGATGGTAAACTGATAGGACACCAATGAGGTGTTAGCGCCAGTATCCGTAGCTTCCTCCGTCAATGTCAAAGCAATCACATAGCCGTTGGACCAGGATTTCCACGCATAATCGCCGGTTGCAACTGTTTTTGTCTGTATCGCCATCTGTTATCCTCCTACCCAGAAGCAGCCGGTGCGGTCTGCCCCGTAATTTTCAAAACGGCTTCTGCCACCCACAACCAAATAAGTAGACGCGTGCAAATCCACCGCATCTACGCCTTCGCTATTGGCGGTAAGCACCGTCTCACCGTTTTTGAACACCTGCATACCGTCCTCGGAAATCCGGGTTTGTATCTCCCGACCGCTCTTTTCCACTGTCAGTCCCAACTCGTCAAAAGTATAGCCGGTAGCAGTATTCACCTTGGAAACGCCGTCGGTTTTCACACTCTGTACCTGTATCGTCAGTCCCTCTGCAGACTGTTCCACCGCCGTCATTCTGGCAGTCATATCTGCCAAACCTGCGCCCTGATTGACCACATCGGTTTTCAACCCCTCCACAGTCATCTCCAAACTGGAAGTCCGCCCGTCAGCATATCGGTTCTCCGCCCGGATTCCCTCCATGCTCATCTGCAATTCCAGCACACTGCCGGAAAGGGCGGCCAGCTTTACGCCGTTGGCGGCGGTAGTACTGTCCCGATAGGCGCTCCCGGTGCATTCCAGGGTCTCAAAGGGACCGGTCTGCACTTTCTTCATCACATAGACGGGGACTGTCACCCCGTTCCGGTCTGTCACCGACAGAATATCCCCCGGGCAAATTTCTGTGTTGGCGGGAATTTTCACCTTGCAGGGGGTGTAGGTAACTCCCTGCAACTGCTCGTACAGCCTTTGCGCTACCACCTGCAGCGGCTCTAAATCTTCCGTTGCCAGCAGGTAATTGCCGGTGATACAGTACCCATTACTGCCAGTTCCGCAAATTGCCCCCAGGTCCTGCTCCGTCAGCCGAATCTGCACCTTGTCAATGGGGGCTGTCCGGTAATCCGCTGTCTGACCGGCAAGCACAGGCAAATCCCCCTCCGGCGTCAGGGTGATCGCTTTCGGGGTATACCAGGCAAGTTCAATTTCCCCATCTGCCGTTGCCCGGCAAAACCGGCCGCAAGCCTGCCCCACCCATTGGATCAACTGTCTGCCGGTAATGCCTTTTCCTGAGAATTTGGAAATCTGCCAATCCCCGTTGGGAATTGTTTCATTTGCCAGTGTCAGATTGCAGGCGGCGCACACCATATGGGCAAATTCCAGCAAGGAATAGGGCCACCCGTTCAGGCTCTCCAGCCAGCCGGTTAAATCTCTGTCCAGCCAGCTGATGCGGTCATATGCCGTAAGCTTATACAGATTGGCACTGGGGCGGGTGGGTTTTTCCGCCGTAAACAGACCCATTTTGGTACGTGTTCCGTCCTCTGATACCTTATATAAAGTCAACTCCATACCGGGCGTAATGTTTAAGCCACCCTCTTTCGTCAAGAGGGTGCCTTCCAGCATATTGGCGCAGGCTGACCCTAAGGTCAGCTCTGCGCCGGTATTCACCTGCTGTGTCAGAGTGACACTTTGCAGGGCGTTCACTCCCGTCGTTCCGGAAAACAGTTCCGTTCCGTCTGGAAGGACAATTAAATTTTTCAGCATAGCGTCACCCCCTAACAGCTGATGACGCTAAATTGGTAATTCCGGAACTGCCCGGTGAACGCCGATTGCCACAGGATTCCGTGTTTCGCGCGATAAGCGGTAATCTCCTTAAGCTGTCCGCCGGCAGCGCAGTCGGGGTATGAAAACCGGAAGGCTGCCTTACCGGCAAACAGGCGCTCCATATAGGCATACTCTTCTCCGGTCAGGCAGGCGTAGGAAAAGGTCCACTTCCCCACACCCTGCCGCACCACAAACCGGTGCATCACACCGCTTTCATCCCGACCGGAATCGGAGGCGTCGATATCTTCCAAAGATATCTCCACGTTTTCATCCGGTGCCAGCATAGGCTGCCCGTCGATTAAGAACAAATCCGTTGTCTTTCTCATACAAACCCTCCGTTCACCACTGCCATCTTCTGCTGATAGCGACTCATGGCGCTGCCGATCACATCGTCACCAATCTGAATACCCAGCACCGCCTGCAGGATTTCCCGCTGCACCTCCACAGAGGTGGCAAATCCGGCAAGGATTGCCGCGGTTTGGTCACCCATCACGTTTGCCACCGCCTGCTGAATAGTAGCCAGAGGCGCTTCCACGTTGGTACCGTGCTTCTGGTCGCCCACCACCGCCAAAAAGGGCTTGTTGGCAGGCAACACTGCACCCTGGGCCAAATAGGGAATTTGGGGTGTATGCACGGTTTTCAGATTAAAACCAACGCTCTTGCCGCCAATGCCCGGTATCCAGTCCGGCACGGTAAAGCTGAGCTTGTTGATTGTGTTCACAATACCGTTTACGCCGCCCACAATACCCGCAATCATTGCGTTGAGAAAGCCGATAATGCCATTGACCATACCTTTGAAGCCGTTGGTCAGCGGGTCTATGATATTCCCCTTAAACCAGCTCCAGGCGCTTCCCCACACAGATTTTATCGTCTCCCAAACCTGAATTGCAGTTGCTTTTACCACATCCCAGTTTTTCACCAACAGAACAACAATCGCAATCAGCGCTCCAATCGCTGCAATAACCAATGTTACCGGTGACGTTAAAATACCTACTGCAGTACCGAACGCTGTTGTTAAGGCTGTTCCCACGGCAGAAACTGTGTTCCAGATTCCTATCGCGCCATTGACCAGTCCCCAGGCTGCCGCAAAGCTTCCCAAAGCAAGGACAAAAATCTCCACAATACTCTGGTTGTTCCTGATCCAGTCACTGACCAGCTCTAATTTATCCGCCAGCCACTGCAGCGCTTGAATTACAATCTCACCTGTCCATTGGGCGACAGGCCGCAGGAAGGTTTCCCACAACCAGGTAGCGCCAGGCTGCAACGCTACAATCACAGCATTTAATACGCCAAGAGACGATGCCAGCATATCCAGAAATACCGGCAGCACATCCTCAATGGTCCACGCCGCCAGGGGCACCAGCAGATTGAACCACGCCCACTCCAGTCCTGCAAACAATGCCTGGCTGATGGGGGCAATGGCTTCTTGTAATCTGCTAAAAGCCGCCACCGCCGGTGCAAAGTCGATTGCATTTAAGGGCGCAACCAGAGACAGAATCTGATCCACTACCGCCTGCAATTGAGGCGAAAGCGTATCATTCGCTGCCGGGGTCGCGATTTCTGACGACTGTTCACCGTCAGATGCATCCAACCGGTTTACCTCATCAAACCCCATCAGAGAGCGTTTCACCTTTTCGTTTGCTTTTACCAATTTCTCCTGGGATTTTGCGCTGGCTCTAGATGCCGTGCTGTAGCCAAATAAAGCAGCAATCACCTTGCCAACAGACTTAACCAACCGAGTCGCCGCCCACACTGCCTTTTGCAGCACCGGCACAAACACTGCACCAATAGGCGCCACCGCATTCACAATCGCCGCCTTCAATTTTCCCAATGCCAACCGCAACACCAAAAGCTCTTTATCCAGCTCCTCTGCCGCGGAGATGGCATCTTGGGTGTTCATATTTACATAAATAATTTCATCACTGTTTGCCATCTACTCACCTACCTATAAAATAATCCCCCGCGGTATAACCACGGGGGTTGTATATTTACTTATCAGGGCTTCCACTTGTGTCCGCATTTTAAACATACGCACTTGGTTTTGTTGGCGCCTACAGCGCCGATCAGAAGATTGCCGGTCAATATTGCCTGTCCTGCG
>JAZSAD010000080.1:0-2353 GCA_045601715.1 Faecousia sp.
GACGAGGAGCAGAAGCGCGGCTACCTGCTGACCAAGACCCCCCTGATGGCAAAGCGTGACCTGTTTAAGATCTCCGGTCACTGGGATCACTACCGTGACGGTATGTTTATTATGGGCGACCCCGACGACGAGGAGAAGGAGGGCTTTGCCCTCCGTCCTATGACCTGTCCCTTCCAGTATCAGGCTTATCTGAACCGCGCCCGTTCCTACCGTGACCTGCCTATGCGTTTGTGCGAGACCTCTACTTTGTTCCGTAACGAGGACAGCGGTGAGATGCACGGATTGATCCGTGTCCGTCAGTTCACCATTTCCGAGGGTCACCTGGTGCTCCGTCCCGACCAGCTGGAAGAGGAATTCAAGGGTTGTCTGGAGCTGGCAAAGTACTGTCTGGACACCGTAGGTATGCTGGAAAACTGCACCTTCCGTTTCTCTCAGTGGGATCCCGCCCGGGCCGGCATTAAGTACGAAGGTACTGCCGAGCAGTGGGAAGAGGCCCAGAAAGTTATGGGCGACATTCTGGATAACCTGGGTGTGGACTATGAAATCGGTATCGACGAAGCCGCTTTCTATGGACCCAAGCTGGACATTCAGTACAAGAATGTGTTCGGCAAAGAGGACACCATCGTTACCATTCAGATCGATATGCTGCTGGCGCAAAAGTTCGGCATGGAATACACCGATGCTGACGGTCAGAAAAAGACCCCCTACATCATCCACCGCACCAGCCTCGGTTGCTACGAGCGTACCCTTGCCTACCTGATCGAGCGGTATGCAGGCGCGCTGCCTATGTGGATGATGCCCACACAGGTTATGGTGATGCCCATCACCGACCGGGCTCACGAGCATGCCAAGGAGCTGGCTGCCAAGCTGAACGCTGTGAACATCCACGCAGAGACCGACTGCCGCAGCGAGAAGCTGGGCTACAAGATTCGCGAAGCACAGCTGCAGAAGATCCCCTATATGCTGGTCATCGGTGACCGGGATATGGAGAACGGCACCGTTTCCGTCCGTACCCGGAAGGGTGAGGATCTGGGCGCAATGACTCCCGAGGAGTTCACCGCCAAGTGTCTGATGGAAATCGCCTCCAAGAGCAAGGAAGTTTAAAAAAGGGTGTGTTGCAAGGGCAACGCTCCGTAAGAAAGTATTGGTTTTGAACGATTCCTTTTCTGCTTAACTGCATAAAAAATTCCCGAAATGCGTCAGCATTCCGGGAATTTTGTTATTTGTTAATCAAAAAAGTTACCACTTCAAAACTGCTTTGCACCCGAAAACGGTGAGATTTTCTGCCAGTCAAGGCAAAAAGCGCAGAAATACTTGGTGTATTTCGAGCATTTTTAACGCCGAATGGCGGAAAATTACGCCGTTTTTCGGGCATTACTTCCTTATGGAGTGTTGCCCAAAGCAACACTCCCTTTTCATTTTTCCAACTTTATGCTATACTGTAAGTAGAAGCCCTGCAAAATTCAAAGAAAAGAGGAAATGCTATGAAAAAACTGAATCGTATGGTTTGGGGCATTGTTCTGGCAGCCGCCGGTGCGCTGTTTGCGCTGAACGCATTGGAAATTACCAAAATCGATGTCTTTTTCGACGGCTGGTGGACACTGTTTATCCTTATCCCCTGTTTCATAGGTCTGTTCACCGAACGGGAGAAGACCGGCAACCTCATCGGCATTTTGATAGGTGTGTTTCTCCTGCTTTGCTGCCGAGATATCTTGGATTTTTCCATGGTCTGGAAGCTGCTGCTGCCCGCCATCATCTTCATCATTGGCATTAAGATGGTGCTTGGCGCTATTTTTGGCAAAAAATCCGATTCCCTGCCGGCTATCCCCGAGAACGGGCCTGTGATTGCCAGCGCCATTTTTGGTGGCCGTGATTTGAACTACGACGGACAGGTGTTTGAGGGTGGCGAGATCACAGCCATTTTCGGTGGTGTGGACTGCAACCTGAAAAAGGCAGTGATCGAAAAGGACTGCTGCATTCAGGCAACCGCCATATTCGGTGGCATCGACATCTTGGTACCGGCAAACGTGAATGTGGTAGTAAATTCCGTTAGTATCTTCGGCGGTTTCTCCAACGAGACCTCTGCCCAGCCGGATGTGCCTACCATCTACATAAAGGGCTTTAGTATGTTCGGCGGCGTGGATATCAAGTAATTAAAATCATATAAAAAGAGCGTATCGCAGTTGCGATACGCTCTTTTATTTGTTAGATAACTGGATTAAACCAGCTCGATGACTGCCATCTCAGCAGCATCGCCGCGGCGAGCGCCGGTGCGGGTCACTCTGGTGTAGCCGCCGTTACGGTCAGCATACTTGGGAGCGATCTCATCAAACAGCTTCTTAGCCACATCTTC
>JAZSAD010000081.1:0-2154 GCA_045601715.1 Faecousia sp.
GTAACCCAATACGGTGTTGCCAGCTTTTTCCGGAACATAGGCGCCATATCCTGAATGGTGATACCGTCCTCGCTGGCAGTTACCAGACCTTTTCCCCGACGGGTAACCGTATAACCGGACAGCTTGGCACTGTGACCTTCCAGCAGAACTGTGATCTCAATTCCAAAAACCTTTGCACATTTATGTAAAAAGGTAAAGGGAAGATCTACACTTCCGGTTTCATATTGACGGTAAAGCTCTTCGGACACCTCCGTCTGCTCTGCCATTTTCTGCATACTATATCCCAATATTTCCCGCATCCCTCTGATACGGGCAGCAATGTCCATAAGTTGTGTGGAGGAATTGGTGTTTGTCATAGCGATTCTCCTTTCTAAAAATGAAAACCATAATAAAAAAAACGCCTCAAGAAAGCTTTTCTTGAGACGAGTTCAAACATACCCGCGGTACCACTCAAATTACGGCGTTTCCGCCGTCCCTTCAGACTTCCAGCAAAGTCCTATCCCTTAACGCGGGCACACGGACAGATCTGGCAATTGCTCGACCTGCCGGCTCAGAAGTGATGGGTCTTGGACATCGGACCGTCAGCTTACACCTGCCGCTGACTCTCTGGGGATCCGGTCTTGCCAAACCGTCTTCGTCACAGCCTTTTTCTGTATTGACCATACTTTAACACGTCCGCGTACAAAAGTCAAATGTTTTTCTGTCAAAGAATTCCCCTTTTTTACTTCCATTTTTGTAATATTTGTCAAAATTTCATTTTCGGCATAGTTTCAGTTGACAAACAGGTGTATTTGCGGTTAAAATATTGCCAATATCATATGATAAAAGATGTTGATGGAAAGCTTGCTCCCTTTGGAAGCTGCAGAGAGCCGATGGTTGGTGCGAATCGGTGCAGAAACTGGGCGCTATCTGGTTCCTGAGTCGGTCCTACGAACGGTTATTCAGTAGTGGGATTCGGTTGCCCCCGTTACGGGCTGGAGCTTTGTTGGAAGCTTGAGAGGGATCTTCCTTTAGGAAGATAAGCAGGGTGGTACCGCGAATGTAAATTCGTCCCTGAGATCAATTTGATCTCAGGGCTTTTTTGTTTATTAAGGAGTGTAATATTATGAACACGATCAAACTTTCTGATGTAACCATGAAACAGACAGCTGACGGTTTTCAGCTATCCTTTAAAGAAAAAATCGAACTGGCAAAGCTACTGGATAAACTGGGTGTATCTGTTATTGAGCTGGAAGGCATTGAAAACCCCCGGGTAGACAGTCTGCGAATCAAATCTATCGCAATGGCTGTCACCGGCAGCACCGTGGCAGTTCCTGTACAGCTGACTCCTGAAAGTCCTGCCCAGGTCTGGTCCGCTCTGCAGCTGGCAAAATTCCCACGGCTACAGGTATGCGCTGCCGTAAGTGCCGTGCAAATGGAGTATCTGTTCCACAAGAAGCCGGAGGCTATGCGCACAGCTGTTGCCGATACCGTTGCCGCTTGCAAGGCACTTTGCCCCGATGTGGAATTTCTGGCAGACGACGCTACCCGGGCAGATCCGCAGTTTTTGGCTGAGACCATCCAGGCAGTGATCGACGCAGGTGCTACCACTGTTACCCTTTGCGACACTGCCGGAACGATGCTTCCCGGTGAATTTGCACAGTTTATCGACGGTCTGTACACTGCTGTCCCGGTGTTGCGCCAGGTGAATGTTGGCGTTTCCTGCTGTAACGCACTTTCTATGGCAGACGCCTGTGCCATTGCAGCAGTCAGCAATGGTGCCGGTGAGCTGAAGGCAGCTACCTATCCCATCGACACCGCCAGCATCGCCAATTTGGCAAAGCTGATCTCCACCAGGGCAGACAGCTTAGGTGCAGGCTGCTCCGTTCAAATGACCCAGCTAAGCCGCATTATGAACCGGGTCAACCAGATCTGCCAAGGTGGAAAATCCAAGGGTACTCCCCTCTCTGCCGCCCAAACAGATGCTGGCATTTACCTCACCGCCCACGACGATATTGCTGCTGTAACCAAAGTAGCAGAGCAGCTGGGCTATGACCTTTCCGAGGATGACTGCATCAAGGTTTATGACGCTTTCCAGCGGATCGCTGCAAAGAAAGAGCAAGTTAGCTCCAAGGAGCTGGATGCCATTATCGCCTCCGCTGCTCTGCAGGTGCC
>JAZSAD010000082.1:0-15016 GCA_045601715.1 Faecousia sp.
CAGACCATTGTCCGGCATACCATAGAGTTCCAAAAACTGTATCCTTCTGTTTCCTTCAAAATGGCTTTTGAGGATACGCCGGAAAACTACGGCAATTACGACATTATCATCAGCACTGCAAGTGACGCATTGGACGACTACCAACACTTTCAATTAAAAAAATACAATGTGCGTATAGAGGCGGTGGAAACAGATCCCCTTTGCCAAAGGACTGTAACCCTGAGCCAGCTCCGGGACCGTCCGTTTGTGACAACCAACACCCAAAGAGGCTCCTTTGAAATATTTGCCCAGGCCTGTAAGAAGAAAGGATTTACCCCCAAGGTGTTTTTGGAGTGCGACGATTACAGTTGCAGAAATATCGTAGTGCGGTCGGGCGCTTGTTTAGGACTGACCTTTGGCGCCACCATGAGCTCCAGTTTGGCAAACGTGCAGTATCTGTCTGTATCCGATTTCAATGAAGAAATCGTCAGTAATGTGTATTACAGACAAGAGGCTTATGACGGCAATATCAAGCTGTTTTTAGATTTCCTGAAAAGTACGGCGATTTGAGCAAATAAAAAGGACGAGGAATTTCCTCGTCCTTTTTATTTGGTGGTTTAGATATCCAGCACCATAGAGGGCCGCAGAACGGCATAGTATCGCCAGGTGCCGGTAGCGGGCGTATAATGCAGGCGCTCCTCTGCGCCGATTTCTGCAAATTTTGTGCCAGAGCCAACGCTTACCAAGGTGTCATTGCCTACATAAATGTATAAGTACATAGTGGTTTTGCCACGCATAAAGAACACGTCGCCCACAACCATATCCTTCTCCCAGAAGTAACGGCTACGAAGGACCTTGTCGCCCACGTTCAGGTAACGGGTGTAGGTTTCGCCGGTCTTGGAGCTGTTGTAGACATAATTGCCGCCAAACATACCGGGGGCAACCATCATTGCAGGTTTGGACGTATTGGAATCCATCATCGAAACGTAGGCTACATCGCTATAGTAGGTGGTGTTGTTAAAGACACCCACATTGTCCTTGCCGCCGGTATAGAAATTACCAACCAGCTCGTCATCTTGGGTGACGCCTTCGCCAAAGATATTGTCGACGCCGAAAGCGGTCTTATAAATCAGATTCAGAATCTGGACACCGTTCATACCGGAGGTGTCCATTGCCTTTACTGTGTATACCGCATTTACCAGAGTCTGCTGCTCCGTTGCTGTCAGGGTGTTGGCAACGTGGGAGTCAATGCACTTGTGGAGCACACCGTTGATGGTGGCTTTGCTTCCGTCAATAGCTGTGTAGGTTGCTACACCTGCATTGACTTTTACGGTATAGGAGACCTCGATACGGGTGTCAGCGGGGACGGTGATATCCCAGCTGATCTGATTTCCGGAAGCTTTGCCGCCGCCGGTTGCGGAAACGAAGGTTACGTACTGGGACAGCTCATCGCGGATAGCAATTTGCTTGTCAGTCTTGTTGGTGTTAAATACGTAGAATGTATAGGTGATGGTATCGCCGGGATTGACAGTTTTACCCATAGCAGTGGAGACAACCTTTTCACCGATAATACCCTGCATATTGGCAATGCGGTTCTTGGTGTTTTCGGTAATGGTGGGGTTGGTCACCTCGTTGTACAGACGGACAATGCCAAACCGGGCTTTGTCGAACATATAGCGGCGGGCGTTCATTTCCTGATTGAACAGATCATCCACACACAGGAAACGGATCGATGCATCGTGGGAGTCCCGCTTGCTGGCTGTGTTGAACTTATTGGCGGCGCAGTGAATGATCAGCCCGTCGCCAATATAGAGCATAGCATGACCGCCTTCTTCCTCCGGATACCGGTAGACAATCTGATCACCGGGCTGAAGACGGGAGATAAATTCGTTATAGATAGCTTGCTTCTCAGCATCGGTTTCCGCGCCGGTAGGCTCGTAGTAGAAGATGGTGCTTTTGTTGGTACCGGTGAAGGTAGCGGGATCATAGCCCCGCTTGGCACTGTCCATCATATTTTTGCAGGTGTTCAAGTCTACCTTGTTGCCCTGATGATTTCTGGCCTTTACGGCAACACCGTAGGTTGCCCAGTTTACATCGTAGGTGAAGTGAGCGCAGTCTAAGTAGCCGTATTGATCTACGGTGTAGTCCTCGGGGTTCTTTACGAGTCCTTCGAAACGGCCGGTCTTACCCATAAAGCCGTCGTCATACTGGACGGAGTCGCCCCGGAGCAGGTATGCCTTTGCGGTTTCCACCAAAGCATTCTGTATAGCGGTCATTTCCTGCTTGTCGTAATCGTTGAAGTATTCGTCATTTTCCAAAGAGAAGGAAGTGGCCAGATTAATGGAACAGCGGAGAACCACATACTTGTCGGAAGTGGGCAGCTTGGGCAGAACAGTAGCTGGGTCAATGCTTTTGGTGACATAGGTCTTGCCCAGTTCTACCAGTTCCTCACCGTCTACAATGTACAGTTTCTCTACGCCGCCCATGCTGACAATAATCAAGTCGCCGGAAATCAAATCGTCAATGGTGACCGCAGTTGCCCGCGCGCCACGGAACTGTGCATCCTTGGAAGCAGGGATCGTAGTGCCGCCATACAGAGTGGGTACTACCCGACGGAGCAAATTGGTAGCTTTCACAGCATCCTCTTCACCGCCGCCGGAAGTACCGCCGGAACTGTCCTCGCCGCCTTTTTCATAAATGATGGTGAGAAGTTCACCCAGGTCAGGCGTACCGAAGCCTGCGGTGCTGGAGAAGCCTACCCAGTACATCTGGGAGGCAAGACCGATACCGTTCATCTGTACATCATAGCCGTCGTATTGGGTCAGGTTTGCGGTAACCAACGCATCAATCGCCATTTCCATTCTGTAACGGTCTGTGGCATTGAAGGTTTCCAGAACCCAAATATCCTTGGCAGGCGCGGCAATCGCTTTGTCCTGCACCTTGGCAGCGGTATTCTTAATGATGATGTCGGTGGTAGATTTTTGCACCTGTTTGACGGTGTACTCGGGCTTAACGGTATAGATGATCTTGTGGGTTGCGCCGGGAGCAATGCTATTGACCTTCCAGCTCAAATTGCTACCGCTGACATCGCTGCAACCTCTTACCAAAGAAGTACCTTCGGGCAGGGTGTCGGTAACAGTTACACCAATGGCATCCTTGTTATTATTGGTGATAGAAATGGTGTATGTAATCCGTCCGCCGGGGTGGGCAGTAATTGCGCCGCCTGCGGTGGAGGTCTTGACAGCTACCACCTTCTCCATCTGGTCAACAGTACCTTCGGGAGCAGGAGGCGCGCTGGAGTTGGTGTTGTCATTCTCTACAACAGGGGGTTTGATACTGCTGCCACCATTGTTGGAAGAACCACCATTATTGGTGCTGCCACCATTGTTGGAAGAACCACCATTATTGGTGTTGCCGCCGTTATTGGAGGAACCACCGTTGTTGTTGTCGGTAGAACCGCCATTGTTGTCGGTGCTGCCGCCATTGTTGGAGCTACCGCCCACGGTGTTGTCACCGCCGGTGGGGTTGGTGCCGTCCATAGAGGAGCCGCCGGTGGGCAAAGTGGGGTTGTCGTTACCCTTGGGGCCTACGGCGCACAGCACAATCACCACTGCCACGGCTGCAACCGCAACACCGGCTGCCGACCACAGGGCAATGTTACTGTACTTCCAAGCCCGGAAGGAGGCCCAAAGGGTTTTTACCTTGTTCCACAATTCTTTCATAGTTTTCACCTTTCTTGTTTGTAGTCTATAAATATAGTATACAAAACTTGAGTGAATTGTAAATAACGAATAAAGTGTAGCTTGCTTTCGCTTTGAAGATATAGTAAAATGGTAGATAACAGGAGGGATGCAAAATGGAAATGCTCCAATTACGGTATTTTTATGAAAGCGCAATAGAAGAAAGTTTTTCAAAGACTGCAAAGAAATATATGGTACCGGTGTCTTCCGTATCCGCTTCCATAAAACGACTGGAACAGGAACTGGAAACAGAGCTGTTTGTGCGGACAGGTAACCGGGTTATGCTCAGTGACAAGGGCAGGCAGTTTTTGTCGGTGGTGGGCAATACTTTATCCCAGCTGGATATGGGTGTCAGCGCCCTTTCTGCCAAAATGACAGAAAAACAGACATTGACAATTCTCGCGCGGAGTACCCGGGAGACCCTCGTCCAGTGGATCGCCAGCTTTCACCGCACTTATCCAGCCGTGTCCTTTAAGCTGACCTTTGATGACGAACCGGAGAATTACGGAAATTATGATATCATCATCGGTTCGCCGGAGGATGAACTAAAAGAGTATGAAAGCTTTTCCTGGCGGCGGTATCGCATACAGGTAGAGGCATTGGATACAGACCCTCTATGCAGGGAAACCGTGACATTAAGCCAACTGCAGGACAGACAGTTTGTGACCACCAGTTCTCAAAGAGGTAGCTTCAAGATATTTAAAGAGGCTTGCGAGCGGCAGGGATTTACCCCAAAAGTGTTTTTGGAGTGCGACGATTACGGATGCCGGAATAGAGCCTTACGCTCCTGCGCCTGTCTGGGGTTGAATCTGAGAAACAATACGGATTACACCCAGACCAATATGCAGTTTTTGCGGATGGCGGATTTCCAAGAAGAGCTGATTATCAATGTGTATTACCGCAAAGAGGTATATGAGGGCAATATCAAGCTGTTTTTGGATTGGTTAAAAACATCTGCCGAAAGACCATAAAAATGGGACGAGGAAATTCCTCGTCCCATTTTGTTTGGTTGTTTAGATATCTAGCACCATAGAGGGTCGCAGGATGGCGTAGTAGTTCCAGCCGGAAGCGGGCATATATTGGAAACGGTTGGAAACAGAAACCTTTTCAAATATGGCAAAGCCCTGACCCACACTCAGGAAGGTATCGTCTCCCACATAGATATACAACTGTTTGGCTGTGGAACCGCTCTTGTACTTCATCAGACAAATATCACCGATCACCAGGTCCTTCTCCCAGAAGTAAGGAGTGCGCAGTGACATATCAACAATATTGGTATAACGGAGGTAGTCCTCATTGGTTTGAACAGAACGTCCGCCGTACATACCGGGAGCCACCATATTTGCGGCATAGGAACTGCTGGTGTCCGGTATCATATTGTAAGTGGTAAAGACACCGTTATCACCCATAAACAGGTCGTCATAGCTGGTTACAGAACTGCCGAAGATGTTATTTACACCAAAGGCCTTGTTGTAGATGGTGTTGAGAATCTGAATGTCGCTCATGCCGGAAGTGTTCATTCCCTTGACCTCGTTGACTGCGTTAATCAGTGTCTGCTGCTGGGAAGCGGTCAGGGTATTAGCAACAAAGGAGTCAACGCATTTGTGAGCAACACCGTTAATGGTAGCCTTGCTGCCGTCGATAGCGGTATAGGCAGCAACACCGCTGTTGACCTTTACGGTGTAGGACACGGCAATGCGGGTCTCAGCAGGAACATTAATATTCCAACTGATGTTACTGCCGGAGACACTGCCGCTGTTTGTCGCGGATACAAAGCTTACATGCTCGGACAGCACATCCTTAATGGAAATACTCTTGGCGGTCTTGTTGGTGTTGAACACATAGAAGGTGTAGGTGATGGAATCACCGGGGTTCACGGTCTTGCCTGTTGCGGTGGAGGAGACCTTTTCAGCAATGATGCCCTGCATATTGTTAATGCGGGTGGAGGCCTGTTCGGAAATGACGCCGCCATTCAGTTCGGAAGGACGGATAATGGCGAATCTTTTCTTGATAAACAGGTACCGGCTACCGGTGTTGGTCTCATCAAACACAGAAGCCACGGGTGCAAACCGAATGGAGGCTTCGTGGGTATCGGTTTTATTGGTGTCGCTGTAGCTGGAACCGCCGCTGTGGATTAGCAGTCCGTTACCTACATAGAGCATTACGTGTCCGTTGGAGCTGGTGGCGTACTGATAGCAAACCAGGTCGCCGGGCTGGAGCAGCGCGGTAATCTTCTGCTGCATGGCCTTTCTTTCGCTCTCATTCAGATTGGAGTGCCATACACCGGAAGCATCCTCTGTGGGATCCAGCTCACAGTAGAGCAAGGTGCTTGCCTTGGTACCCTTGCCGGTGGCGGCGTCCCAGGTCGATTTGGCATAGTTCAGAATGGCCGCTGTGGAGGACAGTGTGGAGGAGCCTGCTTTCAAAAGCATGCCGCTGGTTGCCCAATGCACGTCATGGGTAAAGAATGCGCAGTTGGTGTAACCGTACCGATCTACGGTATAGTCTTCCGGCTGATAGTATCTCACGTCATTATCGACCTTAGAATTGTCATTGTACTGCAGGCGGTCACCGCGCAGCAGGAAGCTTTCCGCAGTTTTGATAACGGCATTCTGATAAGCGGTATAGGAACCCTTGTCATAGTCGTTGAAGTACTCGTCGTTTTCCAGAGAAAGAATTGTCTTCAAATCGATGGAGGGACGCATGACCACGTATTTATCAGATTTGGGCAAGTCAGACAAAACAGTTGTGGGGTTAATATTGGTGGTAACAGCTTTCTTGCCCAATTCTACTAAGTATGTACCGTCACAGATATACAGCTTGGTTGCGCCGCTCTTGTTTACAAGAATCAGGTCGCCGGAAATCAGGTCCTTTATAGAAACGCTGGTTGCCCGTGCGCCCCGGAATTGACTGTCCTTAGAGGCAGGTACAGCGGTGCCGCCGTACAGGGTGGGAACGACTCTTTCCAGCAGATTGGTGCCGTTGGAGATGTTGTTCTCACCGCCCTTTTCGTAGATTCGTGTGAGAATGTCATCCAAATCTGCGGGCATGTAAAGACCGCTGGAGAAACCTACAGAGTACATCAAAGATGCCAGTGTAATCGTGTTAGTCTGCTGCTTGCTGGAGTTGTAGGCATTTAGGTTGCCGGTTACCAGCGAATCGATCGCCATTTCCATTCTGCGGATATCGGTATCGTTGAAGGTCTCCAGCACCCAGATGTCCTTAGAGGGCGCTGCAATAGCCTTATCCATCACCTTAGCGCCGGTGTTCTTGAGGATAATGTCGCTCTTAGCTTCCCGCACCTGTGCGACAGTATACTCGGGCTTTACGGTGTAGATGATCTTGTGGGTTGCACCGGCAGCGATGCTCTTAACCTTCCAGCTCAAATTACTGCCGCTGACAGTATCACAACCTCTTACCAAAGACGTGCCTGCAGGCAGGGTATCGTTAACGGTTACGCTGACAGCAGAGGAGTTGTTATTAGTAATAGAAATGGTATATGTAATTCTGCCGCCGGGGTGAGCGGTGATGGCGCCGCCTGCGGTGGAGGTCTTCACAGCAACCACATTCTTCATCTGGTCCGCTGTTGCCTCGGGTGCAAGAGCTTCGCCGGAGTTGGTGTTGTCATTTTCAACAACAGGAGGCTTGGCGGGGCCGGGCTTTTCAGTGTTGCTGGTAGAGTCGCCGTTGTTACCGCCGGAAGAACCGCCGTTGTTACTGCCGGAAGAGCCACCGTTGTTATTACCGGTAGAGCCACCATTGTTGTCGGAGGAACCGCCGTTGTTATTGTCGGAAGAACCGCCGTTGTTATTGTCGGAAGAACCGCCGTTGTTATCGGAGCTGCCGCCGTTGTTATCGGAGGAACCACCGTTATTGTCGACACTGCCACCGTTATTGTCGGTGCTGCCGCCGGTAGGATTGGTGCCGTCCATAGAGGAGCCACCGGTGGGCAGTGTGGGGGTGTCGTTACCCTTGGGACCCACAGCGCACAGCACGATCACCGCGGCAACCGCAATGACCGCAACGCCGGCTGCCGACCACAGGGCGATATTGCTGTACTTCCAGGCCCGGAAGGAGGTCCAAAGCGACTTTACCTTGTTCCATAATTCTTTCATAGCATTGTCTTTCCTTTCGTTTTTTTAAACCAGTTTCGGATGCTTTTACATTATATACTACATTATGATATGTTGTAAAGAATCGCTAAAATGGGGGTTGCTATATCTTTAAGAATATAGTAATATGGAAAAAGAAAGGAGTGTGCATCTATGGAAATGCTGCAGCTGCGATACTTTTATGAAAGTGCTATGGGGGAGAATTTTTCCAAAACCGCGCAAAAATATAATGTTCCGGCATCCTCTGTATCTGCGTCCATTCGGCGATTGGAGCAGGAACTGGGCGCAGAGCTGTTTATGCGGACCGGTAACCGGGTAATTCTCAATGAAAAGGGCAAACGGTTTCTGGAGGCGGTGGGAAATACCTTGAATCAGCTGGATATAGCCGTTGATGCGATCTCAGAACGTCCGGAAGAAAAGCAGACCATATCCATTCTCGCTCGGTTTACCCGCGGAACCATTGCCCGATGGATTGCACGGTTTTACCGAATGCATCCGACAGTATCCTTTAAGATTACCTTTGATGACATACCTGAGAATTATGAAAAATACGACATCATTATCAGTACAGCGGAGGAAGAATTGGCGGCTTATGAAAGCTTTTCGTGGCGGAGGTATGATATCCGGGTGGAGGCGTTGGAAACAGATCCCCTGTGCAGCGGCCCGGTAACCTTACAGCAGCTTCAGGATAGGCAGTTCGTGACTACAGATGTACAGAAAGGCAGCTTCAAGGTGTTTGCACAGGCTTGTGAACGGCGGGGTTTCACACCGAAGGTGCTTTTGGAGTGTGATGATTATGAATGTCGCAAGGAAGTGCTGGCTGCCGGAGTTTGCTTGGGCCTGAATCTGAGAAACATAACAGATTCGCGGCAGCCCAATATGCAGTTTCTGGATATTTCGGATTTTAAGGAAAAATTAGATATTCAGATTTATTACAAAAAAGAGGCATATGAGGGCAATATCAAGCAGTTTTTGGACCTGCTGAAAACCTCCGCATACAGACCGTGAAAAATGGGACGAGGAAATTCCTCGTCCCATTTTGTTTGATTGTTTAGATATCCAGCAATCTGGAGGGGCGGAGAACGGCGTAATAGTAAGTGTAGCCGTAAATTCTCTCCAGACGGGCATTTGCGCCCAGACTGTCGATTTCATTGGTTTTCAGATCCAGAATGGTATCGCCGCCCAAATAGAGGTAGAAGGAAGTAGCGGAGCTGTAACGACCGATAATGATGTCGCCTACCATCAGGTTATGATTCCGGACAAATCGGGACATTCTTCCGTAAGCAGTGTCATCATCGCACTTAAAGCTTCTGCCGCCGTACAGACCGGGGGCAACCATCTTGTAATACTGATTGTCAATGAGGGTAGACTTGCTTTCGCCGGACTTCTTCTCAAAGATCTGCTTGTAGAAGTCGGAAACATTGGTGTAATCAAATACCTTTTCTGCGCCGAAGGCTACCTTGTAGATCTCGTTGACCAATTCCAGACCCTTCAGAGAAGAATTCTTCAGGCTGTTCACGGTGTTAAGCAGAGTCTGCTGCTGAGCGGAAGTCAGGGTGTTGGCAACAAACAGGGTGGATGCCTTGACGGTCACGCCGCCAACCTTAGCGGAATCGCTGACGATCTTGCCGTCGGGTACATTGGAGCCAACCTTTACCTTGTAAGAAACTTCCTTCTGCTCACCTGCAGCAAGGGTCACCTTGCAGGACAGGTTGGAGCCGCTGGTTGTCCAGCCGGAAGCGGAAACCAAAGTAGTGCCTGCGGGGATCACATCGGTGATATCCACGGTCTTGCTTACGTCGTTGGAGTTCAGCAGACGGAAGGTGTAGGTGATCTCGTCGCCCACATTGGCGCTCTGACCGAAGTAGAGAGAACCCAGCTTTTCTACAGCAATGCCGCGAAGATTGTTCACACGGTTCATGCCCTCGGCAGAAACCTTGCCGTTGAATTTGGCCAGGGGGCGGTAGATGCCGACTTCGGTTACCTTGCCGCTAAAGATATAAGTGCTGGCGCTGGCGTTGGGGTTGAACAGATCCCGGAGGTGTCTGTAACGGAAGGTTGCCTCATAGGTCTCTACACCGTAGCTCAGGCCGCTGCCGCCGGAACCGTTGCCGGAAGGCTTGTAGTTGGCGCCGGTGGAGTGGATGATCAGCTCATTGCCTGCATAAAGCATAGCGTGACCGGAAGCGGTGCCCCGGCGGACATCAATCACATCGCCGGGCTGCAGCTTTTCAAAAAATTCCTTTTCGATGGCTTTTCTTTCGGCTTCTGTTTCATTGCCGGTGGGCTTATAGTAGAAGATGCCCTGATTCTTGGCGGTGGTCATAATGTTCTTGGTGTGGTAGTTGTTGCCGCCGCTGTAGCCAAGACCAAAGAAGGCGCAGTTGTAAGTAAAGTCGGAGCAGTTGGTGTATCTCCAGTAATCGGTAGTATATTCCTCGGGGCTGCCCTGACCGTGGGTGTAACGGGTATCGGGACCCATGGTAGTACCCACGTCATACTGACCTCTGTCACCACGAAGCACATAGCTTTCGGCGGTAGCGATCATAGCCTTCTGACCATCAGTCAGATTCAGCGGGACGGGATCAATATAGTCGATTCTGTTGGGAAGCTCAAAGCTGGCCCGAAGGGCAGCGTAACGGTTTGCATTAGGCAGGGCCTTCAGCACATTGTCGGTGTTCACGTCTTCTACACCGTCACCCAGCAGAAACAGCTTGGCGCCATTGAAGATATAAGCCTTACCAGTGGTATCGGATGCGGATTCCTGTACCAGAATCACGTCGCCTGCCATCAGGGCATCCTTGGTTACCTGGGCAGCTTGCGCACCCTTGAAGCTGCTAACCTGGGCAGCAGTCACGCCCTTGCCGCCAAAGAGGGTGGGGATCACAAGATCTGCAAATTTTACTGCTGCAGAGCCGGCTTCTTCGCCGTCATCATCAGTGCCGCCGGAGGCGCCGGCGCCTTTATAGATGTTGTCCAGAACGGCTACGGGTGTCATAGTATTACCGGATGCATCGTGATATGCGATGCTCTGGCTGAAGGCCACGTAATACATCCATCTTGCCAGCTCCAGATTGTTGAAGTTGGTGGACTGACGGAATGCATCGATTGCAGTCTCCATAATCACCTGGTCCTGATTACCCAGAGTGTATGCGATGTAGACCTTGTGGAAGGGAACGGCTGTGCCGTTGACCTTTGCAGCGCTGTCCAGGGTCTTGCCCAGGTTGGTTTTGTCGTCCTTGGCCTTCAGGGTGTAAGTAATGGTCTTGCTTTCCTTTGCGCCCAGGGAGAATTCCCACTTCAGCTGGTTGCCGCTGACGCTGTCACAGCCGCTGACGTACTCAGCAGCCGCGGGGATTTCGTCGGTGACGGTAACAGTCTGCTTGCTGCTGCCGTTGTTGGTGACCACCACAGAGTAGGACACGTTCTTGCCGGGGCTGACGGTCTTGGAAGCGGAGTGGGTGGAGGTCTTGTAGAATTTCAGCTCGCCAGCAGTGACGGATTCACCGGTGGAGCTGTTTACGTTGTCGCTGTTGTTATTGCCGGTGGAGCCACTGTTGTTATTTCCGGTAGAACCGCCGTTGTTATTGCCGGTAGAACCGCCGTTGTTATTACCGGAAGAACTGCCGTTGTTATTGTCGGAAGTACCACCGTTGTTATTGTCGGTAGATCCGCCATTGTTGTTGTCGGTAGAGCCACCGTTGTTATTGTCGGTAGAGCCGCCGTTGTTGGAGCCACCGTTATCGGCGCTGCCGCCGGTGGGATTGGTGCCGTCCATAGAGGAGCCGCCGGTGGGCAGGGTGGGGGTGTCGGGACCCTTTGGGCCTACGGTGCACAGCACAATCACCACTGCAACTGCAACCACTGCAACCGCAGCAGCGCCATACAGGGCATAATTGCTGTACTTCCAAGCCCGGAAGGTGGTCCAAAGCTTTTTAACCTTGTTCCATAATTCTTTCATAGCATTGTCTTTCCTTTCCTTTTTCTCTGCGCAAGGGGCATAGAAAATACTTTAATAATATATATAATACACCCTGCTTTTATAAGTTGTAAAGAATTGAGAAAGTGATGGTTGCCATCGCTTTGAAAATATGCTAAAATACATAAAAAAGGAGGCTTAAATTTATGGAAATGCTCCAATTGCGGTATTTTTACGAGGTTGCCATGGCAGAAAGTATTGCCAAAACAGCCCAAAAGCATATGGTGCCTGCGTCCTCTGTGTCCGCTTCCATTAAGCGGCTGGAACAGGAGCTGGGTGTAGAGCTGTTTACGCGGACCAGCAATCGCCTTGCCATCACGGAAAAAGGCAGAGAGTTTTTGATATCGGTCAGCAATATTCTTTCTCAGCTGGATGCCAGTGTCAACGCTCTTTCCTCCCATCCTGCCGGAAAGCAGGAAATATCCATTCTGGCCCGCGCTACTCGTACAACCTTGATTCGGTGGCTTGTGCGATTCCACCGGATGTATCCGTCGGTGGCGTTTAAGCTGGAATTTGAGGATGTTCCGGAGAATTACGGGAACTATGATATCATTATCAGCGAGCCGGACGAGGCCTTGGAAACCTATTCCTTCTTCATTTGGAGACGGTTCGATATCCGCGTGGAAGCCCTGGAAACAGATGTTCTTTGCGGAGGACCGATTACATTAAATCAGCTCCGGGACAGAATGTTCGTCACAACAAAAAACCACACCACCGGATACAGGATTTTTACCCAGGCTTGCCAGAGACAGGGTTTTAAACCCAAGGTGTTTTTGGAATGTGATGACAATTGCTGCCGGGATATCGCGCTGCAATCCGGCGCCTGCTTGAATGTAAACTATGGTGTAGGGGAGGAATCTGCCCACCGGAGTCTTCGTTATTTGCAGATAGAGGACTTTCAGGAACAGGTCACCATCAATGTGTATTATAAAAAAGAGACCTGCGAGGGTAATTTGAAATTGTTTCTGGAGCTTCTGCAAACTTCTGGATTAAGACCATAAAAAACCGGGACGAGTTGAACTCGTCCCGGTTTTCTTATACTTCCATAATCACCGGCAGAATCATGGGATTCCGCTTGGTGGTTTTGTAGAGATAACCGCTCAGGTCGTTTTTGATGGCGGTTTTCAGGATCGCCCAGTCCCGGATGCGCTTGCGGCTGCACCGGTCAATGGCTTCCAAAACCACTTCCCGCAGCTCTTCCATCAGTTCCTCGGATTCCTTTACATAGATAAAGCCCCGGGTAATGATGTCCGGCCCGGACACCAGCTCGCCGTCGTAGGCGCTGATGTTCACGCATACCACGATCATACCGTCGGTAGCCAGATGCTTTCTGTCCCGGAGGACCACACTGCCCACGTCGCCCACGCCGGTGCCGTCCACAAAGACCTTGCCGGCAGGCACAGTGCCGCTTATCTTGCAAGTCTTGCCGGTGAGCTCAATCACGGAGCCGATTTCGCTGATGCGAACGTTCTTGGGGGACAGACCCATAGCCACAGCCAGCTTGCCATGAATCTGCAAATGCCGCTGCTCGCCGTGAACGGGAATAAAGAATTTTGGTTTACATAACGCGTGAATAATCTTCAACTCTTCCTGACAGGCGTGACCGGAAACGTGCAGACCCTCGCTCTTTTCGTAGACCACTTCTGCGCCCTTGCGGTACAATTCGTTAATGATACGGGAGACGGCTTTTTCGTTGCCGGGAATGGCGGAAGCGGAGATGATGATCCGGTCGCCGGCGAGGATCTCCACCTGCTTGTGGGTAGAAAATGCCATACGGTACAGAGCGGACATATTCTCACCCTGAGAGCCGGTGGACACGATCACGATCTTATTTTTGGGCAGACTCTTGATAGCGCCCAACTCCACCAAAGTGCCGGCGGGAATGTTCAGATAACCCAGCTCCTGAGCCACTTTCAGCATATTTTCCATACTCCGTCCGGTGACGGCCACCTTTCTGCCGTATCGGTGAGCGGTAGCCAAAACCGCCTGAATCCGGTGCATATTGGAAGCAAAGGTGGTGACCACAATCCGGCTGTCGCAGTTTTTAAACTGCCGGTCAAGACCTTCGGCAACCACATTTTCGCTGGGGGTATAGCCGGGTCGCTCCACGTTGGTGGAGTCGCACATCAGCGCCAAAATACCCTCGTTGCCCAGTTGACCGAACCGGGTCAGGTCGGTCATACCGTCCTTGGAGGAGGGATCAATTTTAAAGTCGCCGGTCATCACGATTTTGCCCACAGGGGTGGTGATGGCAAAGGCAACCGCATCGGCAATAGAGTGATTCACGTGAATGAATTCCACAGTGAAACAACCTGCTCGCACCACATCACCGGGCTTGTGGGTGATAAGCTTAACCTTGTCGGCAATTTTATGCTCTTCCAGTTTCAGCTTGATCAGACCGTTGGTCATGGCGGTGCCATGGATAGGACAGGTCACCTGCTGCATACAGTAGGGGATAGAGCCGATGTGGTCCTCGTGTCCGTGGGTAATGAACATACCCCGGAGCTTCTTGGCGTTCTGCACCAGATAGGTAAAGTCGGGGATCACCAGATCCACACCGTACATCTCCTCGTCGGGAAAACCCACGCCGCAGTCTACCACAATCATATCCTTGCCGTATTCCAACACGGTGATATTCTTACCGATTTCGTCCAGTCCGCCTAAGGGGATAATTTTCAGTTTTTCAGCCAAATTTCATAGCTCCTTTCCGTAAATAAACATAACAAACAGGCAGCCGCCTGTGCTTTTTCTTGGTCCTGTATGACCGAAAAGCACAAAAACGCCCGCAAATCGTGTGTAGTTAATCATTCGCACGGGTCTGTCCACCCGGTGCTGACAAAGCTATTATAACACAGTTTCGGGAGAAAGTATACATTTATTTTCTGTCGAAAAAAACCGCTCCGGAAACAAAAATGATGGTTGCACCTTTCTTTTGTATTTGATATAATGTATGGAAAATAGGATTACTGTGGGAAGTATACCCATTTTGCAAGGAGGCGACAGTGTTGAATAAGAAACTGGAAAGACTTCTCAGACCCAATATGGGCGGTTATTATGTGCTTTTGCTGGGCTTTGTTTTGGCCACGGCGCTGCTGCAGCACTATGTCCTTGCCGGAATTGAATTGGCGGTGTGGGCTTTGATTATGACCGCATATCTTCTCCATCGGGCAAACCGCAGAAAGCAGATAAAGGCATTTGTGGAAAAA
>JAZSAD010000083.1:0-13420 GCA_045601715.1 Faecousia sp.
CCGATTTCTTTGTTGGTTACATAGGAATAAAACCATTAAATACCCAAGAAACAACGAGGAGAGAAGAAAAATGAACAGAAAGTACCGTAAGACCGTGATTGCCGGTAACTGGAAGATGAACAAGACCCCCTCCCAGACCAAGGAGTTTATGACTGAGCTGATGACCATTATGCCCAAGGGCCGTTGGTGCGATGTGGCTCTGTGCGTTCCCGCCATCTGCATTCCCGCTGCTGTCCGCGCTATGCGTGAGACCCGCGTAGGCATCGGCGCTGAGAACTGCCACTTTGAGGCTAAGGGCGCTTTCACCGGTGAGCTGGCTACCGATATGCTGGTAGATGCCGGCTGTAAGTACGTCATCATCGGCCACTCCGAGCGCCGTGAGATGTTCGGCGAGACCGACGAGACTGTAAACAAGAAGGTTCTGGCTGCATTGGATGCCGGCCTGACCCCCATTATGTGCTGCGGTGAGACTCTGGAGCAGCGTCAGAGCGGTGTTACCAATGAGCACATCGCTATGCAGATCAAACTGGGTCTGCAAAACGTTCCCGAAGACAAGATTCGCAAGGTCGTTATCGCTTACGAGCCCATCTGGGCCATCGGCACCGGCCTGACCGCTACCCCCGAGCAGGCGCAGGAAGTTTGTGAGAACATCCGCGCTGTGGTTCGCAAGCTGTACTCCTCCAAGAATGCCCGCGCTATCTCCATTCTGTACGGCGGCTCCATGAACGAGAAGAACGCTTTCGAGCTGCTGGCTCAGCCTGATATTGACGGCGGCCTGATCGGCGGCGCATCTCTGGTTCCTGAGAAGTTCGTTCAGATTATCGAAGCTGCTAACCAGCCCACTGTTTAATTTCCAAAAGGAGCAGCATATGCTGCTCCTTTTTCGTTAGAACACCAGGAGGTTTTTATGAAAACCCTCATATTATCCGCCAAGGATCCCCAAACTGCAGAGCTTGCAGCCAATCTCATAAAGTCCGGCGAGCTGGTAGCCATTCCCACGGAGACGGTGTACGGCTTGGGCGCCGACGGGTTGAATCCGGAGGCTGTTGCCAAAATTTTTGTGGCAAAGGGCCGTCCCCAGGACAATCCGCTGATTTTGCATATTGCAAGGACAGCGGATATGGAGAAATTCTGCCACAGTATCCCTGACGCCGCTTATCGGTTGGCAGAGGAATTTTGGCCCGGTCCCCTCACACTGGTGCTGCCTGCCAGGGATATCGTTCCCAAATGCACCACTGCCGGTCTGCCTACTGTAGCCGTCCGGTGTCCGGACAATGCTGTAACAAGAAAAATCATTCGCTTAGCAGGCGTGCCTGTGGCCGCTCCCTCGGCCAATCTCTCCGGCAAACCCTCTACCACCACTGCTCAGCACGTGCTCCACGACCATGACGGTAACATTGCCGCCATTGTGGACGGAGGCCCTTGCCAAGTGGGCGTGGAATCTACCATTGTGGATTTGACAGAGGAACGTCCTCGTCTGCTTCGTCCCGGTGGCATTACCCCGGAGCAGCTGATTGCCGTACTGGGAGATTTGGTAGTAGACAAAGCCGTTACCGCCCAAATCGACAAGGATGCGGTGGTAAAAGCACCCGGTATGAAGTATAAGCACTATGCCCCCCAGGCGGATGTAGTGATCGTTGCCGGCAGTCGGGAACAAGCCGCCGCCTACATTCACCGCCACATCACTTCCCAAGACCGGGTACTGTGCTTTGAAGAGGAGCTTTCCTTGTATGCAGACTGCAACCCCCTTGCCTACGGACGGGAGGAGAGCGTAGAAACCCTGTCCGCCGGTCTGTTTGCTGCTTTGCGGGAGTTGGACGACCCTGCTATTTCCAAGGTATATGCCCGTTGCCCTGAGGGCGGCGGTGTTGCCTATGCGGTACAAAACCGGCTGAAGAAGGCTGCCGCTTTCCGGATCGTAGATGCGGAGGTGGAGGTATGATCATCGGTATTACCGGTGGTACCGGCTGCGGAAAAACTACCGCTCTGCAAGCAATTGAACAGCTTGGCGGTATGGTCATCGACTGCGACAAGGTATATCATGACCTGGTGCGGACAGACACCGCTATGCTCCGCGCCATTGAAGACCGCTTCCCCGGTACTGTAAAGGACGGGGCATTGGACAGAAATGCGCTGGCTGATATCGTGTTTTCTGACCGGCAGGCGCTAACAGACCTGAACGGCATCACCCACGGCGCTGTCAAAAACAAGGTTTTGGAAATGTTAGAAACAAAACCCGGTTTGGCTGCCGTCGATGCCATAGGATTGTTTGAAGGCGAACTGCACACGCTATGTGATGTGACTGTCGCGGTAACCGCGCCGGAAGAAGTCCGGGTACAGCGGTTGATGGAGCGGGATAACATTACCGCCCATCAAGCCAATATGCGGATACAGGCGCAGAAATCGCAGGCATATTTTGCCCAAAAGTGCGACTATATTTTGGAAAATACCGGCACGCAGGCAGATTTCCAGGAAAAATGCCTTGCCTTTTTTCAAAATTTGCTTACAATAAAAGAAACTACGTAAAGGAGAATGTCCTATGGAAGAGTTGAAAAAGCAACTGCTGTTTGCTCCCAAGAATGGCTACAACGGTCTGACCAAAGAGCAGAGAGCTGAAATGGAAAGCTACTGCAAGCGCTATGCAGCCTTTATGGATGCCTGCAAGACTGAACGGGAGGCAACTGCCTGGGCAGTAGAGACCGCCAAGGCAAACGGCTTCAAGGAGCTGAAAGCCGGTATGAATCTGCAGCCCGGTGACAAGGTCTACTACAACAACCGGGACAAGAGCATTCTGCTGGCTGTCATCGGCAGCGAGAGTCTGGCAAGCGGCGCTAACATCTGCGCTGCTCATGTGGACTCCCCCCGTATGGATGTAAAGCCCAATCCCCTGTATGAGGATTCTGAAATCGCCTACCTGAAAACCCATTACTACGGCGGTATCAAGAAGTATCAGTGGACTGCTATTCCCCTGGCTATTCACGGTGTCGTATACCGCAAGGACGGCCAGCTTGTGACCATCACCATCGGTGAGGACGAGGGCGACCCCATCCTCTATGTGTCCGACCTGCTGATCCACCTGTCTGCTGACCAGATGCAGAAAACCGCTGCCAAGGTCATTGAGGGTGAGCAGTTGAATGTGATTCTGGGTTCTGAACCTTTGGAGGGCGCTGAGTCCGACGGTGTGAAGCTACACATTATGAAGCTTCTGAACGAGAAGTACGGCATCATCGAGGCGGATTTCCTCTCTGCTGAACTGACCATCGTACCTGCCGGCAAGTGCCGCGAGGTGGGTCTGGACAGAAGCCTGCTGGGCGCTTACGGTCACGATGATCGGGTATGCGCTTTTGCAGAAATTGAGCCTCTGCTCACTATGGGTACTCCCAAGCACACCGCTGTCTGCATTCTGGCAGACAAGGAAGAGATCGGTTCTGTGGGCGTTAGCGGTATGCAGAGCCACGCCTTTGAGTGCTTTATGGAAATGCTATGCGACACCCAGGGTGTGAAGCTGAATACCTGCTTTGCTAACTCCTTCTGCCTGTCTGCCGACGTTTCCAATGCCTTTGATCCCAACTTCCCCGAGGTCTCCGACCGCCGGAATAACTGCCGTCTTAACTACGGCGTTGCCATTGTAAAGTACACCGGTTCCCGGGGTAAGGGTGGCGCATCCGATGCTTCCGCTGAGGCTATGGGTCATGTGCGTACCACATTGGACAATGCAGGTGTTCTGTGGCAGACCGCTACACTGGGCAAGGTAGACCAGGGCGGCGGCGGTACTGTGGCTGCCTATATGGCTAACCGCAACATCGTCACCGTAGATGCCGGTGTGCCTGTGCTTTCTATGCACGCGCCCATCGAGCTGGTAAGTAAGCTGGACTGCTATATGACCATGCTGGCCTGCAAGGCTATCTATATGGCTTAAGACTTTGTGATTTCATAAAGGCGATACTTGGTTTTTTAACCGGGTATCGCCTTTTTTTGACCGGTGAAATACCGAAAACGACCGAACAGGCAAAATTTCACATCTGCCCCTTTTTATTGACTATAATCGTAATAGCAAATAAGGAGGATGATGCAAATGCAGGCAATCAAAACAACGGGACTTGTCAAACGGTATCAAAACATAACCGCCGTAGACGGTCTCAATTTGGAAATCCAAAAAGGAGAACTGTTTGCTCTGCTGGGTGTTAACGGTGCAGGCAAAACCACTGCCATCAAAATGCTTTCCTGTTTAACAGAACCCACAGGCGGAGATGCCCTTGTAGGCGGATACAGTATTGCAAGAGAATCGGAGCAGGTAAAGCATCTCATCGGTGTATCGCCCCAGGAGACTGCTGTTGCGCCCAACCTTTCCGTAAAAGAAAACCTGGAGCTGATCTGCGGTATTTACGGCTTTTCCAAAGAAAAGACAAAGGCAAAAATCACAAAGATTTCCAGACAGTTTTCCTTGGATGCTGTTTTACAAAGGAAAGCCGGAAAATTATCCGGCGGCTGGCAGCGTCGGGTCAGCATCGCTATGGCGCTGATCAGCGAACCGAAAATTCTGTTCCTGGACGAGCCAACCCTTGGCTTGGATGTGCTGGCAAGGCACGACCTTTGGGAAGTCATTCGCGCCTTAAAAGAGCATGTGACAATTGTTTTGACCACACATTATATGGAGGAGGCGCAGGCCCTTTCTGACAGGATCGGGATTATGAAAAGCGGTAAGCTCCTGGCAGTTGGTACGGCAGAAGAATTGACCCGGATGGCCGGAACTGCGGACTTTGAAACCGCTTTCGTTTCTATTGTAAAGGAGGATAGCATATGAGAATGCTCACATTTGCCAAACGGTGCGCAAAGGAAATTCTGCGGGATCCTCTCAATCTGGGTTTCGGGTTGGGATTTCCTTTGGTCCTACTGTTGCTTTTAAGCAGTCTGCAGGCGAATATTCCCGTAAGCCTGTTTGAAATTGACAGGCTGACACCGGGTATCACCGTATTTGGGCTGTCCTTTATGACCCTGTTTTCCGCAACCTTGGTTGCCAAAGACCGGGAAAGCGCCCTGCTGCAGCGGCTCTACACCACACCCCTCACGGGATTGGACTTTATTTTGGGATATATGCTTCCTCTCCTGCCCATCGCCCTGGGGCAAACCGTCATTTGCTATCTGTTTGCCATTCCTTTGGGTCTGAGTGTCAGCGTAAATGTCCTTTATGCCATCGTTGGGATCATTCCCATGGCGGTTTTTCATATTGCGCTGGGACTTTTGTGCGGTAGTGTTTTGGGTGTGAAGCAGGTCGGCGGCATTTGCGGCGCATTGCTGACCAATCTGTCTGCCTGGCTTTCCGGGGTTTGGTTTGATTTGCAGCTTGTGGGAGATTCCTTTCAAAAAATCGCCAATGCGCTCCCTTTTGTCCACGCAGTAGAACTGGAGAAAGCATTCTTTCTCGGAAATTTTCAGGTTGCGGCAACGCATCTTCTGTCCGTCGCTCTTTACAGTTTCCTGTTCACCGGGGCAGCAGTATTTTGTTTTCTCCGGCAAATGAAAAAGCAGTAAGATTTCCTCGCTCCTGGGGTATTTGTTGTTTACATTTCGGCAGAAAAATGCTATACTGATTCCATATGTGAAAGGGGTGAGGCGATGAATCGCTATATTCAGCAGCTGCGGCAGTCTATTCGCAAGGGCGACTGGATTTTGCTGCTGCTTTGCATCATTACAACCGCATACGGCTGCCTGATCATCGCCAGCGCTACCAATTTCCTGGAATCCTTCCGTTACATCGGTATGCAGATCGTAGGCGCCCTCATCGGCATTTTATTGTTTGCGCTGGTATCCTCGGTGGATGTGGAGTTTATGATGGAGCAGCGCCTTTGGCTGGTACTCTTCAATATCCTGTTCCTTTCTCTGCTGATTCCTTTCGGCGAGACCATCGGTGGTAACCGAAGCTGGGTTAACTTCCCCTTCCTGCCCTTTAATATTCAGGTGGCGGAAATCTGTAAAATCACCTATATCCTCATTATGGCATCGGTCATGACCACCCACAAAGAGAGAATTTCTTCCGTTAAGTCGGTATTTACTATGGGTTTCCATCTGGCGCTGCTGGTGGGTATGAATATGGTACTGTCCAGTGACCTGGGCGTTTCCCTGATTTTCGTATTTATCTTTATTGTGATGGCATACACCGGCGGTGTCAGCTATTTCTGGTTTATCGGCGCAATCGCCGGTATTGCCGTAGCTTTCCCCATTTTGTGGCCTATGCTGGATGAATACCAGCGACTGCGTATTGAAGTGCTGTTTAATCCTGAGCTGGACGCTGCCGGAATCGGTGTCCGTTGGCAAAGTACATTGAGTCTGCGCTCCCTCACCGGTGGCGGTATGACCGGTCAGGGACTGTTTAACGGTCACCGCACCCAAAATGGCGCGTTGGAAGGTCAGACCACAGACTTTATCTTCTCCGCTCTGGGCGAAGAGTTGGGTTTCGTAGGCTGCCTGTCCATCCTACTTTTGTTAGGACTGATTATCTTCCGGTGCGTTTGGGTTGGTATGCGAAGCCAGGATTACACCCGGCGGCTGATCTGTTTCGGTGCTGCCGCAGCTTTGGCCTTCCAGACCATCATTAATATCGGTATGTGTACCGGCGTGGGTCCCGTTATCGGTCTGACCCTGCCCTTTGTCAGCTACGGCGCAACGTCTGTCGTTTCTTTGTACGCAATGCTGGGTCTGGTGTCCGGCGTTTATGCCCGTCCGGCGCCTACTTCCCACGAACTGTATATCCGTCCCCCTATGTATTAAACGAGAAGGAGAATCTCTATGAAAGCATTTATGGATAAGGATTTCCTGCTGGAAACCCCCACCGCGCAGCATCTGTTCCACGACTACGCAGAAAAACTGCCCCTGGTAGACTACCACTGCCACCTGAATCCTCAGGAAATTTACGAGGATCGCCGTTTCAACAACCTGACTGAGGTTTGGCTGGGCGGTCAGAATCCCGACGGCAGCTTCGCCGGCGACCACTATAAGTGGAGACTGATGCGTTCCAACGGTGTGGAAGAGGACTATGTCACCGGAAACAAACCTGCTTATGAGCGGTTTCTGAAGCTTGCCGAGGCGCTGGAAATGGCCATCGGCAACCCCATGTATCACTGGTGTCATTTGGAGCTGCAGCAATTCTTCGGCGTCTATGAGCCGCTGACTGCCGAGAGCGCTCCCCGGATTTGGGAGATCTGCAACGACAAGCTGCAGAATGACCCGGAGATGTCCGCCCGTGGTCTGATTAAGAAGGCAAACGTCAAGTTCATCGGCACCACCGACGATCCCATTGACACCTTGGAGTGGCACGAGAAGATTGCCAATGACCCCACCATTTCCGTGGTTGTCGGTCCCTCCTTCCGTCCTGACAAGGCTGTGAACATTCACAAGGCCGGCTGGAAGGAATACATGGATAAGCTGGCTGCCTCTGTGGGTAAGAAGCGTCTGCCCACTATGACTGATGTGCTGAATGCCCTGACCGAAAGACTGGAATACTTCCATAAGCGCGGCTGTAAGGCCAGCGACCACGGTCTTGACTATGTTCCTTTCCAAGACTACACCGTAGAACAGGCTAATGCCGTCTATCAGAAGGCACTCCGTGGTGAAACCCTGACCACCGAGGAAGTGGAAGGCTTCCAGACTGTGATTTTGCTCCACCTGGGTAAGGATTACACCCGTCTGAAGATCACGATGCAGGTTCACTACTCCTGCCTGCGGAACAATAACGCCCGCATTTTCAAGGCCCAGGGTCCTGACACCGGTGTGGATGCCATCGCTCAGAACACTTGCGGCGGCAATATTTCCAAGCTACTGTCCGCTTTGGACGAGGGCGGTAACCTGCCCCAGACCATTCTGTACTCTCTGAATCCCGTGGACAATGCCCAGCTGGGTTCTCTCATCGGCTGCTTCCAGGACAGCTCTATCCCCGGCAAGATTCAGCACGGCTCCGGCTGGTGGTTCAACGACAACAAAACCGGTATGATTGATCAGATGATTTCTCTGGCAAACCTGGGTCTGTTGGGCAACTTTGTGGGTATGCTCACCGACTCCCGTTCCTTCCTCAGCTATGCCCGTCACGACTACTTCCGTCGAATTCTGTGCAACTTGGTAGGCAACTGGGTGGAAAACGGCGAATACCCCAATAACGAAGCTTCCCTCAAGAAGATTATCGAGGGTGTCAGCTGCTACAATGCAGTTCGGTACTTTGACCTGTAAGAAAAGCATATCCCCTGACCAAACGGTCAGGGGATATTTTTATAATTCCTCTAGGTAAGCAACACCGGGGATATCTGCCACCTGCTCCAGGATTTGTTCGTGATTACTCCGTTTCTTGGTTTTTAATGTTGCCACATAAGCCCGGTTCTTTCCCTCACTGTCACCACCCTGCTCCCGCTGGACATTGTAAATTTCAATGCCGCTATCCCGGACGGTCCGCAGGAAATCTCCCAAGGTGATTTTGTCGGACAGCTCTATGTAGGCCTCCAGCTGCTTGCTCTTGCGGTGGAGATTATTGTCCATCCGCTGCAAAAGCGTGATGACTGTAAAAATCGCCACGCTGCCAATCACTGCCGCCTCATAGAAGCCAATGCCCAGGGCAAGACCGATGCCGGCAGCTGTCCAAAGTCCGGCTGCAGTAGTAAGACCCTTGATTTGATTCCGGCGGGTTACCACAATGGTGCCTGCGCCCAAGAAGCCGATACCGCTGATGACCTGGGCGCCCAGGCGTACCGGGTCACCGGCGCCGTAGACCTGAAAGACATACTGATTGGTTAACATAATCAGGCAGGATCCCACGCACACCAGCATATAGGTGCGCATACCGGCAGGTCTATTTTTCATACCCCGCTCCATACCCAGCAGACCGCCTGCCAAAATAGCAATCAAAATCCGCAGGGCAATTGCCAGATAAGTCACTTCCCGTATCTGCATAACATCACCTCATTTATCTCTATGTCAGATTCCATCCAATATGCGCTGTTCCCGGTCCTGGCAGGTAAACAGAATTACCTGTTTCTGCTCTGCCTCTTCCCGGAGAATCTCCAATGCCGCTGCCAGACGCACATCGTCAAAGCGCACCAGGGCATCATCCAGTACCAAGGGCGCATCGGGGGTCAGCTCCTCCGCCACCGCCAGGCGCAAAGCCAAATACAACTGGTCTACCGTGCCGTCGCTGCGCCAAAGGGTGTTCCGTTGACCGATTTCGTCTGCTGCGGCTGCCTCCAAGGACAAGTCCTGACACAGGCTCAGCTTTTGGTATCTGCCACCCGTCATACGGGAAAACAGTTCTTGCGCTCGTCCGGAAATCCGGGGGGCAAATCTGCGCTGCAGCTCGTGGGTCGCTTGCAGGAGGGTCTCCTGGGCGCGAGTCAAGGCGCAATAATAGGTTTCCAAGGTTTTGATTCGATTTTGCAGTTGGCTCTTTTGGGTTTGGAGGGATTCCTCCCCACCCAAAGAATCCATCTGTCCCTGACATTGACCAAGCCGCTGGTGGAGCATTTGCTGTTCTCCGGCGGTCTGCGCCAAGGCCTTTTCCGTATCCTGCTGAGACAGGGTCAGGCTGTCGGCAAACAGGGGCGGCTGCACCTGCTCCCCTGCGTTAGAGAGAGCCTGCAACACTTCCTCTGCCTGCTGCAAAATACGGCTTTTTTCCTGCAAGGCTGTATAGCTTTGCAGCTGGCTGCGGCAGGTTTCCTCATACTGGTACAGACTTTGTCCGCCAGTAATAGCATTGATTGCCTGATTGTTTTCCTCCAACTGGCGGTTTAAGTCTTCCAGCAATTGCTGCCGGTCGGTAAGATTTTGGGCAAAGCTTTGCTGGGTAGCAGCATAGCTTTCTGCCGCCTGCTCCCAGTTTTCTTCTTGCATGCCATGGTATTTGTTCTGCAAATCAGCAATTTGCCCCTTCAGTTTCTTTTGCTTATTTGCGCCTAGGGCAATGCAGATTGCACCTAACAGAAGAACAGCAGCTGCCGGAATTGGTTGAGAAATTGCCAGCATAACCACGCCCACAGCAGCCAGTACGCCGCCCAAAATATAGGGAACGGGTTTCTTCAGGTCGTTTTTCAGCTGTTGCAACACCTTAGTATCCAGCTTGGCATCGGAGACCACCTGCTGGGGATTCTTACCCCGGAATGCTTCGGTTGTCTCCGGCTGCTGGGGTAACGGCGGTAACAACTGGCTCTTGGTATGCAGGGCGTCACGGGTATCCCGCAGCTGCTGCAGTTGGGCGATATTTTGACGAATCTGTTCCTGAGAGGGTAAATGCGCACAGTCCTTTTCCGCCTGCGACAAGCTCTGCTTGGCAGAATCTGCGTTCATCTTCGCAGTAGTCAGCTTTTGGGCATACTGCAAATGCTCATTGTACCGCAAGGCCTGCTTGTGGTTTTGCAGCTGCCGTTCCTGCTCCCCCAAGGCTGTTTGCCGTTCTTTAATGGCAGAGATCTGATACTGAAGGGTCTGCAATTGCTGCAATTTCTGCTCCACCTCAGAAAGCTTTCCTTCTGCCTCCGGCAGAAGCCCCTTTTTATTGAAGCGGCACTTGTTTTTCAAATCCCGCAGCTTTTGCGCCAAATCATCGGATGCACCGCTCTCGTCGCCGGTGGTGACCAGCTCATTCAGCCGTCGGCGGAGAGATTCGTCCTCGGTCACCGGCATTTCGGAAAGCTTCAGGAAACCCGCCCGAGCAAACACGCTCCGCTCCACACCCAGTAAAACTTGACCCGGTGCAGGCACAGACAGTTCCGGTACAGGAATACCGGTCTTGGTTTCAAAAGCCTTTACCTCGCCCATAGGGGTGCGACCTTTGTTCTGCCGCTGAATGGTAATTTCTCTGTCATTCCACAGAATTTCCATACTACCGGACATAGGCTCGCCGGACCAGGGGGCGTAATGCTCCTTATCCGCAAGGTAGCCGGTTTTGGTGCGAGAGCCGGTATCGATGCCGTAGAGCATCGCCATCAGGAAAGCGCACCAAGTGCTTTTGCCCCATTCGTTGTGGGCTTCGATGATGTTCAGCCCATCATCAAACTGCAATGTCTGACGGGAGAGCTTGCCAAAGGTGGCTGTCATAGAAAGAATTCTCACGGCAAGACCACCTCCTGTCCCTCCAAAAGCCGGCGGGAAAGCTCCGCCGCCAGCAGGATTTCCTGTTTTTCCTCTTCGTTGGCAGTTTCCAAGGCCTGCTTGAGAAGGCCAAAGTATGTACCCTCGAAGCTGTCCTCCCCCAAGCTGCCCCAGATATCCACCGGACGGGTAGTCTTATCCCGCAATACCAGATTGGGGAAACGGGAAAATTCTTTTTTCAGTGCTTCCAAGTCCGGTGTTTCGCAGCTGCCGGTGAGTGTTACACGGTAGTAATCCTCGCTTGCCACCGGGGGTAGAATGCTGCCCAAATCCTTAGGCTCGGCTTGCAGGTCATAGAATCGAGGAGTATTCAGCGGACGGAAGCGGATGGATACAGTATCCTCCACCGTCACAATATACACACCCTTCTCCCCCTGCTCGTCATAGCCTCTGCCCATGGGGCAGCCGGGCCAGGCGCAGAGGGTCTTTCCTGCGGTAAAGCTATCCGCTTTGTGGATATGGCCCAAGGCAAGGTAGTCCAGGTTGGACGAGAGTACCTGGGCCTTGGTGATGGGGTTATAGGGAGAATTGGCCTGTGTGGTGTCCCCGTGGAAAATGCCGATGGCATACTTTTCAGGGCAGTTCGCTACAAATCCATTTAACTGGGCTGCGCAGTCCATTGCGCCAAAGCCTGCGCCGTAGATGCGGCAGTCAAGCGATTCAAGTGCTACGGATTCCACCTGCTGGGAGCGGAAAATATACACATTTTCCGGCCAGAGTTCTTTGTTCCACGGGCTGTCCGGGGCGCAGAAATCGTGGTTACCAGGGGTGATAAACACTGGCACAGCCATATCTTTTAGGGTTTGGTACACGGCTTGGTAGGTGTGGGGGGTATATGCTCCATCGAATACATCGCCGGCAAGGAGTACCAAATCGCACTTTTCCTGCCGCAGGACCTCCAAAATTTCACCCGGGACTGCCGCCAGCGCCTGCCGCAATTCCTCTCCGTGACCATGCAAGGGTGCGCCTAAATGCCAATCAGCGGTGTGCAGTATCTTCATCACAGCAATCCACCCTTTCTACTTTTTTACATAGACCTGTTTGGGTATCGACGGTAAACAAGACCGCCTCCATTTTGGTTGGGCCATCCGCCCATCGGTAACGTTCCGGCAAATCGCCCCTGAATTTGGCGATGGACAGGTCGGGACGGATACCCAAAACTGAGTGTTTCGGACCGGTCATACCCAAGTCGGTCACATAGCCTGTGCCTTTTGGCAGCACCTTTGTGTCAGCGGTGGGTACATGGGTATGGGTGCCCCACAGGGCGCTGATCCGGCCGTCCAGCATATAGCCCATGGCCAGCTTTTCCGAGGTTGCCTCGGCGTGGAGCTCCACAAAAATCAGCTTGGTGTCGATTTCTTTTAATATCTTTTCCACCTGCAGGAAGGGATTATCCGGGGTGTAATCCATATTCACCCGGCCTTGCAGGTCAATGACCGCTACCGGGCCGGCTTTGGCCTCAAAAATGCCGTAACCTCTGCCGGGGGCCTGGGGAGCATAATTCATAGGACGCAGGATACGGGTATTATCTTCCATATAGTCCACGATTTCCCGTTTTGCATAGGTGTGGTTGCCCAGGGTGATCACATCTGCGCCGGCATCGAAAATATCCTCCGCCTGTCGGGGGGTGATACCCACAACCGCGGCATTTTCTCCGTTAACGATGACAAAATCCGCATTTGTTTTTCGCTTCAACCAACGGAGGCTATGGCAAACCCTGTCCATACCGGGATTGCCCACCACATCGCCCACTGCCAATACTTTAAAATCCATAGTTCTACCCACATTCTAATTGGTTTTTATAATCGTATTATACACAATATCCTATTTTCACGCAAGTATGCATTAAAAGAAAAGGAACGGCAGTATGCCGTTCCTTTTTGGTTTAGCGCTGATATTCAAATTGGAAATCGTAGATGTCGACAGTGTCGCCGTCCTGGATACCCATTTCCTCCAACCGCTTGAACAGGCCACACTTGTGCAGCTGCATATCAAAGTAGTTACGGGATTCATAGTCATTAAAGTTGATGTTCATAATCAGCCGTTCCAGCCAAGTGCCGGTAACCAGCCAGGTGCTGCCGTAATGCTCCACATCAAACTCGGAGGGATCCACGGGAGCCTCGATGATCTCTACATATTCAGGCTCGTAGATAGTGACAGGAGGCAGGCTGCGCAGGCGCTCCGCCACAACACGCATCAGATTCCGGGTACCTGCAGTGGTACCGGCAGAAATCTCATAGAGTTCACAGCCCTTCTCCTCTACTGCTGCACGCAGGCGCTCCAGATTGTCGGA
>JAZSAD010000084.1:0-4783 GCA_045601715.1 Faecousia sp.
CCCCTCTCCTTTGATGGAGGCTGCAGTAGTGGGTCTGGATATGCCCGACAGCTACTACGAGGAGTTCGGCGCTCATTATGCCCATATGAAGAAGCTCTTCACCGAGGGTCTTGACCGAATTGGCATTCCTTATACCGACCCTCAGGGCGCATACTTCGTGCTGGCTGATATTTCTCCCTACCTGAAGAAGGGTCAGACCGATGTGGAGTTCTGTGAAGAAATGGCTCGCAAGGTAGGTGTCGGCGCAGTGCCTGGCAGTTCCTTCTTCAGCGAGAATGTAAATAACATTGTCCGTCTGCACTTTGCAAAGCTGGACTCCACCCTGAACGAGGCTCTGGACCGCCTGTCCCACATTCAGGAAAAGATGCTCTGATTATTATAAAAACCACACCCCAGGGTGTGGTTTTTAATTTTGCAACAGTTGAAAAAACTGCCCTGTTATGGCATAATAGACCTAAAGAGATTACCGGAAGAGAGGTAACGGACGTGAAAATTACATTTTTAGGTGACATTATGGCAGAGCCACCTGTGCTAAAGGCGGCAAAAGGGAAGGACGGTTATGACTTCCGTGGGGTTTTTGCCTATACCAAGAAATTACTTGCCCAGTCGGACTATGTGGTGGGCAATCTGGAGACGCCCTTGGCAGGCAAAAAAGCAGGCTACACCAATACCCACCTGTGCTTTAACGCCCCGGACGAGTATGTGGATGCGTTGATCGATGCCGGTGTGAACCTGGTGTCTACTGCAAATAACCACACCTTCGACCGTGGCTACGAGGGTATGGAGCGTACGATTCAGGTGCTGGACGAAAAGGGCCTTGCCCATACCGGCTCTTTTATGCCCGGTACGACTCGTCCTGAGGCCTATTATTTTGAATTGGGCGGTACCACCTTTGCGGTGATTGCCTACACCTACGGCACCAACTACGGCGGCAGCGGCGGCAAATGCCTTGCTGAAGGGGAGTACGAGGGAACGGTGAATTTGCTCTGCCATCAGCGGAGCGATACATACCTGCCCGGTGTGTGGCGGGGAGGGGACTGGATCGATAAGCTGTTTGCCAAAATTCCCTTTATCAAGGATGCCAATGTTCCCGGCAAGCTGAAAAAGTTCTTCGGTCTCACAGCAACCTACTCCCGTCACGACGATCTGCTGGAGGGTAAGACAGATACGCCTTATATTGAACAGATGCAGCGGGATATCCGTTTTGCCAAAGATCGGGCGGATGTGGTACTGTTCTACCCCCATGTGGGCGGTCAGTTTAATATCAAACCCGGCGCTTTTACCGAATATATTGTGGAAAAAGCAGTGGAGGCAGGCGCGGATGCGGTGATTGCTACCCACTCCCATATCCCTCAGAAGTTTGAATGGAAAAACGGTGTACCCTGTTCCTATTGCCTGGGTAATTTCAATATGAATCCCAGGTCTTATTTGGCAATGCCGGAGATTCTCACCAATTACGGCTATGCGTTGCATTTCTATGTGGAGAATAGAAAAATTGCGAAGGTGACCTTCTCTATGATGAAAAACCACACCGGCCGGGGCGGACAGATTTCTTCTTATCCCGTGGATCGGCTGTATGCCACCTTGACTTCCGAAAAGGAAAAGAAAAAGCTGGAAAAAGACATTCGCCATTTGTATGGCCGTGTTACCGGCAAGCCTTTGACCGGCGAGCTGGTGCGAAAGGAATACGAACTGTAAGGAGTTAGTTTATGGAATACAGAATTTTGGGAAAGACCGGCCTGAAGATTTCCCGGCTGGGGTTTGGCGGTATTCCCATTCAGAAAATTGATGCCGTTGGCACAAAGGCCTTGATTGAAAAGCTGCTGGCAGCAGGTGTGAATTATATCGACACTGCCCGGGCCTACACCGTCAGCGAGGAATATTTAGGCTTCGCTTTGGAGGGTGTTCGTGACCAGTTTGTGCTGGCAACCAAGAGTATGGCTCGTACAAAGGAGGCAATGGAAAAGGATATTGCCACCAGTATGGAAAAGCTCCGCACCGATTACATTGACCTCTATCAGATTCACAATCCCAATCCCAAGGATTTGGAGCAGGTGCTTGCCCCCGGCGGCGCGCTGGAAGCCTTGCAGGAAGCCAAGGCCCAGGGCAAGATCGGTCATATCGGTATCACCCTGCACTCTGTGGACTTGTTCCGGCAGGCTGTGGAATTCGATTGGGTAGAAACCATTATGTTCCCCTATAACATTGTGGAAACCCAAGGGGAAGACCTGATTGCCAAATGCGGGGAGAAAAACATCGGCTTTATCTGCATGAAACCCTTGGCTGGCGGCGCTATTGACGATGCCACCACCGCGCTGCGGTTTATTGCCAGCAACCCTGATGTGACGGTAGTCATTCCCGGTATGGCTGAGGAAAAGGAGATTGCCCAGAATGTGGCAGCCACCGCCGACACCGCGCCTTTGAGTGATGCAGAACAGGCAAAAATTGTCCAGATTCGGGAATTCCTGGGTACCAATTTCTGCCGCCGCTGCAATTACTGCGCTCCCTGTACCGCAGGCATCAGCATTCCTATGGTACTCTTGATTGAGGGCTATTACAGCCGTTACCATTTGGAGGACTGGGCAAAAGGCCGCTATGATGGCTTGCAGAAAACCGCCTCTGATTGTATCGGTTGCGGTGTATGCGAAACCCGCTGCCCCTATAATCTGCCTATTCGTGAAATGCTGAAAAAGGTTGAAAAGGTATTTGGTAAATAATAATAACCGCCTTGCAGTTTTCCTGCAAGGCGGTTTTGATTTTTTAGATTTCCAAATCCAGCTGGGAGATAACAGCAGAGCAGCGCTTGCATAGACCGTTCTCGTCAGCCTCTTCAGAGTGCATCCAGCAGCGGGGACACTTCTCGCCACGGGCCTCGGTGACACCCACGGTCAGCTTGGGCAGGTTCGTACCCTGACCCACAGTAGCGCCCTCGGGAGCAGTTTCCCATGCGCAGGAGGAAACGATGAACAGTTCAGCCAGGTTCAGACCCTCGCAGGCAGCTTTCAATGCTTCATCAGCGGACAGGCTCACATGGGCCTCCAGCGCCTTGCCAATGCGCTTGTCAGCACGGGCAATTTCCAGAACGCCGTTCACATCCTGACGGAGCTTGATAACGGTATCCCACTTGGCCATTGCAGCCTCATCCAGGGCGTACTCTGCAAAGTTCTCGGGCATCTGATTCAACAGAACGTTACGGGCATCGTCTTCCTTCCGGTGAGGCATAGCCTGCCAGATCTCATCACAGGTGAATGCCAGGATGGGGGCAAACAGCTTATTCATCGCGTCCAGAATCAGGAACAGAGCGGTCTGTGCGCTGCGGCGGCGCAGGCCGTTGGGCAGCTCGCAGTACAGACGGTCCTTGATGATATCTAGATAGAAGGAGGAGAGTTCCACCACACAGAAATCGTTGATAATGTGGGAAACAGTGTGGAACTCGTATGCGTTATAAGCCTTCTTGCAGGCAACAACCAAAGCATCCAGCTTGGTCAGCGCCCACTTATCCAGCTCTTCCATTTCCTCAGGAGCAACCAGATTGTCGGGATCGAACTCGTTCAGGTTACCCAGACAGTAACGGGCGGTATTCCGGAACTTCAGGTAGTTCTGTGCGATCTGCTTGAAGATCTCCTTGGAGCAACGTACATCAGCGTGATAGTCGGAGGAAGCAGACCACAGACGGACGATGTCTGCGCCAAAGTCCTTGATCAGGTCAGCGGGATCAACACCGTTGCCCAGGCTCTTGTGCATTGCGCGACCTTGACCGTCAACCACCCAGCCGTGGGTCAGCACTTGCTTAAAGGGTGCGCCCTTGTCCAGTGCACCAACGGAGGTGAGCAGGGAGGACTGGAACCAGCCACGGTACTGGTCAGCGCCCTCCAGGTACACATCTGCAGGCCACAGCTCAGGCGTGTCCTTCATAAGAGAAGCGAAGTGGGTAGAGCCGGAGTCGAACCAGCAGTCCAGAGTGTCGGTCTCCTTGTCAAAGGTCTTGCCGGAGCAGTGAGGACAAGTGAAGCCCTCGGGAATCAGCTCCATAGCTTCCTTCTCAAACCACACATTGGAGCCAAATTCGTCAAAGAGCTTGGAGATTTTTTCAATGGATTCGGGGGTGGAAACAGGCTTTCCGCAATCCTTGCAGTAGAACACAGGGATGGGCAGACCCCAACGGCGCTGACGGCTGATACACCAGTCGGCCCGCTCACGAATCATAGAAACCATACGGTCCTCGCCCCAGGCAGGGAACCACTGAACGTTCTCGATAGCCTTTACAGCCTCGTCCTTGAAGGATTCCACAGAGCAGAACCACTGGGGAGTAGCGCGGAAGATAACCGGCTTCTTGCAGCGGTCGTGGTGGGGGTAGGAGTGAACGATCTCTTCGGAGGCAAACAATGCGCCGCTCTCCTTCATATCTGCCAGAATCACAGGATTGGATTCCTCGGTCTTCATACCGGCGTACTTGCCGGCATAGTCAGTGTGACGGCCGTAGTCATCCACAGGCACAACCAGCTCCATACCGTAACGCATACAGGTCTGATAGTCATCAGCGCCAAAGCCGGGGGCGGTGTGAACACAGCCTGTACCGGATTCCATGGTGACATATTCAGCGTTGACCAAACGGGAAGTCTTGGGCAGGAAGGGGTGATTTGCCAGCATATTCTCAAAGAACTGACCGGGGTAACGGGCCAGAATCTGATAGCTGGTATAGCCACCAACACCCATAACCTTCTCGCACAGGGCCTCGGCAACAATAAAGGTTTCGTCGCTGTAATCCGGCTTCACCAGCACG
>JAZSAD010000085.1:0-10132 GCA_045601715.1 Faecousia sp.
CACTCCATCTGCTCGAACTCGCGGGTACGGAACGTAAAGTTACCGGGGGTGATCTCATTACGGAAAGCCTTACCCACCTGGCAGACGCCGAAGGGCAGCTTCTTACGGGTGGTGCGCTGGATGTTGGCGAAGTTCAGGAAGATGCCCTGTGCGGTCTCAGGACGCAGATACGCCACAGAGGAGGAGTCCTCGGTAACGCCGATCTGAGTCTTGAACATCAGGTTGAACTTGCGGATGGAGGTGAAATGGTGCTTGCCGCAGTTGGGGCAGACCACATCCTCGTGCTCGGCAATGAAATCGTTCATCTCGGCAGGCTTCATTGCGTCTACATTTACACCCTTGCCGGACTCGGACTCTTCAATCAGCTTATCCGCGCGATGACGGGCGCCGCAGCCCTTGCAGTCAACCAGAGGGTCAGAGAAAGAACCCACGTGACCGGTGGTCACCCAAGTGGTAGGATTCATAATGATAGCGGCGTCCAGGCCCACGTTGTAGTCGGATTCCTGCACGAACTTCTTCAGCCAGGCCTTCTTCACATTATTTTTGAACTCCACACCCAGAGGGCCGTAGTCCCAGGAGTTGGCCAGACCACCGTAAATCTCGGAGCCGGCGTACACATAACCTCTGTTTTTACACAGGTTAACAATCATATCTAAGGTCTTTTCGCTGTTTTTCATTTTTCTATCCTCCAAAACTGGCAAATTACGTTTATTATAGCGGCTTTGCTAAGCAAAATCAAGCATTTTCCTGCAAGACCAAGTCCGGGCCTAAGTCCTCCGCCATCATGGCATGGACGCGGTTTGCAATATCCACAGTGGTAAGACCCTCAAACGCCTCCGGCTGCAGTACACCTACCAGGTGCAGATGCACATCGGTGGGCTTATATTTCTTCATATTCACCTTTACCTTCTGGGTGTTCTGCAGGGTGCAGACCACAATGGGCACTTTCGCCTTTTGGGCAATCTTGAACACACCGCTGCGGAAGCTGTGGAGCTTTTCGTCCCCGTGGATATACCCCTCGGGGAATACACCGATAGACGCCTTATCCTCCTGAATCAGGCGGATACAGTTGATGATGGTTTTCAGGGCCTCCCGGTCGTTTTCCCGGTTGATCAGCTGGCACAGCATTTTGTGCATCAGCTTGCCCACAAGGAACATACTGTTATTCTCCCGTTTGGAGATAAAGGCCAGCTGGCTCTTCCGGAAATAGGCCAGCAACATCACCGGGTCTAACAGGGACAGATGATTACAGACCAGCAAAAACCGTCCGTCCTTGGGGGTCTGCTCCAGCCCCTTGGTATGCACACGCATGCGCAAAATCCAAACAGCCACACGGGCGGTGGTTTGGGTAATGAACCGATAGAACCCGTTGTCCTTTTCCTGTTCCTTTTCCGTATCTACAAAGAGGCTGGCAATCCAAAGAAGCAAAAACCACACAAGGGCAATGCCTAACACACTGCCAATCAGCGCCGCCAGCGCCACAGCAATATACCGCACCGTCCACTCTTCCTTTCTTTCCCGTCAATTTGGGTCTATTATACTCGGTAAAGCCATTAGAAACAAGTATAATTTTTCCAAATAGGGGTAGAAATCCTAACAAAGTGCTGATATAATAATTCTATTATTTATGCATTTGCTTTTTCTGTCATTCCGAGCCTGCATCAGCAGGCGTGGGAATCCCCCTCTTAAGAAGGAGATTGCCACGTCGGGCGTTCGCCCTCCTCGCAATGACCGTTTTTTGCAGGAGGTAACCCCTATGAAACAGTTTCCCAAAACGGAAATTTACACCTTTTTTTCCGCTTTAATTGGTATTGCCGGTATGGCTATGCAAAGCTGGCTTTTTTCCACCGCTGACAGCTACGGCCTGCTGATTCACGGTCATATTTCAGAAATTCTGTCCTGCCTGCTTCTGGCCGGTGCCGCAGTAATTGGATTTCTGTCTTTGAAAAATCTGAAATTCGACGGGAAATACACTCAGTTATTTCCCCAGTCCCCCGTTGCCGCTGCAGGCAGTCTGGTTGCCGCTGCGGGTGTCCTGTTCTCCGCATTCACCCCGGCTGCTGTGGGTGTTCTGAAAATTGCGGCGCAGGTACTGGGCGTAATCGCCGGTTTGTCCCTTGCTCTGGGGGGATTCTCCCGTCTGCAGGGAAAGCGGCCTAATTGCCTGCTGTACGCTGCCATAGCGGTGTATCTGATTTTCCGTACCCTGGCTTTCTGTCAGCGCTGGAGCGCAGAGGTGCAGGTACAAATCTACTTTTTCCCCCTCCTTGCCATTCTGTTTTTGCTCCTTGCCGCTTACTATCGGGCGGCGCTGGCAGCAGATTTCCAAAACTGCAAACAGTATTTTCTGTTCCGTCAACTGGCGATTGTGTGCTGTCTGATGAGTATGGCAGGGGGCGAACGGGTATTCTATCTTGCCGGCGCTGTGTGGATGGCAACAGATTTCTGCATTCCCCAACATTCCGGAAAATATGCCGGGTAAGGGGGACAAGCCTATGTTTCTGCCCCCGTCGGCGCAAAAATGTATGCAGGCGCTGCTATCAGCAGGCTACAAAGTGTATGCCGTGGGCGGCTGCGTACGGGATTCTCTGCTGGGACTGACACCCCACGATTACGACCTTTGCACCAATGCCCTGCCGGAAGAAACAGCAAGGGTGTTTGATGGCTACACATTGGTGCGCAGCGGTGAAAAACACGGCACCATCGGTGTGGTGGCAGAGGGCGAGGTCATCGAAATCACCACCTTCCGCACGGAAGGCGGCTATCAGGACAGCCGGCACCCGGACTGGGTGAAATTTGTGTCCCACATTCAAGAGGACTTATCCCGCCGGGATTTCACCGTCAACGCTATGGCCTATTCCCCCGAAGAGGGGTATATCGACCCCTTTGGCGGTCAAGCGGATTTAGAAAACAAACTTTTGCGTACGGTTGGCGACCCGGAACTGCGGTTTTCCGAGGATGCCCTGCGAATCTTAAGGGGTGTGCGGTTTGGTGTTCGATTTGACCTGACACCGGAAACAACCACTTTGCAGGCAATGAAAAAGCTGGCGCCTACAATGGACAAGCTTGCTAAGGAACGGGTGTTCGAAGAATTATGTAAACTTCTTCCCTTGGTCAATGCCCACGATTTATGTACCTATCAGGATATTTTGGCTCAGGCGGTGCCGGCGCTGTCTGATTGTATCGGCTTTCAGCAGCATAACCCCCATCACCGGTATGATGTATATACCCACACCGCCCAGGTAGTAGAGAATGTGCCGGCAGATTTGGCGCTCCGGTGGGCGGCGCTATTGCACGATTGCGGCAAGCCGGATACCTTCTTTTTAGACGAAAACGGCAGAGGTCATTTTCACGGTCATGCCAAGGTAAGCGCGGAAAAGGCAGATGCTCTGCTGTCTGCTTTGAAAGCGCCCAATGCCCTGCGGGAGCGGGTGGTGTTTTTGATTGGTCACCATATGACGGAATTGATTCCGGATAAAAAACTGCTCCGTAAGCGACTGGGCAAATACGGTGTAGAAGAGACCTTCCAGCTGCTTAGCTTGCAGGAGGCGGATTTTGGTGGCAAGGGTATGGGAGAAACCTCCGGGCTGTTTGCCGAGATTCGTCAGCTTTTGGAAGAAATTCTTGCAGAAGATGCCTGCCTGCGGGTACAGGATTTGCAGATTGACGGACGGGATTTAATGGCTATCGGCTTCCCTGCGGGAAAAATGTTGGGTAATTGCCTTGCTTACCTGTTGGAACAGGTACAGGACGAGCAGATTTCCAACACCCGAGACGCCCTTTTGGATTCCGCAAAATCATTTTTACAGAGCAACCCCTGAATAAAGAAAAAGAGAGGTTACCCTATGCACAAAAAAACAGATTGGATTCATAAAACCCTGCATTTTTTGGAGTGGCTGATCGCCATCATCACCTTGGTAGTGATGGTGGGTATGCTGGGTCTGGAAATTTATAGAATGTTCACTGTCGCCGATTATTTTGTAACCGTCCATACCTATCTGCATAATATCCTGACCCTGGTGGTGGGTCTGGAGTTCGTCAGAATGCTTTTGGATATGACCCCTGCCAACACCCTGGAGGTGCTGATCGTGGCCATCGCCCGTCAGGTGATTATGACCCACGATAATCCCTGGGCCAATGTGGCAAGCGTGCTGTGTATTGCGGGCCTGTTTGCTATCCGTCGCTTCCTGATCCCCAAAGAGGACCTGACCATTGAGCTGTCCGAGGTGGCAGAGGAACATACCGAGGAAGAAGAAGTAGTTTCTTTCTGATTTCTGCTGATAATTTATACAAAAGGCTTGACAAACCATAGATTGTTGGTTATAATGACTCCTGCCTTTGGACGATTAGCTCAGCTGGCTAGAGCATCCGCTTGACGTGCGGAAGGTCATAGGTTCGAGTCCTATATCGTCCACCATAAAAAAGAAACCACACCATTCGGTGTGGTTTTTCTTTTTCTCTGTGGACTTAGGACTCGAACCCATCTAAATGCAACGCGGATGAGCGTTGCCGCCGAGAGCTTGACCGAGGCGAACCTTTATTTTCTCCCATCGGGAGAAAATGCAATTCGAGTCCTATATCGTCCACCGGAAAAGTAGTCTTGCTTGCCGATTTTTGGTCAATTGGAGGGTTTCGGCAAATTTTTCTCCAAAAGGGTAGCTTTTGGATGTATTGGTCGCTATAATAAGTATTAAGTCAATGATGCCCCGTTGGGGTTCAAAGAAGGTGTAAACAATGACAAGATTTTCTCGGGACAGCCGATTCTTTTTTCGCTGCCTTGGTATAATTCTTGCGCTTGTTTGCGCCTTTTGTCTGTTTTTGCCCCATTTTCACGAATGTGAGGGCATGCACTGTACCGCATGCGCGCTACTTTCCGGACTGGAATATCTGTGGCTTCCCACCGCTATGGGGTCTGCGCTGCTCGTCTGCCCCGTGGTACTGGGTACTTCCCCTGTGGAAGTGATCCGATGCCTGGATCTGTCCCTGGTGCAACTCAAGGTGAAACTTTCAGATTAAGATATTGCCTGAAGTCTGCAATATCTAAATTTTGAAAGGAAACTACATATGATACAAATACAATCTCTCGGCAAGCAGTTTCAAAACGAAACCCAGATTGCTTACCGGGATATCACTTTTGAAACCGGACGCTCTTATATGCTTCTGGGCGCTTCCGGCTGCGGTAAATCCACGCTGCTGAATATGATCGCAGGGGTTCTCTCCCCCACTTCCGGCACCATTACCATTGACGGCAAGGAAATGACTGCCGCCTCCCAAAAGGAAAAAGACCGGTTCCGCATTGAGAAGATCGGCTATATTTTCCAGGATTTTAAGCTCATCAACGAAATGACCACCGCTGATAACATCGGTATTCTCCGGCTGGAGGGTATTGATGTGTCCGGCATGGATGAAATGCTCACTGCGCTGGATATTTTGGACAAAAAGAATGCCAAAATCAAGCACCTGTCCGGCGGACAGAAGCAGCGGGTTGCGATTGCCCGGGCATTGGTCAAAAAACCGGATATTATTCTGGCGGATGAACCTACCGGCAACCTGAACTTTACCATCGGTGAACAGGTCATTCGAAAGTTGGCAGAAGTTTCCAAGGGCAAGACTTTGATCGCTGTGACCCACGACGAGCGGCATGCTAGATATTTTGACGAGGTCATCGACATGAATGAGATGACCGGCGGAATGCAGGACATTCCCTCTGAAAAGGAGGGATGCTGATATGCTGAAATTTGCACTGAAAAATATGGCCATCAAGAAAATGCAGGTCATATTGATCATTCTGTCAATTGTGATCTCCGCAGGTATTGCGGTATTGGCATTCAATGTGGCCACACAGGTGGACGAGGGTATCACCAGCAACGCAGGCTATTACTCCGCCATCATCGGTCCGGCTGGCAGTAACACCCAGCTGGCAATGAATGCCATGTATTTCACCGACGAGCCCGTGGGAACCATTCCTTACTGCGTGGTAACCGACCTCCAGAAAGACACACGGGTATCCCAGGTGATCCCCTTTGCCATGGCTGATAACTACAACGGCTATGGGGTTGTGGGAACAGCGCCCGGATTTTTGGAAGGCAAAACAGTCGCCAGCGGCAAGATGTTTGCTGCTGACGGTGCGATGCAGGCTGTGGTAGGCGCCAATATTGCAAAATATAACGCATTGAAGGTCGGCGATGTGATCTACACCAGCCACTCTGCCAACAGCTCTGAGCTCCACGCCCAAGGCATCACCGTAGTGGGTATTCTGGAGCAAACCCACTCCTCCCACGACAATGTGGTCTTTACCCAGCTGAAAACTCTGTGGGATATGCACGATCACGGTGAGGCCGAAGAAGAGCACCATGAGGGTGAAGAAGCGCATCACCACGACCACGGAACGGTCTGTGCGGTTTTGATCAATACCAAGAACCCCGGCTATGCCATGCAGCTGGTAAACGAATATGACGGCAAGATCATCAACCACGAAGAGGAAAGCTTTACTTTGCAGGCGATTGAGCCTATGAGTGTGGTCCGGGATGTGCTGAATGATGCCGACGACACCAAGTATATTGTCTTTGTTCTATGCGCAGTGATCCTGGTGATGAATATTATGATCATCTCCATTATCACGCTGCTGAATATGTACCACAGCGCCAAGGAGATCTCCCTGATGCGGCTGATTGGTATCAGTATGAAGAAGATCAATCTGCTTTACATCATTCAAAACGGTATGATGGGTCTGTGCGCCGTTATCCTGGCCTTTGGTGTATCCAGAGGCTGCATGGTGCTGATGAATGACTATGTAGAGTCTATGGGTGTGGTACTGAATATGGGCAAGATCTATCCCATGGAATTTGTGATCTTGCTGGCGGTATTTATCATCAGTGTCCTGCCCACAGCCATTTGGACATTCTCTATGTCTAAAAAAGACAGTATTTCTGACTGAGGTGGCGCCATGAAAACAATGAAACAGATTTTATGCGTTCTGCTAAGCCTGGTTTTGCTCCTGGCTTTTGCAGGCTGTAAAAAAACCGATGCCAAGGAAGCCACCAAGCTGAGCTTTCAGGCAGCCTCCGGCTATGAATACCTAAAAACGTTGGATGGCACGCAGGTCACCATCAGCGGCTACATGGCCACCAGTTCTCCGGTGGACGGCTCGTTTATGTTCCTGATGAACCTGCCTTATCAAAGCTGTCCTTTCTGCGTCCCCAACACCTCCCAGCTTTCCAACACCATGGAGGTATATCCCAAAAAGGGCGAAGCATTTGCCTTCACCAGTCAGGCAATCAAAATCGTTGGTACCCTTGTGGTGGCAGAACGGGAAGACGAGCCATTTACAGATAAGTACGGCTACCAATTCAACTACAAAATCGTAGACGCAACCTACACCATTATCCAGGCGGACGAACTGTCTGCGGAAATGGCGCTGTGGCAAAAAATTGCAGAAACCGATGTGGTCAGCGAAATTTACCGAATGTATGACTATGTGAATTTCCTGTGCGCGTGGAATACCTATATCGTGGAGTCCTCCACCGATGAAAACGGTAATGTGGTACCCGGATACTACCTGTTCCCCGAAGATGCCACCTATTTTATCACCACCGAAGGCGCGCAATATAATTACGGCTACAAAGACGGTTACTTCGACAGCATTATCGCTAAGATTGAACAGGTTGACCCCACTGCATTTGCAGATCTGGTCGCCAATGTACGAGATGCAGAAGCTTTGGCCAAAAAGGCGCTGGCAGAACTGGAAAACGAAAACTATACCGCCGAGAAGAAATTCCTGGAAAAATTCGGTACAGAGGACTATGTCTACACCTTGAACAAAGGCAAAGAACTCACCGACGAGATGAACCGGATCTACACCGCTTTCGCCAACTGGATCGGTAGTTGGGAAATGTAAAATCTCCATGTAAAAGAAAAGTAGACACTCACAACTGTGGGTGTCTACTTTATTTTACAGGTACATGCTTCAATTGCAGCACGCTTTTTATTATCTAATTTTGGGCAGTAAATTGCTACGCTTCAGGGCAGGGCGCAAAGCAAGGTAGAACACCGTTGCCGCAATCACCGCCACCACTGCATTCACCGCGGTGGTCATAGCGCCCATTTTTGCCCAAATAGTCGCCGCCTGCTGAGGAATGCTCAGCACATACATTTTATAGAAGTAGCCAACCACCGGGTCTGCTACCACATTGAAAGCCATACCGCCGGCGCAGCTGAGGACTGTAGCCACGGACAAGGGCACTTTCCGCTCTGCCTCCCGGCTGATATGGAACACCTTGTGGGCAAGCAGACCGGTAATCAAGCCGATGCACAACTTCAGCACAAAGGTCTTGGGAGCAGAGGTCACATAGGCGGTGGTGAGGTCTGCGATGGTCATACCCACCGCGCCGGACAGACCGCCCCACAAGCCACCCAAAAACAGCGCGGCCAGCACGCAGAACACGTTGCCCAAATGGAACGCAGTCTTTTCCGCGCCTACGGGAATATCGATTTTACAAAATGTAAAGCCTATGTAGCACAGCGCCGCAAACAGCGCCGCCGTACAGAGCTTTCGCAAATTTTCTTTATTTTTCATACAGACGCCTCCCGGAAGGATTTGTCTGCATTATACCACTATCTGGTAATAAGAAAATACCCAATTTTAGAAAAAATTATAGTACCAGTTTGTCACAGGTTCAGCAGGAATCTTGCAAACAGGAAGTACACCAACAAGGAAAGGGCATCCACAATGGTGGTAATAAAGGGACTTGCCATTACCGCTGGGTCCAGCTTCATCCGTTTGGCAAGCATGGGCAACATTGCGCCCACAATCTTCGCCGCCACCACCGTCACCAGCAGGGCAAGGCACACCACCCCGTCCACCATCAGGGTGATTTGGGTATTGCCCAAAAGCAGCCGGTCTACCAGCCATATTTTCCCAAAGCAGGCCACTGCCAGCACGCCGCCGCACAGGATCGCTGTGCGCAATTCCTTCCACAGCACCTTGGGTAAATCAGAAAATTTTGCTTCCTGCAGACTTAATGCCCGAATGACCGTGGCTGAGGTCTGGGAACCGGAGTTGCCGCCCGTACCCATGAGCATAGGAACATAGGCCATCAGTACCACCTGCGCCGCCAGCGCGCTCTCAAAAGCGGTGATAATCATACCGGTAAAGGTTGCTGAAACCATCAGAAGCAGCAACCAGGGTATCCGTTTTTTGAACTGCTCCCAGGGGGAACTGTTCAGGTAATTTTCCTTGTTTTCCTGGTCCATATTTCCTCTCCTTTCCTGTTAGATTACCCGTTGTATAATCAAAAAAACCGTGGTATACTACTTTTATAAGGATGTGACAAATTATGTTGAATTTCACCCCATTGACACCGGAAAACAAGGCTCTCTACGACGAATTTTTAATGCGCTGCGGCGAGCGGGGCTGTGAATACAATTTTGCCAACCTCTTTCTGTGGGGACGGCAAAAGGCCACCCTTCACGAAGGCAATCTTGCCTTTTTCTGCCAGTTTAACCGGCGGAGTGTGTACCTGTTCCCTCTGGGGGAAGATTTGAAGCCTACCATTGATGCCATCATCTCCGATTCCCGGAAACGGGGTATCCCCTGCCGGCTCACCAGTCTGACCCAAAGCGACATTGAAAAGCTGGAAGCCTGGTATCCCGGGCAGTTTTATTTCCAGCCGGACAGGGACGGCTACGACTACATTTATTCTGTGGATGCGTTGGCAGATCTAACCGGCAAAAAGCTCCAGAAAAAACGCAATCACTGCAACCGCTTCCGGCTGCTGCATCCCCATTGCGCCGTTGCGCCCATCACTCGGGAGAATACCCCCCAGGTGCTTGCTATGCTGGAGGCCTGGTACGCCCAAAAAAAGGCTTCCGACCCAACCGCAAGCTTCCGGTTGGAACAAACTTCCATTACCAAGGCGCTGAAACACCGGGATGACTTGGATATGGATGGATTGGTGCTGACGGACAAGGGAAATATCATTGCTATGACCTTAGGCTCTTTTCTGTCGGAGGACACCTTCGATGTGCAGTTTGAAAAGGCGCTGGAAGGGTATGATGGCGCATATGCCTTCATCAATCGGGAGTTTGCCCGATATCTCCGGGAGAAATACCCGAAACTCCAATGGCTGAACCG
>JAZSAD010000086.1:0-18882 GCA_045601715.1 Faecousia sp.
AACCACCCTTTTCGATAGTGTAAAAACCGAAGAATAACAAAAGACCGTGCCACCCGGCACGCTCTTTAATTATAGAACATATAGAAATATTGCCGCAGCCTGCAGCACACTGCCCAGCACAACGAAAATGTGAAATACCGAATGAAACCATCGCGTCTTAGAGCCGATTCCGTAAAGCACCGCACCCACGGTATAGGCGATCCCACCGCTGAGCAGGAGCAAAAAACCCGGCTTTGTCATAATCTCCATCGCCTTCGGCAGAAAGAAGATGATTCCCCAACCCATGGCAATATAGCAGATCATAGAAAAGATATTGTATTTCTTCAAGTCGATAGCTGTTAGGGTGGCTGCTAAGATCGCTAAACCCCACTCTAACCCCAGTAGTCCCCAACCCAACAGGGGATAGGTGGGCACAAACCCGGAGAGCATAATGGGCGTGTATGTGCCGCAGATGAGAAAGTAGATGGTGCAGTGGTCGATCACCTGCATTACTTTTTTGCCTGTGCCTGCGTGAAGTCCGTGGTAGACGCTGGATATGGTGTACAGGACGATCATCGTTCCGCCAAATATGGCAGAGCCGACAATGGATAAAGTGTGCCTTACCAGTATTGCCTTTACAAGACAAACTGCTAAAATCAGCACACCCAAACCGCCCCCTACAATATGGGTGACCATATTCATGATCTCCTCCCCCCGGGTGTAGTCGGGAAGCAGCCGGTCACAGAGCTTGATTCGTTTTGCCATTTATCTTACCGCCTTTCTTGCTACTATCGTACCACAGTCTGCCCAAAATGCACCCTACTGTAAACATTCTTGGATTCCCCCATAGGGAGAGGACGGATTCTACCGCCGGTAGAAAAGTAGAATTTTGCCTAAGAATACAAAATCAAACGAAAATAAAATGCGAGTGATGTACATTATGCACAAAAAACGGGGGATTTTTTCGGCACCGTTACAGAAGGTTTGCGAAAAATTTATATGCTTATTTGGAAAAAATGTGCTATACTATTAGTGGTGGCAGAAATGCCGCTTACCACTGCAATAAAGGAGTCATTATGAATAACGTTCTGTTCTTTTTAATGCCAAAAGCCATGTGCGCTTTTCTATATGATGATTATACTGTCCGTCAGGCACTGGAGAAAATGGAAGCCTCCGGGTTTGCTGCCCTTCCCATTCTGAACAAGCGGGGCGAATATCGCGGCACCCTCACCGAGGGCGATCTGCTGTGGGCGCTGAAGAATATGTGTTATATGGATATGCGGCAGGCAGAGGCCCGGCGGATCATGGAGATCACCCACCGGAGGGACTATGTACCGGTCCGGGTCACCACCAATATGCAGGACCTGGTCCAGAGGGCCAGCGCCCAGAACTTCGTCCCTGTTGTAGACGATAAGGATACCTTCATCGGTATTATCACCCGAAGCGCCATCATCAAATACTGTTATAAGCAACTGTTCCCCGAAGATTGATACATAACCGAAAACACCGCCGAAAGGCGGTGTTTTTCTATGGTTGAAAAACCGGACAGTTTCTGTTAGAATAAAATAAACTATACCCTGGAGGAAATCCATGAACGACGAGAAGTTAAAAGCCATTCTTGGCTCTAATATTGCCTCTTACCGCAAGCGGGAAAGACTGACCCAGGCAGGTCTTGCGGAGAAACTGAATTATTCTGACAAAGCCGTTTCCAAGTGGGAACGGGGCGAGTCTATGCCCGATGTGCTGACACTGGTGCAGATCGCGGAACTGTTTGAAATCAGTGTCAACGATTTACTTACCGACCCCAACTGCCTGCCGGAAGAAAAAAGCGCAATGGTGGGCAGAATGGAAAAAGCCGTGGAGAAAACCCTGAAGCGGAAGGCGGATAAGCTGAGCATTTTGGGTTTAAGTTCTCTGCTTGTGTGGTTTGTGGCGCTGCTGCTGTTTGTAATTATTTCCTCACTGGGCATCGAAAAGAGCTGGCTTGCGTTTTTCTATGCAGTGCCTGCCAATGCCATTGTGCTGCTGAGCCTGCTGTCCGCGTGGCACGATTTCCGGTGGAACAAAACCCTGGTTTCTGCTATCATTTGGGGCAGTCTGCTGAGCCTGTATATGTCCCTGCTGATTTTTCTGAAGGTGAACATCTGGAAGTTATTCCTGCTGGGCATTCCCGGACAGTTGGCGGTGCTTTTGTGGTTCCGCCTGTTCCGCAAACCGGTCAAGGAGGAGCAAAATGGATAAAAAAGCGCTCCGCCGGGAGATTCGGGAGAAGAAACGAGCAATGACCGAGGAAGAAATTATTTTCCGCAGCGAAAAGCTGGGTCAGCTGTTTGCTCAGTCTGAGGCTTATCGAAAAGCCAAGACGGTCTACGGCTACCTGCCCTATAATCAGGAGGTCCGTACTGTGCCTATGCTGGAGCAGGCGCTCCGGGAGGGTAAACGGGTGGCAGTCCCCAAAATTTACGGGGATACGATGAAATTCCTGTACTTGGACGATCTTTCCAGGGTGGAGAAAAACGATATGGGCATCCCCGAGCCCATCGCCGATACCCCTGTGGCGGATGACAAAACCGCCCTGGTGCTGATGCCCGGTCTTGCTTTTACAAAGCGGGGTGACCGTATGGGTTACGGTGGCGGCTTTTACGACCGCTTTTTGGCAGAGGAACCTGACCATCCCACATTGGCCCTGTGCTACGATTTTCAAATGGTAGATAGCTTACCCACAGAGGAATTTGATATTCCTGTGGACGCCGTCCTGTGGGCATAGATTGGAGAAAAAGTATGCATATTCCCTCAGTAACCACCGATAAACTGAAACTGGTGACCTTCGAAGAGGCTTTGGAAGCTGCCAATACCCCCAGCCCGGAATACGATATTAAGCAGTGGCTGTATGCCCCCAACTTTTATTCTGAATATCGGTACATATTGGGCACACGGGGCAAAAACCCCTTGATCTGCATTGGCATCAATCCCTCCACTGCCCAGCCGGGAGACTTGGATAACACTCTGAAATCTGTGGAGCGAATTGCCCTGGGCAACGGCTTTGACAGCTTTATTATGTTCAACGTCTATGCTCAGCGGGCCACCGACCCGGATGCTATGGAGAAAACCTGCAATCTGCAGCTCCATAGGGAAAATCTGGAGGCATTCCGCTATGTGCTTTCCATTTCGGAGCGTCCGGCGGTATGGGCTGCTTGGGGAACGATTATTGAAAAACGGGATTACCTGACCGCCTGCCTGCGGGATATGCTGGCAGTGGGCGGAGAATACGGCGCTAGCTGGTATTGCGCCGGCGCAACCTCGAAAAAAGGACACCCCCACCACCCTTTGTATCTGCGGAAGGACGAGAAATTGCGCCCCTTTGATACAGAAGGCTATTTGAGGAGTTTTGACTATGGAAAATGAGTGCGAGACCTGCTGGCATTATGACTATGACGAGGAGTACGACGAGTACTTCTGTAAAATGGACCTGGACGAGGATGAGGTATACCGCTTGTACACCAACCCCAAGGCTCACTGCCCCTACTATCGGCAGGGAGACGACTACACCCTTGCAAGGAGACAGTAAATGAAACGATTGTGGATACTTCTGCTGGCAGCTGTTTTGCTGCTGGCAGGCTGTAAAAAGCAGCCGCCTGCACCGGAAACCACAGATGCGACAGATCCAGCCAAATTGGGTCTGTATGCGCCCAACAGCCCTGTGGAACAGGCAACGGACGGCGCAGTGCGGATGTATAATCTGCCGGAGGATACCTATTTCAACATTACCGGCGTAGGCACAAATGTGCTGGCAATGGGACAAAAGGGACTGACCCTCCTTGCCGGAGAGCGGGCAGAGGTGGTTGCTACCCTGGACACCGGGGAAATCACTTCTCTTTCTGTGCTGGATACCCACGCTACCGGTTTTGCCTATTATTCTCCCAATACCCGTTTGGTGAACGTGCTGAATCCCCAGCTGCAGACGGTAGCCCAGCTGGTGCTGCCAAATACGGTTGTGGGCAATCCGGTGATCAGCCTTGCCAAGTATGAGGTGTACTACTCCACCGGAACAGAAATCCGCGCGCTGAATATGAATACCGGCATTTCCCGCCTGCTGCGGCAGCAGACGGTGGCAAAGCTGACATTGTTGGGCGCGTATTTCGGCGGTGATGTTCTGCTTTGCCAGTTTGTGAATGAAACCGGCGCTGCCCAGTTGGCATATATTTCCACCCAAACCGGACAGACCCTGAACGGCGGACAAGGTATTTCTCATTTGCAAACCAACGGTGCAGACTACTTTGCTTACTGGCTGGACGGAACGGTTCGTCAGATGGTGTTCGGCACAAGAGGTGGCGCATCTCAAAGCTTTTTAGCGCCTGCAGTTCCGGAAGGTAGCGCTGGCGGCAGAGTGGCGCTGCCGGCAATGCGGGGAATTGTGGATTATTTGGAAACCGAGAATGGGTTGGAGCTTAGCTACTATGATCTGAATACCGGAAAGAAGGCATCCGCAGTGATGATACCCGGTATGAAAGCCCCTGCAAAGATTCATAGCGATGGTGCAAATATCTGGATTCTCACGGCAGACCAGGAAAACGCCCTTTACAGATGGGAGCTTTCCAAATCCCGTCTGCAAGAGGAAACGGTTTACACAGGCCCTCTTTATACCACGGAAAACCCCGATACCCAAGGCCTGGCCCAATGCCGTCAGTTGGCTGATGACTACCAAAAGCAGTATGGTGTCAAACTCCTGCTTTGGCAGGACGCGGTTGCCCACACCGGTGGACACACCCTGGTAGCGGAACATAAAACCCAGGTGATCAATCAGTTTTTGGCAGATATCCAGCCTGTGCTTGCCCAGTTCCCGGATAAATTCCTGTTAAAGACCGTGGAAAAGGGATGGCTTCAGATTGCTTTGGTGCAGAGCATTGACGGCGATCAGGACTGGGTGCAGTTCTGGGAGGATGGTGACTGCTGGATCCTCATTTCTGCCAAGGCTGACGCAGCCAAGGCGCTGATTCAGGGAATGGCCTACGGCATTGACAGCCATGTGCTGGGCAACAGCCGAAAATACGACACCTGGAATCAGCTGAACCCCAAGAATTTTACCTATTCCACTGCCAATACGGCAGAAACCATGGCAAAATATTTGGACCCGATTTCCAGAGCATTTGCCGATGCCTTGGCAACAACCTACCCCCACGAGGACCGCTGCCGGGTGTTCTACAATGCTATGCTGCCGGGTAACGGAGAGATGTTTGTGTCCCCGTATATGAAGCAAAAGCTCTTGCGTGTCTGTACGGCAATCCGGGAAGCATACGGATTGGAAAAGAAGACAGAAACCTATATTTGGGAGCAGTATCTGGACACGTCTTTGGCGTATGTAGAAGGATAAAACAACACCCCCGGGAAAACCCCGGGGGTGCTACTTTTTGAAAACCTGCTTGCAAAGTGGCGTAAAATTGCTATAATAAGATAAAATACCATTACTATATGCAAAAGGAGGAATGGCGGTGTCCGGCGGAAAAAAGTCTTTGCGCCTGTGGAAACGGGTGCGGAAATTACACCTAAGCGCAACCCAAATTATTCCACTGGTCTTTGCGGGCATTATCCTGCTGGGAACGGTGTTGCTGGCCTTGCCGATAGCCTCCCGCAGCGGCAATTCCTGCGGCATTTTTCCTGCGTTATTTACTGCAACCTCTGCCACCTGTGTAACGGGCTTGGTGTTATTTGATACCTTTACCCAGTGGTCTGGTTTTGGACAGACGGTGATTCTGTTGCTCATTGAGGTGGGGGGATTGGGCTTTATGTCCATCGCCTCTCTGGTAATTTTTATGCTGAGGCGGAAAGTTGGATTAAAACAGCGAATGGTGATGGCTCAGGCTATGAGCCTGAATGATATGCAGGGTGTCGTTCGACTGCAGAAGATTATGCTGTTCGGCTCTTTGGGTGTGCAGCTGACAGGGGCGCTGATTTTGCTGCTGCGTTTTTGGCCTGTGTACGGTTTCCGGCAGAGCCTTGTTTGGGGCATCTTCCATTCCATATCCGCTTTCTGTAATGCAGGATTTGATATTTTCGGCAAAATCGCTCCAGGACAGAGCGTGATCCCCTTCAACAATGACCCCATCGTACTGATCACCCTGATGCTGCTGATTACCGCGGGTGGCCTGGGATTCTTTGTATGGGAGGAACTGGCGAGAGTCCGTAAATTTAAAAAGTTTAGCGTCTATACCAAGTTGGTATTGATTGCCACTGCTGCCATTATTTTGGTGGGCGCGGCGCTGGTGCTGGTACTGGAGTGGAGCAATCCGGACACTTTAGGCGGTATGCCCGTTTGGCAGAAGATTCTCAATGCATTCTTCCAAACCGTAACCTTCCGGACTGCCGGTTTTGCAGCGGTGGATCAGGCAATGCTCACGGACAGCACAAAGGGCATATCGTTGCTGATTATGCTTATCGGCGGTTCCTCCGGCTCTACCGCCGGCGGTATGAAAACCGTAACCTTTGTGGTGTTGATGCTGTTCATTTGGGCAAGAGCAAGGGGCAGAAGCACTGTTCACGTATACCACCGTACTGTCCCTAACGAAAAGGCCATTGATGCAATGACGATTTTTTTCATTGTGGTAGGCTTGGCATTCTTCGGCGGCGCGTTTATCGCGGCAACCGCTGAGGTCACCTTTGTGGATGCTTTGTTTGAGTCTGTATCTGCTTTGGCAACGGTGGGACTGACTGCCGGTGTCACAACGGCTTTAGGTGTACCCGCACAGCTGATGCTTGTGCTGTTTATGTTCTTCGGACGGGTGGGCGTTCTGACCATCAGTCTGGGCTTCCTAATGGGAGATAAAGCGGAGGATCGTTTCCGCTATGCAGATACCAATTTGTTGATTGGATAGGAGGAACACTATGAAATCATATGTTGTTGTGGGTCTTGGTAGATTCGGCAGCGAGGCGGCAAAGCGTTTGTGTGAATTGGGCGGCGAGGTGCTGGCCATCGATTGCAGAAGCGAGTTGGTGCAGCATATCAGCAGCTTTGTGACCCAGGCAGTGGTAGCAGATGCCCGGGATAAGGGCGTGTTAAAAGCTTTGGGCGTGGAGAATTTTGACTGCGCCATTGTAGCCATCGGCGACAGCCTGGGCGACTCCGTCCTGGCAACGATGAATCTGAAGGAGCTGGGTGTTCCCTATGTGGTCTGCAAGGCCTATGACGAAACCCACCGGCAGGTGCTTTTAAAGCTGGGCGCCAACAAGGTTGTGATTCCCGAGCAGGAGCAGGCAAACCGCTTGGCAAGAAGCCTGTCCAGCGCCAATGTGCTGGACTATATTGAACTGTCCGATGCCTATGGTATTATCGAAGTGCCTGCCCCCATCTCCTGGATTGGCAAAAGCCTGAAGGATTTGAACGTCCGGGCAAAGCTGGGCGTGAACATCATCGCCATCAAGCAGGGCGATAATATTAATGTATCTCCCGGCGCGGATTATGAGATTATGCCCGGAGATATTATGGAGATCATAGGCAATTCCGATGCCTTGACGGCGGTGCAAAAATTATGAAGGAACTGATTACTTCCCGAAAAAATCCGCTGTTACAGCAGGTAAAGAAGCTGCTCTCCTCCCGAAAGGAACGGGAAGCAGCCGGCCTGTTTGTGGCTGACGGCACAAAGCTATTGCAGGAAGCCATTCGCTGGTGGCCCGGCTTGGATACGGTGATTTTATCCCAAGGTGTGGACATAGACGTACCGGAAGGGGTACGTGTGGTAGAAGTGCCCAAGGATGTGATGGAGTCCATTTCTCCGATGCAGACCCCCCAAGGCGCGCTGTTTCTGTGCCGTCTGCCGGAGAAAAAGGCGTTTGCACCCCAAGCCGGTATGCTGTTGCTGGACGGTATCCAAGACCCTGGCAATATCGGTACGATTTTAAGAACGGCCGATGCCTTGCAGATTCCGGTAGCCTTGTTGGAGGGCTGCGCTGACCCGTACAGCCATAAGGTGGTCCGGTCCTCTATGGGTGCAGTGTTCCGCGCAGAGGTGGTGCAGACCACCTGGGCGGAAGCAAAAGCAGCCTGCGCGAAAGCCGGTATTCCTGTGGGCGTTACGGCATTAAATGATACTGCCAAGGATCTGCGGGAATCTTCTCTAAATACGATGGCAGTGGTCATCGGCAGCGAGGGACAGGGTGTACGACAGGAGATTCTGGACTGCGCGGAACATTCCCTGATTATCCCTATGAATCCCAACTGTGAATCCCTGAATGCGGCCATTGCCGCCGCCATTGTGATGTGGCAAATGAAACAATAGAACGGAGAGAAAGACGATGCTTTTGTATTGGATATGGTTTTCGGAACTGAATCTCAATATTACCCAGAAGCATCGCCTTTTGTCTCAATTTGGCGACCCGGAAACCCTGTACCACAGCGCAGACATCCCAAAAGAGGACAAGGACCTGACCACGGCAGAGGGAATTCTCCGGAAATGCAACAGAAAGAACATTCAGTTGCTGCCTATAGACGATGCGGCTTACCCCGGCAGACTGCGTAACACACCGGACGCGCCGGTACTTCTATATTATAAAGGTATCCTGCCGGATTGGGACAGCGTACCCTTTATCGGTGTGGTTGGCACACGAAAGGCATCCGCCTACGGCCTGCAGGTTGCCCATCAAATGGGCGCTCAGATTGCCCAGTCCGGTGGCTTTGTGGTCTCCGGCGGCGCATCGGGTATTGACACGGCGGCAATGCAGGGCGCATTGGACGCAGGTTGCCCGGTCATCGGTGTGCTGGGTTGCGGCGTGGATGTGGTCTATCCCCGGCATAACCGCAGGCTGTTTGAGACCGTAGCGCAAAACGGATGCCTGATTTCCGAATATCCCCCGGAGGCAGAAGGACTGCCCTGGCATTTTCCTGCCCGTAACCGTATTATCAGCGGTATGAGCAACGGCACGCTGATTGTGGAAGCGCCCAAGGTAAGCGGCGCATTGATTACCGCTCGTTGGGCGTTGGAGCAGGGCAGAGATGTATTTGTCGTGCCGGGCAATATCAACACCATTACCTGCGAGGGCAGTAATGCGCTCTTGCAGGAGGGCGCGACGCCGGTGTTTTGCGGATGGGATGTTGTGAGCAATTATGAAATTCTCTATCCCGGCAAGCTGCAAAAGCATAGGAAAACACCCCTTTACACCGGTGAAGAGGCGAATGCAAAGGTGGCGCAAACCGCCCAAATGCCCACAGAAAAACCGACCGGCGAAGAAATCCGTCGCAAAAAATTCATTGACAACGAGGAAAATTCCACTTATAGTGTTGTGTTAGAAAATAAAAAACCTGCTCTCGGAAACGAGGAGCAGGCGGTTTTGGCGCAGCTGACCCGTGAGCCCAAGGAAACGGCGGAGCTGATCGCCAAACTGAATATGCCCTCGGGAAAGGTGCTGTCGTTGCTGACTATGCTGACAGTGAAAGGCTTGGCAGTTAAGCATCCCGGCGGCCGTTTCAGTTTGAAATAACGGATTTGGAGGAAACTATGGGTTTCAATCTGGTAATTATGGAGTCGCCATCCAAGGCGAAGACCGTAAGTAAATATCTGGGACCGGATTATGTGGTCAAGGCCAGCATGGGTCACCTGCGGGATCTGCCCAAAAGCACCATGGGTGTGGATATTAAAGGTGGATTTATTCCGGAGTATGTCCCTTTGTCGAATAAGAGCGATGTGATCGATGAATTGAAGAAAATGGCAAAGAAAGCAGATGTTGTGTATTTGGCAACTGACCCGGACCGTGAGGGCGAGGCAATTGCTTGGCACTTAAAGGAACTGCTGGAACTGCCGGATGAAAAAACCAAGCGGGCTCCTTTTAACGAGGTTACAAAAAAGGTCGTAGAGGAGGCGATTGCCAATCCCAGGGCTATTGACGGGGATTTGGTAGATGCCCAGCAGGCACGACGTATCCTGGACAGAATCGTTGGCTATGAGCTCTCTCCGCTGCTGTGGAAAAAGGTCCGCAGAGGTCTGTCTGCCGGACGTGTCCAGTCTGTGGTCACCCGTTTGGTAGTGGACAGAGAGAATGAAATCCGCGCTTTTGTGCCAGAGGAATACTGGTCACTGGATGTGAAGCTGAGCTTACTCCAAAAGCCCGGCACCTTTGTCGCCCGTTACCACGGGGATACCAAAAAACGGGAACTGGGCAGTGAAGAGCAGGTTCAGAAGATTATCGCCGACATCGACGGTAAGGAATTTACCGTTGTGGGTGTGAAGCGGGCGGATAAGAAGCGTTCTGCCGCGCCCCCCTTTACCACCTCTACCTTGCAGCAGGAGGCTGCCCGGAAACTGAATATGACCCCCAAGCGCACCATGGCCATTGCCCAGCAGTTGTATGAAGGCGTGGACGTGGCAGGTGAAGGCACCTTGGGCTTGATTACCTATATGCGTACCGATTCTCTGCGCCTTTCCAACGAAGCTATGGATGCGGCAGCGGATTTTATCACAAAGCGCTATGGTAAGAACTATCACTATGGCGCCCACCATGTATTTAAGACCAAGTCCGGCGCCCAGGATGCCCACGAGGCCATCCGTCCCACCCACGTGGAGCTGGACCCCGAGCGAATTGAGAAGAGTCTGACCAAAGAGCAGTACAAGCTCTACAAGCTGATTTGGAGCCGTTTCCTGGCATCTCAGATGGCAAATGCGGTGTATGATACTGTGGCAATCGATACCGAATGCGCCGGTCACATCTTCCGCAGCACCCATCAGAGTGTGAAGTTTTCCGGCTTCCTGGCTGTTTACGAAGAGGGCCGGGACGAGGAGACCGAGACAGCCGGCGCGCCCCTGCCCGACCTGCAGGAGGGTGACACGGCAAAGGCACAGGAGCTGAAACCAGAGCAGCATTTTACCCAGCCTCCCGTTCGCTATAACGAGGCAAGCCTTGTAAAGGCAATGGAGGAAAAGGGCATCGGCAGACCTTCTACCTATGCCACCATTGTTTCCACCATTCAGGACAGAGAGTATGTCAACAAGGTAGACAAGCGCCTGCAGCCTACGCCTCTGGGTGAAGTGGTCACAGGCCTTATGATGGAACGGTTTAACGACATCGTTGATGTGGAATTTACCGCAAATATGGAGACCCGCCTGGACGAAGTGGAGTCTGGCAACCAAAGCTGGAAGGAGCTGCTTGCTGAATTTTACCAGGACTTCCATCAGGAGCTGGTGGACGCAGAGGCTGCCCTGGAGGGCACAAGATTAAAAGTGCCCGATGAGGTGAGCGAGGAGATCTGTGAGGTCTGCGGCAGAAATATGGTGGTCAAAATTGGCCGGTTCGGCAAATTCCTGGCTTGCCCCGGCTTCCCCGAGTGTAAGAATACCAAGCCCATTGTGGAGAAAATGCCCGGCCGCTGCCCTAAGTGCGGCAGCACCATCCTGAAACGGAAATCCAAGCGTGGCTATGCTTATTATGGCTGCGAGCGGGGCGCTGAATGCGGCTTTATGACCTGGGACGTACCCACAGCAGAGGATTGCCCCAAGTGCGGACAGACTATGTTCAAAAAGTCCGGCAGAGGCCGTATGAAGCCTTTCTGTATCAATGAAACCTGCGAAAACTTCCTGCCGGAAGATAAGCGGGGTTACTATAAGAAGAAGGAAGCTGAAGAGGCGACCGAAGAGAAGAAAACCACCAAGAAGCCTGCGGCAAAGAAAACCGCAGCCAAGAAGTCTACCAAAACCAAGGAGACCAAATAATGGCATCAGTAAAAGTCATCGGCGCGGGACTGGCAGGCGCGGAAGCCGCCTGGCAGCTTGCCCAACGGGGAATTGCGGTTACCCTTTATGAAATGAAGCCTCACAAAAAATCCCCCGCCCACCATACAGACACCTTTGCAGAATTGGTTTGCTCCAATTCTTTGCGGGGGGATAAAATTGAAAATGCGGTGGGCCTATTAAAAGAAGAACTGCGCCGACTGGACAGTCTGATTATCGCTTGCGCTGATGCCACCCGTGTGGAGGCAGGCGGCTGTCTGGCGGTGGACAGACAGGGTTTTTCCGACCTGGTTACCGAGAAAATCCGCAGCCACCCCAATATCACCGTGGTGAGCGAAGAGGTGACAGAAGTTCCGGAAGGACCGGTGATTATCGCCACCGGCCCCCTGACCAGCGACGACCTGTCCAAAGCCATCGGTGCATACTTCGGCAGCGGATATCTCCACTTTTTCGATGCGGCAGCGCCCTTGGTGACTGCGGAATCTGTGGATATGTCCAAGGCCTGGTGGCAGAGCCGCTACGATCGTGGCACGCCCGACTATATCAACTGCGCTATGGATAAGCAGCAGTATGAAGCGTTTATCAAGGAACTGATTTCTGCCGAGGAAGCAGAGGTCCACGGCTTTGAGGATAAGCGGGTGTTTGAGGGCTGTATGCCCGTTGAAGTGATGGCCCGCCGCGGACAGGATACCCTCCGTTATGGTCCTTTGAAGCCTGTGGGATTGACCGATCCCACCACCGGAAAAGAACCCTATGCGGTTGTTCAGTTGCGGCAGGACAATGCCGCCAAGAGCGTATTTAATCTGGTTGGTTTTCAGACCCACTTAAAATTCGGCGAGCAGAAGCGGGTGTTTTCTATGATCCCCGCCCTCCAAAATGCGGAATTTGTCCGTTACGGTGTGATGCATCAGAACACCTTCCTGCAAAGCCCCAAGCTGCTGGATAAGTATTATGCCGACCGGCGGAATCCCTTAGTTGCCTTTGCCGGACAGATGACCGGTGTGGAGGGCTACGTGGAGAGCGCAGCCTCCGGCTTTTTGGCAAGTGTTGCTATGGCGGCCAAGGTGCTGGGCAAGGAGATTCCTGAGTTTCCTAAGGAAACAGCCATCGGCGCACTGGGTCTGTATATCAGCGATGAACGGATTGAAAATTTCCAACCTATGAACGTGAATTTTAGCATTATCGCTCCTCTGGAGCAGAGAATCCGCAAAAAGGCGGAAAAGAACTTAGCGATTGCCAATCGTTCCCTGGCAATCATTGACAGCTTGAAAGAACAAGGCTTAGGGTAGAGCGACAAATCCGAACCCGCCTGAAAGCAGCTGATTTCGGCGCTTTTCGCCCTATTGTGCCTCGCAAGGCACAAAGCATTCCTTCGCCCCAATAGAACGAAAATCATCCAAAATCTTCTCGCTTTCAGGTCGAAGATTTTACAAAGAGAGGGTTTTTGTTCTATCAAGGCACAAAACGCAGTAAATACTTTGTGTATTTGCGAGTATTTTAACGCAGATAGAGCAATAAACCATCCTTTGTAAAACGGGTTCGGATTTATTGCTCTACCCTAGAGAAAGAGGTAGCCTATGAAAATCATTTTGGACGCAATGGGCGGTGACAACGCACCTTTAGCGCCGGTTATGGGCGCTGTGCAGGCGGCAAAGGATTTTGGCGCGCAAATTATTTTGGTGGGCAGGGGAGAGGAAATCCTTGGCGCACTGAAGGAGCAGGGGATTGACAATCTGCCTGCCGGTGTGGAAATTGTCCATGCTGACGGCATAGTGGATAACCACGAAGACCCCACCGCCGCCGTGCGGAAGCAAAAGGACTCCTCTATGATGGTGAGCCTGAAAATGCTTGCCGACGGAGAGGGTGACGCAGTCATCTCTGCCGGCTCTACCGGCGCGCTGCTCACTGGCGCAACCCTGCTTGTGAAGCGGGTAAAGGGTATCCGCCGGGCGGCTATGGGTCCTGTGATGCCCAACAAGGCAGGGGGCAAGACCGTCATTTTGGATTGCGGCGCCAATGCCGAGTGTACACCGGAGTTCTTGCTCCAGTTCGGTGTGGTGGGCTCGCTGTATGCGAAAAAATACTTAGGTGTAGCCAACCCCAAGGTTGGCCTGCTGAACATCGGCGCTGAGGATACCAAGGGTACTGACCTGCAGAAAGAGGCGTTCGCCCTTCTGAAGGCAGCCAGCGACAAGGGTATTATCAACTTTGTAGGCAATGCCGAGGCAAGAGACGTGCCTTTGGGGATGGTGGACGTGGTGGTGTGCGACGGCTTTGCCGGTAACGTGCTGCTGAAATCCATTGAGGGTACTGCTATGTTTATGGGCAGCCTGATGAAGCATAAGATTTTCAAGCGAAGCTTCCTGTCCAAAATCGGCTACCTGTTCTGCAAACCCGGTGTAGACGAAGTGATGGGAATGCTGGACTACCGCACCATCGGCGGCACCCAGTTTTTGGGTATCCGCAAGCCGGTGATCAAGGCCCACGGCTCTTCTGATGCTCTGGCATTCCGCAATGCGGTGAAGCAGGCAATGGAAGCTGCCAAGACGGATTTCTCCGCTGAATTGGAAGAAAGTCTTTTGGAACTGACGGAAAAGGAGCCCGAGAATGCTTAAGGATTTAGAAACTGCTATCGGTTATAAGTTCAAAAATATCACCCTGCTGCAAAATGCCCTGACCCATTCCTCTTATGCCAATGAGCAGTGGCACGACAGCCTGAAAAGCAACGAACGTTTGGAATTTTTGGGCGATTCCGTGCTGGGTATGGTGGTTGCGGAGCATCTGTATCAGACTCAGTCTGACCGTCTGGAGGGTGACCTGACCCGTATGCGGGCGGATATGGTCTGCGAGAGAAGCCTGGCGGAGATTGCCAAGAAGCTGCATTTGGGCGACCATTTGTTGCTGGGCAAGGGTGAAGAGCAGAGCGGCGGCAGAAACCGTCCGTCCATTCTTGCCGATGCGGTGGAAGCTGTGCTTGCCGCCTGCTTTTTAGACGGCGGTATGGCGCCTGCGGAGGAATTTATCCGTAAATTCGTCCTGTGTAATGTACCGGTGAGCGTTATGAAGAATATCGACTACAAAACCGCTTTGCAGGAGCTGGTGCAGCAAAAGAAAAACCAGCAGCTTGCCTATCGCCTGGTTGGCGAGAGCGGCCCTGACCACGATAAGCAGTTCCTTGTGGAGCTGACTCTCAACGGAGAAGTCGTGGGCAAAGGCGTCGGTACCAGCAAAAAGCGTGCCGAACAAGATGCGGCTCGTGCTGCCTTGGAAGTGCTTAACAAATAAATGCATAATCCCTCCTGTGTATGGAAAAATACCACAGGAGGGATTTTGTTATGACGGAAAAAGAATATGGAAAATTAGTCAAAAGTATGGAGCCGAAATCACCTATGGGCAGGGATTGTTTGAAAGCCTTTTTGATCGGCGGATTGATTTGCGCCATCGGTCAGCTTTGTATGAACGGCTATACCGCCTTAGGCCTGGATAAGGATGGCGCCGGTACGGCCACCTGTATCACCCTGATTACCTTATCTGCGTTACTCACAGGACTGAGCCTGTACGATAATATTGCCAAACATGCCGGCGCCGGCACATTAGTACCCATCACCGGCTTTGCCAATTCCATCGCCGCCCCCGCCGTGGAATTCAAAACAGAGGGGTTTATCTTAGGAGTTGGAGCGAAGATGTTCACCATAGCAGGACCTGTCATCGTGTATGGTGTGTCTGCATCGGTAGTTTACGGTTTGATTTATTGGATAACCACATTATTTTAACGGGCGGATATCATCCGCCCGTAAAAGTTCTATATGATTGCATTTTCCCTCATCCCATACTATAATGACCATAAAGTGGGGTGAGGGAATGTACAAAACCGCCAATGACTATTACAAGGGAAAATACGGCTGCAAGGTGTATAAGCTGTCCTTAGATGGAGGCTTTACCTGCCCCAACAGGGACGGTAGCGTGTCCACCGGCGGCTGCATTTTCTGCTCTGCTCTCGGTGGCGGCGAATTTGCCGAACACGGGGAGAATATCACCCGGCAGCTGGAAAATGCCAAAAGACGAGTGGCCGATAAGATCAAAGGCGGCAAATACATCGCCTATTTCCAGTCCTTCACCAACACATATGCTCCCTATGACCGCCTGAAAGAACTGTTCTATGAAGCCATAGCCCCCGAGTATATCGTGGGCCTGAACATTGCCACCCGTCCGGACTGTCTGCCGGAGCCGACCATCGCGCTGCTGCGGGAACTTAACGCTATTAAGCCGGTAACGGTGGAGCTGGGTCTGCAAACCGCCGATAACACCGTGGCAGATTATGTAAACCGCGGCTATCAAACCGAGGTTTTTGCTGACGCAGTTTCCCGGCTGAAAAAAGCCGGGATAGAGGTGATCACCCATATCATCATCGGCTTGCCGGATGATGAACCGGTTGCTACCACGAAATTTGCTGTGGCCTGCGGCACAGACGGGGTGAAATTCCATCTGCTGCATATTCTGCAAAACACCCGTCTTGCGGCCGAATATGAAGCCGGCAGGGTACAGACGCTGACCTTAGAAGGCTATGCTGCAATCCTGAAGAAGTGTATTTCTGTTCTGCCCCCGGAAACGGTAGTCCACCGCATTACCGGCGACGGCGCGAAGAAAGATCTGATTGCCCCTTTGTGGTCAGCCGACAAAAAGAAAACCCTCAACTTCCTCAATCAATATCTAAAAAGTGAACAGGCTTGACCACTGGGTCAAGCCTGTTTCAATTTATAAATCCAAAAGTTCCTCAAAATCAAAAATGTAATAGTCCGCAGCAGCCTTCATTTGTTCCACCATATCCTTGGAGGAATCATCATACACACCGCACACCTGCATACCGGCAGATTTTGCCACTTTGTCCGCGTTGATGTTATCGTCTAAAAACAGTACGTTTTCCACCGTAGTACCCAATTTCCCCGCCACCCGGACATAGATCTGGGGATCAGCCTTGGTGGTGTCAAAATCGTCGCAGGACCAGATGTTATCGAATAACTCCCATAACCCTACCCGCTTGGCGCAAGCGTCCAAAGTTATATGGGGACTGGCGGTGAGGATATTCAGACTGGCGCCCTGCTCTTTCAGCACCTTTAGGGTGGAGATCACATTGGGTTTGGCAGGGATGGTATGGAAATAGGCCTCTGTCAGATATTCCATAATCAAGTCTGTCAGCTTGTCCTTGTCTACTTGCAGACCCATGGTGTTTCTGAAATATTCTGCTGTGCCGTTCAACCCCAAAGGAGTGAGGATTTTGGTAATGTCCGGGGGATAGGAGATGTGATTCTCATCCAAAATCCGCAGCATACAGCTGCAGAAGGTGGGCATAGAATCCACCAAAGTCCCGTCAAAATCAAATAGGTAGTAGTTGTATTTCATTTACTGTTTATGCTTCCGGCAGATAGAAGAATCCGGCATTTGTGGTTACATTCATAAGACCGAAGCAGGAGAGGGTATCCTTATTTTCTCCTTTGTAGGGCCACCAGCTCAGGAACTCCTCAGACAATTCCGAAATAGGGGCGGTGGGCATATACACGATAAATTCCTTGCATTCCTGTTTCCCCTCGGGGTCGGTCAGACCGTGAGGCTCAGCGGCTATGTAGCGGATCTCTTTATCGATCCATTCCTTACCCACAGGCTCAGCGGTGCTCAGATCAGACAGGCGTACCTTATAGGTGTAGCTGTTTACTTTTTCAACATCGGTAAAAACACCGGAAAAATCGCAAATGTAGTAGGTGCTGTTGTAGCCTTCTCCGGAGGAACCCATCTCTGCGTCCTGATACCGACCGGAAAAAGTGCCATCGGTGTTAATATCCATTTCACTCTGCCAGGCACCTGCTCCGGAGAGATAGGTAAATGTTGCAGGCTCTTCGGGAATGGGGAAATAGCCCGGCTCAAATTTGAATTCTTGAGACTGGGTAGGTTCTGTGGGTTTGGTTTCCGGTACGGACGAAGCTGTAGGCTTTGCTTCTGTTGTACCGGGGGTGTTAGTGGCAGGCGCGCTGCAGGCAGAAAGGCACAACAAAATCGCCAGTAAAGCAAACAGGTATTTTTTCATAGGTTTGTATTCCTCACATTCTGTATCTATTTTTGAGAAGTTGTACGGTAAACAGACATTTCTGTAATGAAATGCTGTTTTTTATTGAGAAATGTTGCGAGCAACATACACACCGCTGGCGGATGCGTGGGACAAAGAGTGGGTAATGCCGCTGCCGTCGCCAATAATGTACAGACCGGGGTAACGGGACTCCAGCTTTTCACTCACCTCTACTTCCATGTTGTAGAACTTGACCTCTACACCGTAAAGCAGGGTGTCATCGTTGGCAATGCCGGGCGCAACCTTATCCAACGCGTAGATCATCTCGATAATGCCGTCCATAATACGCTTGGGAAGCACCAGGCTCAAATCACCGGGGGTGGCGGTCAGGGTGGGGGTGATAAAGGCTTCCTCGATCCGATTGGGGGTGGAACGGCGGCCGCGAATCAAATCGCCAAACCGTTGCACGATCACACCGCCGCCCAGCATATTGCTCAGCCGGGCAATGGATTCACCGTAGCCGTTGGAATCCTTAAAGGGTTCGGAGAAGTGTTTTGCCACCAGCAGCGCAAAGTTGGTGTTCTGGGTCTGCTTGGCGGGGTCTTCGTAGCTGTGACCGTTGACAGTGATGATGCCGTTGGTGTTTTCGTTAACCACAGCGCCCTTGGGATTCATACAGAAGGTGCGGATTTTGTCGCCGTACTTTTCTGTGCGGTAGACGATTTTGCTTTCATACAACTCGTCAGTCAGGTGGGCAAACACCTCAGCGGGCAGCTCCACACGAACACCGATATCCACACGGCTGGACTCGGTGGGGATCTTCAAATCCCGGCAGACGGATTCCATCCACTTGCTGCCGCTGCGACCTACGGAAATGATGCACTGATCGCAGTGATAGGTTTCATCAGCGCAGACGATTCGGTAGCCGCTGTCGGCTACGGCGACGGTCTGAACCGGCGTATCGAAGAAGAACTGCACCTTGTCTTGCAGATAGGCATACAGATTCTCCAAAACCACATAGTTGATATCTGTTCCCAAGTGGCGGACAGAGGCATCCAGCAGGTGCAGGTCGTTTTGAATACATAGTGTCTTGAAACGAGTGCCGGCGGTGGAGTAGAGCTTTGTGCCTTCGCCACC